>JACQZT010000112.1 GCA_016213755.1 Acidobacteriota bacterium | reverse complement strand
TGGCGTCCCCAGGGGGATTCGAACCCCCGTTACCGCCGTGAAAGGGCGATGTCCTAGGCCGGGCTAGACGATGGGGACGTTCCAGGAAGCCGGAGGACTACTTTTCTAATGTAGCGTTTCGCGTTGCCCGCAGTCAAATGGGCGCGGAGTTGTGCCGGCCGCGCGCGCGATACACTGATAGTTCATGCAGCCGTGGTGGTGCGGCCTGCTGCTGACCGGTTCCCTTCTGGCGCAGCAGCAGCCGCAGAGTGAAATCCAGAAGGCCCTGGACGAGTTTCGGGTGCAGACCCGGAACCTGGGGCTGCGCGCCGACAGCCCCGCGAAAGGGCGCCGCAACGGGGGCAGCCGGGCGGCCTGGCACGGCCGCCTGTTCGAGAATTTCCGCAACGATTTTCTGGACGCCGTCCCGCACGAAATTAGCCAGCGCGGCGGTTCCAAGTCGCTGCTGCGGCGCAACCAGTTCGGGTTCAACGTGTCCGGCCCGGTGGTGATTCCGAAGCTGTACCACGGCGCCCGCAAGACGTTCTTTTCGCTTTCCTACGAGGGGATGCGCGAGCGCATCTCGCGTTCCTACCTGCGCACCGTGCCAACCACGCCGGAGCGCGGCGGGCTGTTCGGTGAAACGGTCGATTCGGCCGGCGCCCTGCTTCCGATTTACGACCCGCACACGACCCGTCCCAACCCCGCCTACCGGACCTCCGAGCCGGTCTCGACCGAAAACCTTCAGTACCTGCGCGATCCGTTTCCGGAGAACCGAATCCCCGGCGTGCGCCTGGACCCGGTGGCGCAAAAGGCGCTGGCGTTCTACCCGCAACCGAACGCCGCGGCGGGTCCGTTCTGGCGCAACAACTACTTCGTCGTGTCGCCGGAGACCAACACGGCCAACGGGATGATCGGTAAGCTCGATCACACCATGCGCGAGCGGCAGCGGCTGACCTTCGGCTGGTCTTTCACCAACGGTTTCGCGGGCGCCGCCTGGTACTTCCCCAACGCCGCCGATCCGGGTCCGTCGGACCGGGTGTTCTCGACCCGGCGAGGCTCGCTGGAGCACGTGCTGACGCTCACCCCGAATACCATCAACTCGTTCACCGCCGAGGCAGTGACCGATACGAGCGAGAACAGCCGCGGAGAACCGGCCGGCTATGCCGCCCAGCTTGGTCTGCGCGGCGCCGCCGGCGGAGCGTTTCCGAACCTGCGTTTTCTGCCGTACCTCTCGATGGGCCGGCCCAATCCGGTCTCCCGCGGCACGCGCAACACCTTCGTGTGGACCGACTCCTTCTCGCAGCGCCGCGGGAAGCACAACCTGCGCCTCATCGGCCAGTGGGCGCAGTACCAGGTAAACGCTTTCGTCCCCGCGTACCCCTCGGGGAGCCTGCGCTTTACCAGCGGCCTGACCAGCCTGCCCGGCATCAACAACACGGGGCACGCCTTCGCCAGTTTTGTGCTCGGTCTGGCGGATTACGGCGAGCTGAGCCAGGTGGCGTCGCCCTCCTACTTCCGGCGCGGCAGCGGCCTGGTGGCGGTGCGGGAAACCTACGAGGCGGCCAAGGGATTGAGTTTTCATTTCGGCGTGAATCTGAACCTCCACACGCCCCGGGTGGAGAAATACGACCGCCAGACGACGGTGGATCTCACCGTCCCCAACCCCGTCAACGGACGCCCCGGCGCGCTGATCGCGGCCGGGCGCGACGGCGTTGGGCGCGCGTTTCAGCCCGCCCTGACCAGCCTGGACCCGAGCGCCAGCATTTCCTGGAGCCCGCGCGGCAATCCGAAAAACGTGATCCGGCTGACCTATTCCCGGAGTCACGCCGCCATCCCGATCTACTCCTCGCAATTCGGAACGCAAGGTTACACCGGCTCGCCGATCTTCCTCTCTCCCAACGTGCAACTGGAACCCGCGTTCACCCTGGCCCAGGGCCTGCCGGCGGCCAAGCCGCTGCCCGACCCGCGGCCCGAGGCGGCCAACGACACGGTGGCCGACCTGATCGACCGCAGCGGCCGCCAGCCGGTATACCACTCGTACTCGCTGTCGTTCGAGCGCGAGCTGCCCGGAGCGGTGGTGGTCACGGCGGGGGCCTACAACTCGGGCGGCAGAGACCTGCTGCTGAGCACGGGGAACATCAATCTGAACGCCATCCGGCTGGAGAACCTGTCCTACCGGGACCGGCTCAACGACGAAGCCTTCAGCCGCGCGCTGCGCCCCTTTCCGCAGTACCGCAATTTCGACCTGTACAGCTCCTGGCCGGCCGGCCGGTACCGCCGCGCGGCCGGCTACGTGCGTGTGGAGAAGCGCAGTTCCAAAGGCCTCACCGTGAGCGCCAGCTTCGAGGGTTCGCGCCAGATGGACGATTACTCCGGGCCGCACGGCACGCAGGACTACTTCAACCGGCGCAACGAGTGGGCGCTGACCGCCTACAACAGCCCGCGGCGGTTGTCGATGACCTGCGCCTACGAACTGCCCCTGGGGCCGAGCCGGCTGCTTCTGCCCTATTCCGACTGGCGGCGGCACCTGGCCGGGGGCTGGTCGGTGTCCACCATCAGCAGCTTCAGTACCGGCGAGCCGCTGGCGCCATATCCGCAGTTCAACAACACCGGGGGCGTGATCGGCGGCCTGCGCGTGAACCTGGTTCCGGGGGTTGAGGCGCGCGCCGGGAAACAAACCGCCGAGCAGTGGTTCAATCCGGCGGCGTTCGACCAGCCGGCGGATTTCACGCCTGGCGACGGGCCCCGCACGCATCCGTTCCTGCGCAATCCGGGCGCCCAGAATCACGACCTTTCGCTGGTGAAGCGTTTCGTGCTCCGGGCGGACCGGACGCTGGAAGTCAGCGCGGTGGGCCTGAACTTCCTGAATCACGCCAACTGGAACGACCCGGATGCCATGATCGGCCCGGCCGGCGCGCCCAACGTGAATGCCGGCCGCATCATCGGTTCGCGCGGCGGGCGGGTGATGCAATTGGGGATGAGGTTCAGCTTCTGATGCGGCGCCTGATATGGATCCTTACAAGTGCGGCGGCGCTGGCCGCGCCGCCCAGCTTGTTGCGCGTGCCGATGTCGGCCTCCGGCGCGCCGGTGACGGCGCGCGAACTGAAAGCGTCCGTCGACGGCGCCGCGGCGCGGGTAGCGGCGGTGCGCGCCCCCGGCGACGACCTGATCCTGATGCTGGCGCTCGATCTGACCGGCGACCTGACCCTGGCGGACCTGGCGCGGAGCGCCCTGGCCGAAAGTCTCTCCACGCTTCCCGCCCGCACCTGGATCTCCGTGCTGCGGGCGCAGGACGGATTGCAGGTGCTGCTGGACCCGACGCAGGACCGCACCCGGGCGGCCGAGACCATTCGCGCTTACCCGGCCAGCGGAAAGGCGGGCCTGCTCGACACGGTCGCCGCGGCGGCGCGAGTGGCCGACGCCGTTCTGACGCGCGCCAACGTCCGCGTCGCCGTGCTGTACGTCACCGACAGCAATGTCTACAACTACCGGGAGGACTTCACCAACCCGGTGATCAACTCCAGCGACTCGCGCGACCTGAGCCGTTACTTCCCGGAAGGGCTGGTGCAGGACAAGATCTCGAAACTGGAAACCGCTCTGGCCGCGACCCAGCCGCCGCTGTTCATCGTCCATCTCGATTACCGCAGCGACCGGCTGAACGAAGCCTACCAGAGCGGGTTGATGAAGCTGACCGCTTCTACCGGCGGCTCGGCCGCTTTCTGCCGGTCGGCGACCGACATCGACTCGTCGATCGCCCGGACGCTGGAAACCATCGGCGCGCTGTATAGCGTGACGCTGGAGTTGCCGCAGCGGACCGGCAGGATGATTCAAGTGCAGTTGGAAGCCGGCGACCGGCCGCTGAACTATCGCAACCGGTACTTGCTGGAGAAAAGGTGAGTGCGTCATGAGCCGAAGCTGGCTGACGACGATTCTGGCGGGGGCCGCCGTGCTGGCCCTGGCGGCGGCCGCCTGGCAAACGCATCGCTGGTCTAAGCTGCAACGGGCCGCGGCCGGCGTGATGGCCGAGATCGAATCCATCCGCGCCCGCGCGGAGAAAGCCGAAGCGGACAACGCGTCGCTGCGCTTGCTGGCGGGCATGCCGCCGGCCGCGGCGCCGCAAGCGCCGCTGGCTCCCGCCGCCCGGCACGCCGCGCCCGCGCCCGCGGATTTCGAACAGGCGAGGCTAGCCATCCAACTGCGCGAGAACCTCAGAGCGGCGAATGCCACCATCGCCGAACTCGAGATGCGCGCCGGCCTGCTGGACGAGAAGCTCGGAAGGGCCGCCGAGGAAAACCAGCGGCTGAGCGCCGAAGGGCAGGAGTTGCGCGACCGTGTCGACGCCACGGTGCGCGTGGTGGACGCCATGCGGACCGAGATGAAGAGCCGCAACGAGCGCCTGCTCCAACTGGAGCTGGCCAACAAGAAACTGCGCGAACAGATCTCGGCCGCCTCCGAGCGCGTCACCCGGACCCAGCAGGCGATCCGGGACATGGAAGAGATCAACCGCCGGCGCGAGAACCTCCTGACCAGCATCGCTCGGCGCTTTCGCGATCTCACCGAGCAGTACCGCGCGATCGCGGTCCGGCTGGACAGCCAGGGGGAGAGGGCGGCCGCGGTCCCCGGCGAACTGTCGCGCATTCAGAACGTGGTGGCCCTGGCCGAAGAAGACCTGAAGCAAATCGCCAACCTGAACGCGCAGGCCGCCCGGGCGCAGGCCGCGCTGGCGAAGTGAGAGCCGGGGATGCGCCAGCGCCCGGTTTTGCGCTAACCTCGGGAAACCAGAGATAAAACTATGAGAACTCGGAAATTGCTTCTTTGCTCCTGCGCGGTGGTTGCGCTGCTTTCCGCCGCCCTTGCCCCGGCGCAGACCGCCAAGCCGCGCCGCGAGCCGGATGTGCCCTTTGTCCCCACCACCGAACAGGCCGTGGAGGCGATGTTGAAACTGGCCGATGTCAAAAAGACCGACATCGTGTACGACCTCGGCTGCGGCGATGGCCGCATCGTGATTGCCGCCGCCAAGAGCTTCGGCGCGCACGGCGTCGGGGTCGACATCAACCCGGTGCGCATCGGCGAAGCGAAGGAGAACGCAAAGAAGGCCGGCGTGGAGAACCTGGTCCGGTTCGAGGAGAACGACCTGTTTGAAGCCGATATCCACGAGGCGACGGTGGTCACGCTGTTCCTGCTGCCGAATATCAATCTGAAGCTGCGCCCCAAGCTGCTCGCGGATTTGAAGCCCGGCACGCGAATCGTTTCCAACACCTTCGACATGGGCGACTGGAAGGCGGAGAAGGAAACCACGGTCGGCAACGAGAACGACGAAGACTCCTACCTGAGCCACAAGTTCTTCCTGTGGATCGTCCCGCCGCGGGCAGGCAACTAGGAAAACAGGGAAATTGTTACTGTTCCCTTTTTCCGTGCCGGTCGCAGCAGGCTTGCGAGCAGAAGTATAGCGTCTGGCCGCCGAGTGTCTTCTTGAGGGAGGTCGCGGCGGGGACGAACGTGCCGCAGACCGGATCGCGCTTCAGTTCTCCTCCCGCCCGAAAGCCGGAGGCCGATTTTGGCCCGGGCGAAGACGGCCCGGGCGGGTTGAACAGTCCTCCCACCATTTTCATAACCACGCCGATGACGGTGCGCAGCAGGGTGATCAGGACAACGGCGGTTAACAGGATTCCAACCAGGCGCAGCATGGAGAGAGGGCGCCCCGCCGGAGCGAGGCGCCCGTCCTTCGAGGATCAGGTTACTTCTTCTTGGCAGCTTTCTTCTGGGCCGGCGGAGCGTTGGGGTTCCTGTACTCCGTCTGCACCGCGGCGTCGAACGACGCCAGCATGCCCTTGGCCGATTCGGCGAACGGGCCGTCCGGCTTGAGTTGCAGGTACTTCTGGAAGGCTTCCTTGGTGCCCTCCAGCGGCGTGATCCTGCCATCCGGCGTGGTGGTCGCCTTGGAAATCAGGTACACGCCGTACTGATATTGGGCGTCGGCGTAGTTCGGATCGGTTTCGATGGCCTTCTTGAAAGCCTCGCCGGCCGGCTCGAGCTGGCCGATATTGACCAGCACCGCGCCGAGGTTGTAGAAGTAGCGCCCGGCGTTGGGCGGGTCGATTTGCGCGGCCTTGGTCAGTTCGGCCTGCGCTTCGGGGAACTTCTTGGCCTTGGCCAGCGCCAGCGCGTAATTGTTGTGATAGCCGGCGTCGTCGGGCTTCAACTCCATCGCCTTGCCGTACGCTTCGAGCCCCTTGGCCATGATGGCATCCTGCTCTGCGCCGGTCTTGGTGGTTCCCAACCCGACGTATGCCTCGGCCAGTTGCGCCCACACGACGTGCTGTTTGGGGTCCATTTCGCTGGCTTTGGCAAACGACTCGACAGCGGCGTCAAACTGCCTGGCCTTCAGTGCGTCCATGCCGACGTTGAAGGCGTCGTTGAGCGCCTTGTTCTTGGCCATGGCCGCCTGCCGCTCTTTCATCTGTTTATCCATCGCGGCGCGCTGCTCGGGAGTCATCTCGCGCGCCTGCTCGGCGGTGAGTTGTCCCGTTTCGGCGGCCCTTTGCAGGGCATCGCGCTTCCGCTTCAGGGCGCTCAGGTCGAAGTTCACCACCGTCGGGTCGCCCAGGCGGGTGCGGACGTTGTCCATAGTGTCGACGTCCTTGCCTTCCACCTCCAGGATGACCTTGTACATGCCGAGCGGCAGCCCGGCATGGAAGAAATGGCCCTTCTTGTCGCTCTTGACCTTATAGTTGCCCTTAATATCCTTGCGTTCGATTTTGACGAGCGCGCCTCGCAGCCCGTTCCCGTCCTCGCCTTTGACGTCACCCTCGATGGATGAAGTTTGCGCCCACGCTCCGCCGGCTGCCAGCAGTGCAGCGGCGGCGCCGAGGGCCAGTTTGCGTAAGATAGCCGACATTGGCACACGACCTCCAGGTCTGGATTCACCTACAACTCCCAGAATACTACAGACCGCCGCCGCCGGAGCGCAAGAACATTGTGCTACTCTCGCTCCAATGCCGGCCACGACGCCCAGCCAAACGCGCACGGTCCGGGGCACTGTCGTCCGGTTTTCGGTGCTCGCAGCCTTGTACGTGGCGATCGTCCACCTGCTGCCGCGCCCGGCGGCCGTTTCGCCCGAAGGCTGGCGGCTGGTCGGGATCTTCGTAGCGACGGTGGGCGGCCTGATCCTGCAGCCCATACCGGGCGGGGCGCTGGTGCTGATGGCCATCACGCTGGCGTCGGTGGGGGGCGGACTGTCGCTGGCGGAGGCGCTGGCCGGCTACTCCGATCCGACGGTGTGGCTGGTGATGGCGGCGTTCTTTATCTCTCGTTCGCTGATCGACACCGGCCTGGCGCGGCGGATTGCGCTGGGATTCGTGCGCATGTTCGGCAAGAGCACGCTGGGGATCGCCTACTCGCTTTCGCTCTCGGACATGGTGCTGGCCTCGATCATCCCCTCCAATGCCGCCCGCTCGGGAGGCGTGATCCTGCCGATTCTGCGCTCCATCGCCGAGCTGTACGGTTCGCTGCCCGGGCCCAGCGCGGCGCTGATCGGATCGTTCCTGTTCACCGCCGTGTACCAGGGCATCTGCGTGACAGCCGCGATGTTTTTCACCGGCCAGGCCAGCAACCCGCTGGCGGCGCAGAGTGCCGGCCAGTACGGCCAGACGGTGACCTGGTCGAGCTGGCTTTTGGCCGGCATCGTGCCGGGACTGGTTTCCCTGGCCGCGATTCCGCCGCTGATGTTGAAAATCAACCCGCCCCAGATTCGCCGCACCCCGGAAGCCGCCGCCTTCGCCGCGTCGCAGCTCCGCGAGATGGGCCCCATGAAGCGCGGCGAGTGGATTCTGGCGGCGGTCTTCGCGGCCGTGTGCGGGCTGTGGGCCACCTCGGGCGTGCACAAGATCGACATCACCGTGACGGCGCTGTTCGGCAGCGCGGTGCTGCTGGTGACCGGGGTGCTCAAATGGGAAGAGGTCAAGTCCGAGCGCGCGGCCTGGGACATCTTCATCTGGTACGGCGGCCTGCTGCGCCTCGGCAAGGCGCTGAACGATACGGGCGCCACCACGGAGTTCGCCAAGGCGGTGGGCGGCGCCTTCGCCAATTTCGGCTGGGTGGCGCTGTTCGCCGCGGCGCTCGCGATCTACTACTACGCCCACTACGGGTTCGCCAGCATCACGGCGCACATTCTGGCCATGTACCCGGCCTTCCTGGCCGTTTTGCTCGCCAAGGGGGCGCCCGCGGGCCTGGTGGTCTACTCCTTCGCCTGCTTCACCAACCTGGCGGCGGGGCTGACCAACTACGGCACCACGCCCTCGCCCATGTTCTACGCCCACGAGTACGTCTCTTTCCGCTGCTGGTGGAAGGCGGGCTTCCTGATCTCGTTCGTCAACCTCGCCATCTGGTCCACAGCGGGGTTTGCGTGGTGGAAGCTGATTGGGTTGTGGTAGGAGGCCGGGGGGTGCGGCTCACAGAGGCATCAGTTTGAGAGCCGCTGAACGGGTGTTTTGGGAGAACCAGTCTTCCCGATAGTTGTTTCCTGCGTTCAACGTCCGCAAGCCGACTTCCCGGTACTAATCCAGGGTATACTTCCTCGAACGCCGTTTAACCGGCCCCGCAGGGCACTTTGGCACTTCTCCGGTATGCCACGCGGCCATGGGCTTTCAAGGAGCTGGCTCGGCCCAACCGGGGGTAGTGGCGCGTTTGTTAGCGGTCGCGTCGGTTGTTCTACCGCTTGCTAACGCGCGCGGCTCGGTAACCCTGGCGTAATCGGCGCGGTCGTCGCGGCTGAACGAACGAAATAGGCACCCGGGCGCAGGGCCTATTTCAGGGCCGTGAGGTTGCGCTGAACCGCGAACTTCACCAGGCCGGGCAGATCGTGGATGTCCAGCTTGCGCATCAGGGCGGACCTGTAGGTGTCCACCGTTTTGGCGCTCAACCCCCGCCGGGCCGCGATTTCCTTGGCGCGAAAACCCTCGACCAGCAGGTGGAACACCTGGTACTCGCGGGCGCTCAGGCTCTCCAGGGGATCTCCCTCCGGGCGGTCCCGCCGGGGTCCGAAGAGACGGTCCGGTTCGAGGGACGGCGTCACATACACTCCGCCATCCAGCGTCTGATGGATGGCTTCGTACAGGTGCCGCGCGGGAGCGGACTTCAGCAGGTAGGCGTGCGCTCCGCCGCGCAGCGCCTCGAGGACGGTCTTGCGATCGTCGCGCGTGGAAATCACCAGGAGCTTGGTAGCGAAACCCGACTGGCGGACCCGGCGGAGGATCTCGAGGGTGTCCAGCTTCGGAAGATCCAGAGCCAGGATGGCCAGATCGGGCTTGCTCGCCTGGATGGCTTCCAGCGCTTCCTGGCCGTCGCCGCACTGTGCGGCGACAGACAAGTTCCACCCCTCGCAAAGCGATACGATTCCCTCTCGAAACAGAATCAGTTGATCGGCGACAACCGCCGAAACAGGCCCGCGCGGTTCCATGACGGACAGACGAGGTGCCGGCTCGAGCGGCCGGGTCGCATAGGCGTCTCTCAGGTCGGACACATCCATACAGGAGATCCAGCCCCACGAACTACAGTTCCGCGGGGCGGCCTGAATTCTCTCCCGAATGTGCGCTGGACCGAAGCGGAGCGCCCGACCCCGCCGTGCCGAAAAGGGTCAGGCGAAACTGCGCACGGCCGCGCTTTCGTCGTCGAAGACCTCGAAGACGGTGTAGAGCTTGGTGATCTGAAGGAGATCCTGCACTCTCTTGGTCAGTCCAAGAAGCTTCAACTGGCCGCCCTGATTGGTCGCCGTAGTGAAACCGGACACCAGTTCTCCGATTCCGGAACTGTCGATGTAGGAAATTTCAGCGAGGTTCAACAACACCTTCTTGTTGCCCTTATTTACAAGTTCGCGAATCGCCTCGCGGAACGCGCTGGAACCTTCTCCCAGCGTGATGCGGCCCGACGCATCGACAACACTTACATCACCGACCTGCCGAACTGCTAGTTTTACGCTCACGAGTTGTAGACCTCCTCTTTCGCTAAGAACGATCGAACTCCGTCAAGGCTCCCGGTTCAGGTACTTGACCAGCCGCACCTCGGTTCCGGTGCTGGGCCCGCGCTTCACCCGGAACTCGTCCACGAAAGCCTGGATCAGCAGAATGCCCCGGCCCGACTGCCTCAGCAGGTTCTCTTGGGCCAGCGGGTCCGGAACGGAACTCAACTCAAACCCTTCGCCTTCGTCGGCGATTTCCACCTGCAACGATTCGCGGCTGCGCGCAATCCGGAGATGGACCCGCTTGTGGGAATTGTACCGGTTCCCGTGGACCACCGCATTCACCACCGATTCGCGGACCGCCATCCCGAGGCGGAGCTGGTCGTCCTCCACCATCCCGCAGGTTTGCGCCACGCGAAGCACCTCGGCCTCGGCCCGGTCGACGCTCTCCAAGGTCGATTCGAGCAGGATCTCGGCCTGGCTGAATTCGCTGCTGGCGTCGTCGGACATAACCCAGGTTTCCACGGCCGAAGCAGGGCCGAGTCGAACCGCTAAGGTAACCCATTTCAACGGTTAGAGTCAAGATCGGGGGCCGCGCACGCGTTTTTCCACCCTGCCGGGGAAAAGGGGGAAATTGTTACCGTCCCTATTCTATTCGAGGGCTTTTTTGAGGTTGCTCACCAGGCGCTCGGCCACTTTCTTGGGGCCGCCGCGCGACAGGGCGCCGACGATTGGTGTGCGGTCGCCGGCTTCCGACTTCCACATCTCCACGCCGCTGCGGGCGTCGAGCACGCTCACCGCTCCGGTGGCGGTGTTCTTCATGCCCAGGTAGCCGCCGGTCACCGTCGCGCCGGTTCCGCCGCGATCCTGGACCGTGCCCTTCATGATCGCGTCGGCCTGGCTCCTGCTCGTCACCACCCGGAGAGTGCGAATCTGCCTGGCAATCTCCGCCTTAATGTGCTTGTCCAGCTCGTCGGGCATCTTGTCGACGAAGATCCTCCTCACGTCGCGGATGGTTCTGGCCGGGCCCAGGCCGCGCCGGCTGGCCCGCACCACCTCGATCAGCGCCGGCGTGGCGCCCGCCGCCTTGAGGCCGGCTTCCCGCTCCGCGTTGAGTTCGAAATCGACGCCCCGCAACTGGACGAACTGCACCAGTTCATCCGCGCGCAGCCCGCCGAGGCGCAGCGCCTCGGTCAGGCCCGGGTAAGAAATCGGCTTCGTGCTTTGAGCTGAAGCGGCAACGAAAACCGCCGCCAGGGCCAGCATGAACCACGCACCAAAACTACTTATCGAGCGCTCGCAGCGCCGCCTTTCGCTTGGCATCGTCGCTCCCCTTCTGCCCGCCTTCCAGCGCCCGCAGAGCGGCCTTGCGTTTGTCCTCGCGGTCGATGGAAGGCTTCTTCGGCGCCTCATTTTCGGCCAGCAATTCCGAAAGGGAACCGCTCTTGCCAGGAGTGATTTTCACGTCGCCGGCCGAATCCGGCCGCAGCTCCGGCGGCAGTTGCGTCGGCTGCTGTGGCGGAGCGGACTGCACCGCGGGTGGCGGCGCCGGGGCGGGCGGCGTCCGCGCCGCCTCCGGCTGGCTTCCCAGGCGAAACCACACCACCGCGGCCGCCACCAGGAATAACGCGCCGGCCGCCGCCACGGCCACCCATTTCAGCGGCAGCTTCCTGGCCGGCGCGGGGCCGGCCGGCGCCGCCGCGCTCGCCAGCCGCGTGGGCTGCGGGACCGGAGCCGGCTCGGCCAGTCGGGTCGGCTTCGCGGCGGCCGCGACGGGCGGCGTCGCGACGCCGGCGAGCGCGTTGCGCAGCGCCTCGGCCGACTGGAACCGTTCCGCCGGATTCTTCGCCAGCGCCATGCGCAGGACCTGTTCGAGTTCCGGCGGGCAGCTCACCCCGAATTCCGCCAGCGCGGGCGGCGGATTGTTGAGGTGCGCCTGCAAAAGTCCGAAATCGGTTTCCGAAATAAACGGCAGGCGCCCGGTCAGCATCTCAAACAGCACGATGCCCGCCGAATACAGGTCCGAACGGATGTCCGCTTCCTCGCCCCGGATGCGCTCCGGCGCAATGTACTCGAGCGTGCCGATGATGCGCCCCTCGCGCGTCATGCGGGAAGCTCCCAGCACCCTGGCAATGCCGAAATCGGTCACTTTGACCTTGCCTTCGCGGGTGAACATGATGTTGGCGGGCTTGATATCGCGGTGCAGCACGTCCATCGAGTGCGCGTGCGCCATGCCGTCCAGAACCTGCCGCAGGATCTCCACCGCCGGCCCCGGCGGGATGCGCCCGGCATCCTTCAGAACGCCCTCCAGGTTTCTCCCGGCCACGAATTCCATCACCATGTAGAACTCGTCGCGCTCCCGGAAGAAGCTGTACAGAGTGGCGATGCAGGGATGATTCAGACGCGCCAGCGTCACCGCTTCGCTGCGGAAGCGCTCGATCAGCTCCGGCTGCCGCGCGATTTCGGCGCGCAGCACCTTGATCGCCACCGGACGCTCCACCATCACATCGACGCCCTCGTACACCGCGCCCATGCCGCCGGAGCCAATTTCGCGTACGATCCGGTAGTTGCCGACCGTGCGTCCAATCATCCGTGCACCTCGTATTGCCGCGTTTCCTGCAAAGTCCCCGCGCCGGCCGGGACCCGGCCGCCGGGGATGAAAACCACAGCTACCGTGATGTCATCGTACCCGCCCCGTTCCCGGGCCATCCGCACCAGCTTGCGGCACGCCTCTTCGGGGATCGATCCGCGCACCGCGTCGCGGATCTCGGTGTCCGCCACCAGATCGTGCAGCCCGTCGGAACACAGCACAAAGGCATCTCCGGGTTTTACCGCCATCGGCTCCGGCCAGCTCATCAGCACCAGTTCCTTGCGGGTACCCATGGCGTGCTGCAGCAGATTCCGATCCTCGTGCTTGCGCGCTTCCTCGATGCTCAGCAGGCCCTGGCGCACCATGGCCATGCACTGCGTGTGGTCTTCCGACAATTGGTACACGCCGCCGTCCCGGACCAGGTACAGCCGGCTGTCTCCCACGTGCGCCGCCCAGGCTCGGTCGCCCGTAATCGCCAGCGAGGTGCAGGTGGTGCCCATGCCCTTCATTTTCGGGTCGGCCTGAGCCATACGCCGGATTTCCCGGTGGGCCTTGTGGAACGAGGCGGCCAGCGCCTCGCCGGGCGTCCCTTTCTCCAGCGGATACGCCCGGGAAATCGTCTCCACCGCGGTCCGGCTGGCCACCTCGCCGGCCTCGTGCCCGCCCATGCCGTCCGCCACCACCGCCAGCAGACCGCGGTCGCCGTGCCGGCCGTTCCCCGCCCGCACGATGCTCCCCGAATCCTCGTTCAGTTCGCGGTGGCAGCCCGCGTCGCTCAGCAGGCTCGCCGCGGGGAGCGCTCCTTCGGCGGGTGCATCTTGCGTTTTCGTCTTGGACCAGAACATTTCAGCGCCCCTTTAGCGGCTGCAAGGCGAATGTGTAAACGTGCGGTTCGGCGGCCTCGAATTGCACCGGCGAATCCGCAAACCCTTCGCGCCGCAAAACCAGATTCACCCGCTCCCCGGTGCGCGCCGGCACTTGAAAGGGGGTCGAACCGACTGGCTTGCCGTCCCGGTACACTTGCGCCACGCCATCCATCGTATCGATGGTGATGACCTGGGCGGGCGCCGCCACGGCGGCCGGCGGCGCCGGCGGCTCTCTCCCATTGCGCAGGGCGGCCACGCCGGCCAGCACCGCCAGAACGGCCGCCGCGGCGATCCCCGCCACCAAGCCCAAACGCCGCCTGGGCGGCTGCGCGGGATGCTCCAGAACTTGCAGGGCCTGGTACAACTCGGCTCCGGAAGCGAACCGTTTGGCGGGGTCCTTCTGGAGGCAGCGCGCCACCACGGCCGCCAGCGCCGGCGGCGCGGACACGGGCGGAGCCTCCGCGAACATGATCCGCGCGTAAGTCTCCGAAGTCGAGCCGGCGTGAAACGGCGACTGCCGGGACAGCAGTTCGTAGAGCATGATTCCCAGTTGCCACACGTCGGTGGCCGGCGTCACCGCTTCGCCCCTCAACTGCTCCGGCGCCAGCGCGTCCGGAGTGCCGATCACCGCGCCCGTCTGCGTCAGACGGTCCGCATGCTGCCGCCTCGCAATGCCGAAGTCGAGAACCTTCACCTGCCCGGCGGAGTTGATCTTGACATTGCTCGATTTCAGGTCGCGGTGAACCACGCCCTGCGCATGGAAATGCGCCGCCACGGCCGCGCACTCGCGCAGAGTCTTCACCGCCTCCCAGGGCGGCAGCGGCCCCCGCCGCTCGATGGCCGCCGACAGCGTCTCGCCATCCACATACTCCATCAGAATGCAGGGACGTCCGTCGGTTTCGAAGAACCCCAGGTACTCCGCCACGCCGGGGTGATTCAGGCTCGCCTGGATGCCGGCCTCTCCGTAGAAGCGTTGCAGCGTCGCTCCGTCCGCCAGTCCGGGATGGAGGACCTTGACCGCGATCACGCGGCCCAGGTGCGTGTGGACCGCCCGATACACCTCTCCCATCCCGCCCGCGCCGATGCGTTCCACGACCCGGTATTCGCCGAGCAAGACGTTCTCGAGCGATGCCATGGTCTCCGCGCTCCTTCCGCAAACCCGCTAGGGAGTCGCGCGCTGGACCCCCATCAGTTCCATGCCGTAGCGGATGGGAATCGCCGCCGTCACCGCCGTTGTGCCCTCGCTCCATCCGAGAGTGAAGATGCCCACCACCCGTCCGCGTTCGTCGAACAAGGGCCCGCCACTGTTGCCGTGCCCGGTCGAATTGATCGTCAACTGGTAAATATCGCCGCCGAAAATCGAGGCTTCGGTCAGCCCCACCTGGCCCCGAATCACCCGCGCGATGTTGCCCACCGACAGGGTCGGATCCGGAATCTCCTTCGCGCTGGCCTGCTGGTTGAGCGGGTCGCGCGACGCCACCACGCCCACCACCACCAGCGAGACCGCCGGATAGCCCAGGCACACCACCGGGTCGCCCACCTTGATGCTGTCGTAGTTGTCGTTCAGTTCCACCTTCCGCATGGTCTGCGGAAGGTCGATCTTGATCATGGCCACGTCGATGCGATCCGAAATCCGCGCCAGCTTGGCCGGAATGCGAATGCGGTTCTTGGCGAAGGTCACGTCCAGGTAGTCGTTGCGGCCCTCCAGGGTCTTGGCCTGGGGGCTCTGCGGGATCTGGCGCAGCGAATCCAGATCGCCGCTGGAGGTCACCAGCTTGGCCTGCGAGGGGATCCACGAAGGGAACTGGTCCCGGGAGATCGGCACCACTTTCTGCGGGCCCTTGGGCCCCATCACCACCGCCAGGCCGGCCGGCGCCGGAAAACCGTAGGGCGCGTGCCAGGCCGCCGCGACGTGCCGGTTGGTCAGCATGAAGCCGTCGTTGCTCACCACGAAGCCCGTGCCCGAGTGCAAGCCGCCGACAGGCTGGTGCTGCCCGCCATTGTCGGCCGTGGTCAGAAGCGGCTCCAGTTTGTCGCCCAGCACCAGGAACACCGGCAGCACTTCGCCCGCGCCTGGCACCCGCTCCGAAACTTTGCCCTCCTTGTCCTTCACGCGGTTGGGCACCGCCACCTGGCTGAGCTGCTTTCCGGAAACCGTGTCGATCAGCTTCCAGCCGCACTCGATCTTCACCACCGAATCGGTGTTGGACTGCGCGATCTGGGTCGGCGACAGCCCCGAGGGCGACAGCTTTTGCTCGATTCTCTGCACCACTACATTGGGCGTCTTCGACTTGATGTAGATGAACATCGCCAGCGCGATGACGATCACCAGCAGCCCGCCGGCTACCGTGTACAGCAGGGTCCGGCTCTGGCGCCTGGTTTCGCCGATCATGCGCTCGACGGTCGCTTTGCCCACCCCGGCCGGCGCCGCGAACGGCCCCGGGCCGCCTTCTCTGGTCGGCTGCATTCCCGCGAGCGGTCCCGCCGGCGCCGAATCCGCCAGCCGGGTGGCCTTGACCATGCCGGCCGGACGCGGGTCGAGATCGAACTCGAACTCCGGCCCGCCGGCGCCCAGTTGGATCCGGTCGCCGCAGTTCAACTTTACCGGCCCGAAGATCCGCTGACGGTTCACGAACGTGCCGTTGCGGCTGCCCAGATCGGCCACGGTATACTCGGCCGGATCGGCGGGCGAGGCCGAAATCTTCGCGTGCCGGCGGCTCACCAGGTCGTCGTTGGGATCGAACCTGACCTCGCAGGAAGGGTCGCGGCCGACGGTCAATTCCCGGAATCCGCCTGCCGGGAAATCCTCTGTCTGGCCCGCTTTCGTCGCGCTGAGATTTCGGATCAGGATGCGCGGTTCCACGGTTCCTCCTCGCAGTGTTTCGGTTGCTTCTCGACTAGTATGCTCTAGCGGCCAGCGGGCCGCAAGACCGCTTTCCCTCGTGTTACTCGGCAAACACCTGCCGGGCGCCCTCGGCCCGGCTCAGGGTCACGGCCGTCTCTTTGCCGTT
>JACQZT010000003.1 GCA_016213755.1 Acidobacteriota bacterium | reverse complement strand
CATCCCGCCCGAGAAGGCCGCCAGCACCGCGTCGTTGCCGCCGCACAGCACGGCGCAATCGCTCGGCAGGCCGAGTTCGGAGGCCGCATCCGGCAGAATCGTCCCCGGGCAGGCGAAGGAATGCATCAGCGGCGGGAGCTTCTCGGCCGGGATCTCGGCCGCGCGCAGCACGTCCTCGTTCCAGGTGAGGTCGTGGCGCGCTGTGTTGTACAGGCCAGTGATGGAAACCGTCGAAGGGTCGATGGCCCAGCGGCCCGTGAGCCGCTTTACCATGTAGGTGTTGGTGTGGCCGAACTTCGCCGCCGCCCGCCACACCTCGGGCTGGTGCTCGCGAATCCACAGCATCGAGCACAGCGACGAGCCGCCGGTCACCGGCAGGTTGCAGGTCTCGCGCAAGAACTTGTCTTCGCCCACGCGCTGGCGGATCCAGCGCGCCTGCTCTCTCGACCGGCCGTCGAAAAACAGAATCGCCGGACCCAGCGCTTCGCCGCCGGCGGCCATCGGCGTCAGTCCGGGCGTGGTCACCGAACAGGCCACGACACCAACGTTTCCCAGCTTCTCGCCCGCCTCACGGCAGACGCCGGAGAAGGCCCGCCACCACTTTTCGGGTTCGATGTCCGCCTTGCCGCCGTCGTAGACGTTCACGTCGTAGGCGCGGGAGGTCTCCCACAGCTTTTCGAGATTCGCCGTGAAGAGGCCGGCTTTGAGCGCCGTGGTGCCCACATCCACAGCCAGAATGTCGCGCGTCATTCCAGCAGGCCCTCCGCGGCCAGCGTCGCACGCAGGCTTTCGAACTGCTCCGCGGTCAGAGGCAGCAGAGGGCGCCGCGGAATGCCGCCTCTGAACCCGCCCAGCTTCATGGCCGCCTTCACGCCCGCGACACCATGGGATCCCGAAATCGCCTGGTTGACCCGCGTCACCTTCTCTTGCAGCGGCACGCCGCGCGCCTCGTCGCGCCGCGCGCCGCACTCGAACAGCTCCAGCGCGATCTTCGGAAAGGAGTTGGCCAGCGACACGGTGCCGCCGATCGACCCGCCCAGCATGGCCGGAAAAAAGAAGTTGGCCGATCCGGCCAGCACGTGGAAGGCGCCGCTCTCGAACGGAAGGAAGTTCTCGATGCCGCTCGACGCGCTGTCCTTCATGCCCGCAATGTTGGGATGCCCGGCCAGCCGCCCCACCAGCGCCGGCGAAAGCGTCACGCCGCAGAAGCCAGGCGCATTATAAAGCAGCAGCGGCAGAGGCGACTCGTCGGCCAGCGTCGAGAAGTACCGGTACAGGACCTCGTCGGTCATCTGTTTCCGGAAATAGCCCGGCGAGAGTACCAGGCCGAAATCCGCGCCCAGGTCCGCGGCCTGCTTCAAAAACCGCTCCGTGTCGCGCTGCGCGTCGTAGGTGGCCCCGGCCATCACCACCTGTCCGGCGCCTTTGTGCCGCACGATGGTCTCCAGCACGCGCAGCTTTTCGTCTTCCGTCAGGCTCCGGTTTTCGCCGTTGGAGCCGAGCGCCAGGTGCCCCAGCACGCCGCTGGCCGCATAGCGTTCCAGGTTGAAGCGCAGCGCCCCATAATCCACCTCCTCGTCCCCGCCAAACGGAGTCGAAATAGGAACAAAAACCCCGGCCAGCCGCTTGCGAAGCGCCGCACTATCCACCACCACCTCCGGTCACGGGACGGATTCTCCCCTACTCTAACAAAGCCCGGCCCCGCCGCGCCCGGAAGCGGGGTAAGATTGGGAGAGCCTAAATGTCCGAGCCGTCTATTCCGCCGCCCCTGGAGCAGTTCGGTGCGCGACCCTTCTCGTTTTATCCTCCCATTCTGAACGTCGAGCACAACGAGTGGGCGTACGAGCAGGCGACCTGGGCGGAAATCAAGGTGCGCAACACCAAGTCCGGCCTGGAACTCTGGGTCCCGCGCCGCTATCTGGGCGAGATCTCGCAGGTCGACGAACCGGTCATGATCGTCGGACTGGGCAGGCAACTGGAGTACAAGTCGGGTTTGCTCATCCAGCATGAGCGGCGCGTCCTGTCCATGCCCCGCGGCCCGAGCAGAGCCGCCGGAAGCGAGGATCTCCCCCCGCCGCCCCGCGGCGGCGCCGGCCGGGGCATGGAATCGCCCGCCGAACGCCGCATCGGGAAGTTGATTCTCGGCGCACTGGTGGTGGGCATCCTGGGCTGCGTCCTGATCGTCAGCATCTTCCGCGGGCGCGCCGGCGATCGCGTCGAGTACCACGGCATCATCCAGGCCAGCCTGGGCCTCACCGCCGGCGACGATACTTTCGCCGTGGTGCGCCGGCTGGGCCAGCCCGCCGGCGAAGCCTGGTACAGCGAAGTAGGCGCCTTGCAGTACCGCGCGATGAGATACCCCGATTACACCATCATCCTGATGGGCACCGAGCGCGACAAGGTGCGCTACATCGGCGCGATGAATAAGGAGTGGAAACCCATCGACGCGGTCCAGCTCCCCGACGGCCGGAGCACCGCCTCGATGCTGCGCGCCCTCCGGCGTTTCTGACCGCGCCTGTGCCACACTGGGAACATGGCAAAGCAACATGCGGCTCCGCCGCCGATGACCATCGACCCGGCCCGGAAGTACACGGCCCGCCTGGAAACCTCGCGCGGCGCCGTGGAGTGCGAGCTGTTCGCCAGGGACGCGCCCCAGACGGTCAATAACTTCGTCTTCCTGGCGCGCGACGGCTTCTACAACGGCACGGTCTTCCATCGCGTCATCAACAACTTCATGGTCCAGGGCGGCGATCCCACGGCCACCGGCACCGGCGGTCCGGGCTACCGCTTCCAGGACGAGTTGCGGAACAACTCCAACCGGCACTCGGTGGGAGCGCTGTCGATGGCCAACTCCGGCCCCAACACCAACGGCAGCCAGTTCTTCATTACTCACGTGGTGTGCGACTGGCTGGACGGCAAGCACACCGTCTTCGGCAAGGTGGTCGCCGGGCAAGAGGTGGTGAACGCCATCCGGCAGAGCGACGTGCTGACCAGCGTGACCATTGAAGAGGCCTAGCGGAGAGCCGGCATGCGCCTGCTGGTGGTGGAAGACGAGAAACGGATCGCCGACTTCCTGGAGCGCGGCCTGAAGAGCGCCGGCTACGCCGTCGATCTGGCCGGCGACGGCGCCGCCGCCCTCAACTTGGTTCACGCCGCCGATTACGACCTCATCGTCCTCGACCTGATGCTGCCCGACATCGACGGCTTTAAACTGCTGGAAAAGATTCGCGACCGCACCGCCGGCCCTCCCGTGCTCATCCTCAGCGCTCGCGGCAACGTCGACGACCGCGTCAAGGGCCTGGAACTGGGCGCCGACGACTACGTGGTGAAACCCTTCGCCTTCGTCGAACTCCTGGCCCGCGTGCGCGCGCTGCTGCGCCGCGGCCAGCCCGCCCCGGAAAAGCTCGCGGCGGGCGACCTGGCCCTGGATTGTGTCCGCCGCCGCGTGACCCGCGCTGGCGAGACGATCGATCTGGCCCCCAAGGAATTCGCCATCCTGGAGTACCTGCTGCGCAACCGCGGCCGCCCGCTGAGCCGCACCATGATCGTCGAGCACGTCTGGGACATGGACTACGACGGGCTCACCAACATCGTTGACGTCTACATCCGCCACTTGCGCAGCAAGATCGACGACCCCTGGCCGGTCAAGCTCATTCACACCGTGCGCGGCATCGGCTACATGCTCGACCTGCCGGAGAAACCGGCCGAACCCGTGCCGGAGCGCTGACCGGAGGCCCAGGTGAAACTGCCCGGCAAGCTTTCCAAGCGCACCCGGAGCCTCCGCTTTCGCCTCACCATCAGCTACGTCGTTTTCTTCTCGCTGCTGCTGGGCTCCGTCGGCGTCCTGTTCCGCCAGGCCCTGGTATCCCTGCTGGACCGGCAGGCGCGCGCGCTCCTGGAAGAGGAGTGGGCCGCGGTCAACGGCTATCTGCGCTTCGAGCGCCGCCGCCAGCACGAATGGTTTTACGACCCCACCGACCAGGAAGACGCCGCCATCGTCGAGCGCCTGCGCCGCTACTTCCTGCTCACCGACGCCGAAGGCAATGTCATGGAAGCCTCCAACGCCTACCGGGTCCTGGGCGTGGAAAAACCGAATGAGGTCCGCACCGCCCTGCGCTCGAGCCGGGTGGAGTGGAAGACCCGCCGCGCCTCCAACGGCGAACCCTACCTGGTCCGCGCCGGCCTCCTGCACGACGACCGCCGCCGCGCATACTTCATGGCCATCGCCCTGCCCCTGGCGGAAAACGAGCGCACGGTCGAAGGATTTACCGTCAACTACTTCGTCCTGCTTCCGGTGATGATTCTGGCCAGCAGCCTGCTGGGCTGGTTCCTGGCCGGCCGCGCGCTGCGTCCGTTACACGATGTCTCGAAGACCGCGCAGAACATCACCGGTTCCAACCTCGACCTGCGCATCGTACCCCGCGGATCGGGCGACGAGCTGGACCACCTGATCGAAACCTTCAACCGCATGATGGAGCGCCTGGCCGCTTCGTTCGAGCAGATCCGCCAGTTCTCCACCGACGTCTCGCACGAACTGCGCACGCCGCTGACCGCCATCCGCGGCCAGCTCGAAGTCGCGCTGTTCACCGCGCGCACCCCCGAGCAGTATCGCGAAGCCATGGTCAACGCCCTGGAGGACGTCGAACGCCTGGGCCAGATCGTCAAGGCGCTGCTGCTGCTCTCGCAGTCGGAATCGGGCCAGCTTGCGCTGCAGAAAAGCGCCGTCGAATTGTCCTCGCTGGTGCTGGACGTCGTCGACCAGTTCCAGATCCCCGCCGAAGCCGCGCAGGTGAATCTGACCGCCGAACTCCCCGAACCGTGCACCGTCCAGGCCGACCGCATTCAAATCGAACGCCTGGTCTCCAACCTCCTCTCCAACGCCATTAAGTACACCGGCCCGGGAGGCCGGGTCTCGGTGCGCCTGCGGCGCGAGGCGGAGGAGGTTTTGCTGGAAGTGGAAGACAACGGGCAAGGCATTCCCGCCGGCGACCTGCCGCACATCTTCGACCGGTTCTATCGCGTCCAGTCCGCCGAACATAGTCCGGAAAAGGGCCTGGGCCTGGGTTTGAGTTTCGTCGCGTGGATCGCCAAGGCGCACGGCGGCCGGGTGGAAGTCGCCAGTGTGCCGGGCGAGGGAAGCCGCTTTTTGATCCGCCTGCCGCAAGGCGACGGCGCTGATAGAATTGAAGGGGCGCTTGCATGAACCTCGAGATTCAAGTCCGGGAGCGGGAAGGAATTCGGATTTTCGACTTTGAGGGCCGGCTGACGGTGGGCGAGGTCGAGGCCGTCCGCGAGCGGGTGCGCGCGCTGGTGGCCGAAGGGCGCCCGCGGCTCATCTTCAACCTGCGGGAAGTGCAGTACATCGACAGCACGGGTCTGGGCGCTTTGGTCATGTGCTACACCGCCGTCGAGAAGGCCGGCGGCGGGCTCAAGCTGCTGCACCTCAACCGCCGCAATATCGAACTGCTGGTGCTCACCAAGCTGAGCACGGTTTTCGAGATTTTCGACGACGAACAGCAGGCGGTCAACAGCTTCTTCCCCAACCGGGAAATCCGGCGCTTCGACATTCTCGAGTTCGTCCGCCGGCAGGGCGAGGAATAGCCCCGGAATGCGCCTGGTCGT
>JACQZT010000100.1 GCA_016213755.1 Acidobacteriota bacterium | reverse complement strand
CACGACCAGGTAGCCGTTGGGAAGCACCTGGGTGACCCGCGCCGAAAGGGTTGTGGTGAGAGCCGTTTCCCGGCTGGTCGAGCCTTGTCCGTCCAGTTGCGATTCGCCGCCCAGGCTGGCCAGGCTGGCCAGCGGTCCGGCCGCCCGGGTGACGCCCAGCAGCGCGCCGACCGAACTCTTGGCGCTGGACTGCCGCTGGGTCTTGGTGGCCCCGCGGGAGACGGCGGAAGCCCGGTCCGCCACCAGGATGGTCACGATGTCGTCCGTCTGGCTGGCCCGGGGGTCGCGCGCCAGATCTGCCAGCCGTGCGCCGGGAGTGAACAGCGAGCCCGGCGCGGCGCCGGAGGAGGAAGGCGCGCTCCTCTGGGCGGCTTCCCGGACGTAGCGGTCCAGGGCGGAAACGGTTTTCTTATCGCGCTTGGCCGCCGGCGCCGCGGCTGCCGCCGCCAGCGCCAGCGCCGCGAGGTTCCAGCGCACGATCCTGCGCATAAGAGTTCTCCCGGGCGGCTTGTCCCGCCGCCACTTTTCCCTTGCCTTGCACTACGGCCTTGAAACTCCTGCCGGTTTGCGGATTGCGCACCGCCACCGTGTCGCCGGCGCGTCCCGCCGAGCCGGCCACCGCGGGGAAGGAGAGCCGGGCGCTTCCCACTCGCGCTTCGACTTCCACCGGGGCGCCCGCTTCGACTTCGCGCGGGGCCGTCAACTGCCAGCCCGCGATGGGCTGCCCGGCCGGAATCGGCCGCCGCGGGATTCGCCCGGCCACCTCGCCGGGCGAGGCCGGAGCGGCGGGCTCGAACGGAAAGCCTTCCATCGTCCGGACCTCGAGACATTCTTGCGGAATGGGCCGGCCGGCCGCCAGCGCCTGCCGGGCCACCACCCGCGACCGCTGGAGGGCCACCCGCACCCGGGCCCAGAACGGAAACGTTCGGCCGGGGGCGTAGCGAATGCGCCCGCGCCAGAAGGCTTCTCCGCCCGGGCCGGGCCGGCTCAGCCCCCGGGGCGGGAATTCCAGTTCGCCCTCGGGAACCGGGGCGCGCAGGAAATCGGCCAGTTCCACTCGCGCCGCCTGGCCCTGGAGAGCCCGCTCCAGGGCGGAGCGGACGCCCCCGGCATCGCGCGCGCGCAGAAGCCGCTCGAAGCAGACCGGCCGCGCCCCTTCGCCCGGAACGCCCAGCCGCCCGGCCAATCGCGCCAGTTCCGCCGTGCCAAAATAGCGGCGCGAGCCGGGCGCCGGCGCCGGCGCGACTTCGCTTTCGGGCGGCAACCCGCCGAAGACTTCCAGCGCCGCGGCCAGATCCCGGGCCAGGATCCGGTCACCCTCCACCGTCCGGCACGCCTCCGGCGGCGCCGCCAGGGCCAGGGCCAATGTGAGCCATGCGATCATCGGCCGATGTTGTTGACCTGTTGATACATCTCGTCGGCGGCCTTGACCACCTTGGAATTGGCTTCGTAAGCCCGCTGGCTGACGATCAGGTTGATGAACTCCTCCACCACGCTGACATTGGATTGCTCCACATAGCCCTGCAGCAGAGAGCCGATGCCTTCCTGCCCGCCCGGGATTCCCACCGTCGGCTCGCCCGAGGCGTCGGTGGGCCCATACAGGCTGCGGCCCAGGCTGTTGAGGCCCGCGGGATTGGCGAAGTTCGCCAGTTGCAGTTGGCCGGCCAGTTGCGCCGCGCTCTGCCCCGGCAGCAGGAAACTCACCGTGCCGTCGGTCGCGATAGTGATGGATTGCGCCTCCGAGGGAATGGTGATCTGCGGTTCCAGCGCTTCGCCGTCGGAGGTGACCAGGTTGCCGTCCCGGTCCAGGTGGAACTGGCCCGAGCGGGTGTAGGCCAGCTCGCCCGAGGGCCGCCGGACCTGGAAGAAGCCGCGGCCCTGAATCACCAGGTCCAGCGGGTTCCCGGTGGCCGAAAAGCTGCCTTGGGTGAAAATGATCTCGTTGGCCGCCGGGCGCGTCCCGAGGCCCAGTTGCAGACCGGAGGGCACCACGGTCTGCGAGCCGGCGGCGGCGCCCGGCTGCACCAGGTTCTGGTACAGCAGATCCTGGAATTGCGCCCGCCGCTGCTTGTAACCCGCGGTATTGGCGTTGGCCAGGTTGTTGGCGATGTTGTCCACGTTCATCTGTTGCGCCACCATTCCGCTGCCGGCGCTGTAGAGGGCTCGTATCATAAACTCCTTTCTTCCGGCTGGTAATTGGCCGCGAATGAACGCGAATGAACGCGAATAAAAACGAAGAAATGGTTTTATTCGCGTTCATTCACGTTCATTCGCGGCCTAATCGTTCTTCGTCTCCGTCACGACACACGGGCCACCTCTTCCACGGCGCGGCGGTTCATCTCGCCGCCCAGCGCCAGCGCGCGCTGCAGCATCTCGAACTGGCGCAGCACGCTCACCAGCCGCACGGCCGATTCGGCGGAGTTGAAGTTGGCGTTCTCGATGGCGCCCTGGTGCACCTCGGCCGCCGAGCGCCGGCCCGGCGCGGCGGGGTCGGTCATATGAAAGTAGTTGCCGCCCTTTTTGACCAGCGCGTCCGGCTGCGGGAAATCGGTCACCGCCAGGCGCGCCAGTTCCTGGCCCGACTGCCGCACCGCGCCGTCGCGGGCGATCTCGAAGGGAAGGGCCGGATCCAGGCGCACGGGCCGTCCGCCGGCGTTGCGCAGCGGGTAGCCTTCGGGGGTGGCCAGCGTCCCGTCCCGCGCCAGGCGCAACCCGCCCCCGCGCGTATAGAGGACCCCGCCGGGGCCATCGACGGAAAAAAAGCCGCGCCCGTCCAGGGATAAGTCCAGGGGATTTCCAGTTGCGGTCAGCGTTCCCTGCGAGTAATCGGTCCACGGTTTTTCAATCAGCGGCAGGCGTGCAACGTCGGGCGAGGCGGCGGCTTCCGGCGAGCGATACAGATCGTAGAACTCGCGGTCCGCTTTGTAGCCCGCCGTGGAGGCGTTGGCCAGGTTGTTGGCCAGCAGTTCCAGCGACTCCATGCGGGCCCGGAGCCCGGCGGCGGCGGCCATGGTCAAAGAATCCATGCGGCAACTCCGCCGGGGCGGTGTGCAATTGAAGGACCGAAGTAAAAAAACGCGCGATTTCGCCGAAAAGGTCAAAATGGAACGTTCCAATTCGGGACCAATTCCTGCCAGCGGCACAACCTTGTCACCCCGCCCGCGCCCATCTCTCTGAAAACAGGCCGCCCGGTTCTGGCACGTCATCTGCACTAGCGGGGACGTGCCTGTCGCCGGACTGCCCAGTTTCGAAAACGCCGGTTCGAACCCGGCTCCCGCCGGCGAGTTCTCCGCCCCGGAGACGGCCTCGGCAGCCGCATCCCGGGAAGAAAGTCAGCCGGGCGGGGATGGATTCGGCGCGTTTTTCTCTCTGCTGGGGGCGCTGCTGGAAGGGGAATCCTTTCCCGCGGCGCCGCCCGTGCCGGTCCCGGACGAAACGGCGGAGGCGGCCGAGCGCAGCAAGTGCGGCGCGGCGGCGCACGCCGGGCCGCCGCTTGGGGAGGCCGTGGCGCCCGCTTTGGAAAGCCCCGATCCGCGGCTCGAAAAGGGTTCGCCGGTCCCCCCGGCCGGAGCGCTCGAAAGCGCGGCCCCAGCGCCCGAGATGGGAGACCCGGAAGGCGTCGCCGCGCTCCCGCGGCCCGATTCCGGGAGTCGGAAGCCGGCCGGGCTGGCCTTCGCTTTGCGGCTGAGCCGGCGCGGGGCGGAAGAATCCTGCCTTCCGCAGTTGCGCGCCAGAGACGCCATCGCCCAGGGCGCGGCGGAAGGCGAGAAGACGGCGCCGGAAACCGCCGAGTTGGCCGGCGACAGAAGCGACGCCCCGCGCCGGACCGGCCAAGCCGGGCGTCCCACTCCGGCTCCGTCCGCGGAAGCAGCCTCGATCCTGCTTGCGCCGGCCGCCGGCCAGTTGCAGGCCGCGTCCGTTTCCGGCGGCGCTCGATCCGATCCCCCGGCGCGCGGCGGCCCAGTGGAACCCCAGCCGGCGGCCGAGCAACCGGCGGCCGGAGAGCCCGCGCGGCGGTTTTCGCTTGAGGTGGGCGTGGGAGAGGCCGGGCGGCGCGTGGCGGTGGAACTGGTCGAACGCGGAGGCCGCCTCGAGGTGGCGGTGCGGAGCCACGACCGGGAGTTGGCCGCGTCGTTGCGCGGCGAGCTGGGCGATCTGGTGCGGGGCCTGGAACGGTCCGGCTTCGGCGCCCGGAGTTGGGCCCCGGCCGATACGCCGTCCGAAGCCGAATCCGGCCGGCACGAACGCCGGTCTCAACCCGACTGGGCCGGGGCGGACCGCCCCAAGCGGCCGAACCGCGCCGAGGAGTCGTTTGCATGGCATCTTCGATCCCTTCGTTAAACACAGCGTCCCAAACCGCCGTCGCCGAGCCCGCCGCGGCCCAGACGGCGCCGGCCGGCCTGGTGGCCGGCACGCAGACTTTTTTGAAGCTGCTGGTGGCGCAAATCCAAAATCAGAATCCCTTGTCGCCCGCCGACGGGGTTCAGTTTCTGACCCAGTTGGCGCAATTCAGCGAGCTCGAACAGGTGGCCGCCATCCGGCAGGACCTGCACTCGCTGCTGGCTTCCGCAGCCGCCTCCGGCGCGGCGAAGCCGTCCGGCGCCTGAAGGAGAACCAGACCGTGTTTTCATCGTTTGCCACTGCTTTGTCCGCCTTGAGCGCCCAGTCGGCGGCCGTCGACGCCGTGGGCAGCAACCTGGCCAACCTCAACACGCCTGGATACAAGGCCACCGCCGTGTCCTTTCACGACCTGGTCCTGGAATCCGCCGGCGCGGGCCTCACACAGACTCAGCTCCGCACCGGGGTGGGCGTTCCCACTCTGCTGCGGCAGTTCTCGCAGGGCGCCATCCAGTCCACCTCGGGCGCGCTGGACGCGGCCATCCAGGGAGGCGGTTTCCTGATCGTCCGGGACTCGGCCGGCGCGCAGCTCTACACCCGCGCCGGCCAGTTGCAGGTGGATAAGTCGGGCTACCTGGTGACCGCCACCGGCGAGCGCGTGCAAGGCTGGACCGAGCGCGACGGCGCGCTCACGACCACGGACGCGCTGACCGACATCTCGATTCCGGTCGGCACGCTGCGGCCGCCGCGGGCCAGCACGCAGTTTTCCCTGGACCTGAACCTGGACGCGGCCGCCACCGCGGGCCCGCCGCCGGCCCAGTTCAGCAGCTCGATCGAGGTCTTCGACTCGCTCGGCAATTCGCACCTGGTCACGGTGACCTGCACCAAGAACGCGAACCCGAACCAGTGGGACTACAGCATCGGCTTCCCCGCGGCGGAGCTGACCAGCTCGCTCGCGCCGCTCACCGGCACGCTGACCTTCAACGCCGGGGGCACGCTGAGCGAACCCGGGCCCGCCGGTCCCTGGCCGGCGCTGAGCGTGACCGGCCTGGCCGGCGGCGCTCAGGACCTGAATCTCGCCTGGAACCTCTACTCCGGCCAGACGGCGCGGATTACGCAGTACGCCCAGCCCTCGGCCGTCTCGGCCAACGCGCAGGACGGCGTGCCGGCCGCGCAATTGCTTGGGGTGGGCCTGGCCGACGGCGGCCAGATCGTGGCGGCGTATTCCAGCGGCGAGCGGAGCGTGGCCGGCCAACTGGCCCTGGCGGCCATCCGCAACCCGGAATCGCTGCTGGCGGCGGGCAACAGCGCCTACCGGCTGAGCGCGGCCAGCGCGGCGCCGGTCGCCGGCCTGCCGGGCACGGGCGGGCGGGGGAACGTGGTGGGAGGCGCCATCGAGGCCTCCAACGTCGATCTGGCGCGCGAATTCACCAACCTGATCGTCTTCCAGCGCAGCTACCAGGCCAATGCCCGCGTAGTGACGGTGACCGACGAAATGAGCCAGGAAACGCTCAACCTGAAGCGCTAGGGCCGGGTCACGCGCATGGCGGTGCAGGAAGAAATCGCGCACTATGCCGACGTCCCCGTGGCGGTGGAAGTCGAGTTGGACCGCAAGATTATGAGCATTCGGGACATTCTGGAACTCGAAACGGGCAGCGTGATCAAACTGAACCGCTCGGCGGGCGAGAACATCGACATCCTGATCCAGGACACGCTGATTGGCTTCGGCGAGATCGTCGTTATCGAGGATTCGATGGGCGTGCGGATCACCGATTTTCGGGAGGAGGAATAAGCATGGCGCAACTGGCGGCGGTGGCGGCGGTTTTCGCGCTGCTGGGAGCGGCGGTGTGGTGGCTGCGCCGCGCCGGAACGTTGGGTTCGTGGAGCGCCCGGCCCTCCGCCGGCCGGCCTCTGGCCGAGCGCGTCGGCCGCGTGCCGCTGGGACCGCACCAGCGGCTTGAACTGGTGCGCCTGGCCGGCCGGGTCCTGGTTATCGCGGTGCATGGATCGGGGTGCTCGCTGCTGGACACGGTGAGTTGGAGCGAGGTGGCCCCGGCCCCGGGACGGGAGGCGGTTCGATGAGGGGCTGGGCGTTTCTGCTCGCCGCGCCGGCCGCCGGCGCGGCGCCGGACTCCCTGT
>JACQZT010000002.1 GCA_016213755.1 Acidobacteriota bacterium | reverse complement strand
ACCGCGACCGACAGTTCCGGCGAAGTGCGCTACGGCTGGCTCGAGGGGGACACGATCATCGAGTCCGGACCGTTCTGGTCCGGCGCGCGGGGCGCCTCCCACGCCCGCGCCGGCGTGCGCCTGCTGCCGCCCTGCTGCCCGTCGAAGATCGTGTGCGTGGGCAAGAATTACGCCGAGCACGCGCGCGAGATGGGCGGCGAGCCGCCCGCCGAACCGCTCATCTTCCTGAAGCCGCCCTCGGCGCTCATCGCCGGCGGGGACGCCATCGTTTACCCGCGCATCTCCCAGCGCGTGGATCACGAGGCCGAGCTGGGCGTGGTGATCGGCCGCCGGGCGCGCCATGTGCGGGCCGAAGAGGCGGACGAGTACGTGCTGGGCTACACCTGCGTCAACGACGTGACGGCGCGCGACCTGCAAAAGAAAGACGGCCAGTGGACCCGCGGCAAGGGTTTCGACACCTTCTGCGCCGTGGGGCCGTGGATTGTGCCGCGCGAGGAGATGCCGCTGGAGGGCGCGCGGGTGCGCGCGCTGGTGGACGGAGTCGTGAAGCAGGACTCGCCGCTCTCGGATATGATTTTTCCGGTGGGTGTTATAATCGCCTTTGTCACCCAGTTCCTGACGCTGGAGCCCGGCGATTTGCTGGCCACGGGAACGCCTCCGGGCATCGGTCCGGTCGAGCCCGGCGCTGTCGTTCGGATCGAAGTGACGGGCGTCGGCGCGATCGAGAACCGCGTCGTCGGCGAGTAGCCGCACACAAATGGACCCGGCTTGGTTTCTGCCCTTTGGGACTGGTGCGGTCGTGGCGCTGGCCGCCGCGGCCATGCTGCTCTGGCGCCGCTATCGCGTTTCCCCCGCCGAAAGAGAGCGCCGACGCCGCTTGCGAGTCGGCCGGGAAGGCCGCCTGGCGGACTGCCAGGTGACCGACGTCCACGGCGGAATTCTCTATTACTCGTACTCGGTGCGAGGAGTGCAGTATTCGACCGCACAGGATGTCTCCGGTCTTCTGGAACGTTTGGGCGCCGAACCGGCGGTGCTGGTCGGTCCCGCCTCGGTGAAATTCCTGCCGCGCAACCCGGCCGATTCGGTCCTCCTATCGGAGGAGTGGTCCGGACTCCGGCTGCGCGCCTGACGGTCACAGCAGTTCTTGGACGATCTCCAGGTCTTCCGGGCGGCCCACGTCGCGCCAGGGGCCCTGGACCGCGTACAGCAGCAACTTGCGCCCGGCGGCGATCATTTGGTCCACCGCGCTGGTGATTTCGTATTCGCCGCGCGGGGATTTGCCGATCCGCTCCAGAAAGCCGAACACCTCGGGGCGGAAGGCATACAGCCCCGCGCTGTTCCAGTGGGTGGTGGACGTGCCTTGGGGCGGCTTCTCGAGGATACGGACCACACGGCCGTTCTCGGCGTAGACGGCGGCGCCCTGCCATGGATCGTCCACCCAGCGCGCGCCGGCGGCGGCCGCCGCCTCCGGGTCGGAGAGCAGCGTCGCGTAGATGCCGCGGTAGTCGGCGGCGTCCATGTAGATGTCGCCGTAGGTGAGCAGGAAGGGATCGCGGCCCGCGAATTCGCGCGCCAGCAGGGTGGCGCTGCCGGTGCCGTCCACCTGTTCCTGGCGGTGGAAGGTCAGATCCATGGGATAACCCTGGAAATGCTCCTGGATGACCTCGCCCCGGTAGCCGATCACCAGGAAGGCCTGGTCGAAGCCCGCTTCGCGCAACCGGTCGAGCTTTCGCTCCAGCATCGGCCGGCCGCGGATGGGGAGCATCGGCTTGGGAAGATCTTCGGTGAGCGCGCCCATGCGCGTGCCGCGGCCCGCGGCGAGGATAACCGCTTTCTGCACACTTTTACTATATAATCCATGAGTGTCCTTGGATCGAATGACCCGCATCCGGTGGTGGATGCTCGCGCTGGTCTTCTTCGCCACCACCATTAATTACCTCGACCGTATCGTCTTCTCGGTTCTCATCCCCGTGATCCGCCAGGAAATGCACCTGTCGGACAAGCAGTACGGCTATGTGAACGGCGCGTTCATGATCTGCTACACCGCGGGTTTCCTGCTGATGGGGCGGTTCATCGACCGGTACGGAACGCGCATCGGCTATGCGGTGGCGATCGTCTGGTGGTCGGTGGCGGCCTGCTGTCACGCGCTGGCGCGGGGGGCGCTGGGCCTGGGGTTCTGGCGCGGCATGCTGGGATTGGGCGAGGCGGGCAACTTCCCGGCCGCCATCAAGTCCGTGGCCGAATGGTTCCCCAAAAAAGACCGCGCTCTAGCCACCGGTATTTTCAACGCCGGCACCAACGTCGCGTCGATGGTCGGTCCCCCGGTGTTCGCCTGGATGGTGGTGCACGTCGGCTGGCGTTCCTGCTT
>JACQZT010000107.1 GCA_016213755.1 Acidobacteriota bacterium | reverse complement strand
GCAGCCGCGCAGCGCGCCTTTCTCCTTCAACGTGACGAATGCGCCGCGCTCCTGAGTCAGGGCGTCCGAGCCCGCGAGCTGGTAGTCGTACAGCTTGTGCCCTTTCACCGCGCTTTCCACCGACCGACGGGCCAGGCTCAGCAGTTCCCGTTTTTCGGCGTCGGTCAAGGAGAACGCCGCGCCGCCCGCCGCGGCCGGCTTCGAGAACGCCAGCGCGCCGTAGCCCACCACGCGGTCTTTGTCGCCCGCCGTGTCACCGCTGTTGGCGTATTGGAGCAGCGTCGCTTTCGCTGCGCCGAGTTCTTCGGCGGCGATCATGGCGGCGACAATCGGCCCTCCCCCGCAGGCTTCCCACACCCGGAGCTCGAGGTTGCGCGCCAGGCTCAGGTAGTCGAACTCCTCGATGGCCCGCAGGGTCCGGCGGTCCAGGCGCACGGCTTCGGCGTAGGGATGATAGTGCGACAGATCGGAACTGGCGACGATGAGCGTCCCCGGTCTCTGGATGAGTTTCGCCAGCGCCCGGCCCAGCGCGCGGCTGGCCTCGTAGCTCTGGTCTCCCATCACCACCGGGACGAGGGTGAACTTGCTCAGCACCCGCTGGAGGAACGGAAGCTGCACCTCGAGAGCGTGCTCGCTCCGCTCGCCCGTAACAGTGTGGCCGCGGCTCGAGAGTTTCACCAGCGGGCCCGCGGCGCCCAACTTCGCGCAGAACGTCTGGTCCACGGGGATCTGGCCCAGGGGCGTCGCGTAGGCCGTGCCGTCGAAGACCGCCGAGAAACCGAAGCTTTCGACGTGAGAGGGCGAGAGCACCACCACGCGGTCGATCTTCCGGCCTTTGACGAGCGCGTAGGAATACGCGGCCACCGGGCCCGAGTAAACATAGCCGGCGTGCGGCGAGACCACGGCCACGACGTCTTTGATCTCGGGCGCCTTGGCCTGGGCCAGGAAACCGTCCACCATCGCGGCGAGTTCCTTGGGATCCGCCGGATAAAAGGCGCCGGCCACCGCGGGCTTGCGGACCTTCTCTGCTCCCGTGCAGCCTGTCGCGGCGAGAAGCATCACTCCGATCAGCGCTCGCATGCTCATCCCCACACTCCAGCAATCGTCTCCTGGCAACTCTCGCACTTCCCCTTCCGCAGGCGCAGGCTCCGAATGGTAAACCCGGTGCGCTCGACCACCGCGCGCCGGCACTTGGGGCAGTACGTGTTTTCGCCCGGATGTCCGGGCACGTTGCCGACGTAGGCGTAGCGCAGCCCTTCGGCGTCGGCCATCGCTTTGGCGCGTTCCAGGGTCTTGACCGGCGTCGGCGGCAGGTTCTTGAGCAGATACTCGGGATGGAAGCGCGTGAAGTGCAGCGGGACGTCCGGCCCCAGGTTGGCCTTCACCCACTTCGCCGCGCCGCCGAGTTCCGCGTCCGAGTCGTTTAGCGTCGGGACCACCAGGTAGACAATCTCGGTCCACATGCCCAGCTTGCGGATGCTCGCCAGCGCGTTCAACACCGGCTTCAGTTCGCCGTTCACCACTTCGCGGTAAAACTTCTCGGAGAAGCCCTTGAGATCCACCTTGATGGCGTCCACGCGCCGGCACAGTTGCCGGAGCGGATCTTCCTGGATGTAGCCGCCGGTGACCACCGCGCTCTTGACACCCGCGGCGCGCGCGGCGTCGGCCGCGTCCGCCATGTACTCGTAAAAGACCACCGGCTCGCTGTAGGTGTAAGCGATGGACGTGCAGCGCGACTGCGCGGCCACCTCGGCCAGCTTGCGGGGCGGCAGGTAAGTGCTGCGCACCTGCTCCGGCCGGACCTGTGAGATCTCCCAGTTCTGGCACATCTTGCAGTTGACGTTGCACCCGGCGGTAGCCAGCGAGAAGGCCAGCGTTCCCGGATAGAAGTGAAACAGCGGCTTCTTCTCGATGGGGTCGATGTGGGCCGAGCAAACGCGCGAATGAACCAGGGTGTAGTAGACGCCGCCGCGGTTTTCGCGCACGCCGCAGTAGCCGCGTTCGCGGTCGTCGACGACGCACTCGCGAGGGCACAGCTTGCACTTGATCTTGCGGTAGGGGAGCTTCTCGTAGAACTTCGCCTCGGCCGTGTATTGCGCGCCGGGATCGGCGGCCGCCAGGGCGAGGAAGCTGCGGCGGTCCACGTCACACCTCCACGCGCCGGATGCGCCGCGGGTCGTTGGTCCCAATGCGGTGCTGGGCGTCGGCAGCCGTGGCGATGTAGGTCGGCTCGCGCTTGGCCGCTTTTAGCGGCGGCATGCCCTTCTCGGCGCGCTTGCGCTCGAGGATCTGCCAGCCCACGCTGTCCAGCGCCACCGGATCCTGGGCCACCAGCAGGCCGTTGAAAGGCCACGTCCACTGGGGCATGAACGACGGCCCGCCTTCGTACTGGGCGGTGATCGCGTCGCAAATCGTTAGCCGCACCTTCTGCCGGATGGGCGGCAGCATGTAGACGTCCGCCACGTACGGATCGCCCACGGTGAGGTGGTACTTGTTGGGGTTGTGGATGGCGCCGAACAGGTTCTTCAGCGCCAGGGTGACGCCCACGATGCCGTGGTCCTTCAGCACCGGCAGGTTGATGACGGCCTGGCAGGTGCGCGTCAGGGTTTTCGACAGCAGGCTCCAGGCGCTGCCGAACGTGGCCAGTTCGTCCTCGTAACCCGCGGCGTCGTTGCCGACGTAGCGGATCCGGTCGCGCCGCCCGGCGACGCGGAAGCCTGCGTGTTCGAGGTCCGAAGTCAGCCGGTCCCAGACCACGATGTCCTTCTGAGCGACGCCGGCCTGCTGGAGCCGTTCGCAGATCGCCTCGACCAGCGCCACGCTGGTGGAGTTGCCGCGCCCGGCCAGGCAGTTCACCTTCAGCCCGACCACTTCGCCGGGCCGCACCACGCGCTTCCAGGCTTCGAGGGGGGAATCGCAGTCGAAGTAGGACTGCATGGCCTTGTCGAGCAGTTTCGGCGCGCCGCCGGCATCGCGCGCGATCACCACTTTCGACTGCGCCGCGGGAGCGGCCAGGCCCGCGAGCGAGGTCCGGAAAAAACTTCGCCGCAGCATTTTCCGCTTCCCTTATAGCACTTCCCGCTTACCGCGTGGTCACTTCAAACTCGCCCGTCTTTTCGAGGCCGCGGAAGAACTCGGTCACCCTGGCCAGATCCTGCGGCCCATACTCCGCGCCGAGGGCGTTGCGGATATCGAGAATCGAGCGCTTGCCGTTGGCGAAGCCGCGCATCTCCATGACGTTGTACTGGGCGCGGGAGGCTTCGGCGGGGTCCCGCCGGCTCTCTTCCTGCCCGCCGCGCCCGCCGCCGAACCCCGAGGGCGCGGGCTTGCGCCGCACGGGCACCAGGCGCGCGGCCGCCGTTTCATCAGCGGTGAGAGCCACGGAGGTGTCGGCTCCCAGCGCCTGGGCGTACACCGTCAGCCGCCGCAGATCGGCCGTCTGCCCGGTTTCGGCGAAAGCGGCGGCGAGCGATTCGATTTTGGCCGCGGCGGCGGCGTCTTCGGCCAGAACGGCCGCCGAGCGGATGGCTTCGCTTTCCCGATCGTAAGCTTGCCGGACCAGGTTGGCGGCTTCCTTGAACGGCTCCTTTTCGCCCACCGCTCCGAGTGCCAGCCGCAGTTGCTCGCCAACGCGCACGGCGGCGTTGCCGGCGGTGAGTTCGGCGATGCGCAGCGCGCCCGCGGCATCCGCGTTGGCCATCGCCGCCAGGCTCGCCAGGGCGATCAGGGTGGCGCGCTTCAATTGCGTCGGGTCGCCGTTGAAGGAGCGGTCCTCGTTGGTGTGGTAGGCGATGTCGGGCCAGTTGTTGAACAGCACCGCGGGCACGCCCTGACCGAGAAACACGGAGTGGTCCGAGGAGCCGTAGTGCTTGTCGATGTTGTAGTAAAACTGGTCTCGCGAACCCTGCGGGTCGAGGATCGGGTAGCGGTAGTTGTACGCTACCCGGCGGTTCTGCACCTTCTCGCGGTTGGTGTCGCCCACGAACTCGAAGAACTGCTGCGTCACCTCGTTGATGAAGCTGTTCACCGAGTACGGCGTGCGCATCAGGTGCAGGCTGTTGCGGTTGCGCTGGACGTCCTCGCCCACCATGTCCATGGAGATGGCCGCCACCATGCGCTTGGTCTCTTCGGGGTAGCGGTCGAGATAAGCGCGCGTGCCCTGGATTTCGGGCACCCACAGAAAGCGCACGGTGCGGCGCGGCCGCGGCAGCACGCCGTCCTGGATCAGCTTCAGCCACGCGCGCGCCACTTCCAGCGCGGCGGCGCAGCCGGAGGCGTCGTCCATGGCGCCCTGCTTGGCGATGCCCTCGAACAGGTGTCCGGCGACCACCACTTCCTGCTGCGACGCGCCCGTGCCTTTGATCACCGCCGTGGGCACCTGCATGTCGGCGTCGTACTCGGCGGAGCGCACCTTGGCCTGGACCGTGAGCGTCTGGCGCTTTTCGAGCATCTCGAGAAGTTCCATGCCCAGCCGGTGCGAGAGGTTGAACCCGAAGGTGGTCTTCTGCGCGCCCGCGCCGGGACCGAAACCGCGCGAGAGGCCGTTCCAGGCGAACTGGTCGGGCCGGTCGATGGGCTTGCCGGTGGGGTTGGCGAACGAGATCACGCCCGCGGCGCCAAACTCGCGCACCGCCAGGTTGTGGACCGCGCCGATGGAGCCGCTGGCCAGCACGATCTTGCCGGCCACACTGCGGTCCACGTAGTCCTTCTTATCCTCGCCCCGGCCCACGTACACCAGTTCCGCGGTGACGTCGGCGGAGCGGCTCCCGGTGGCCAGCGACGCCGGCACGTCGCGGTAGCTGACGATCAGCCGCCGGCTCTTGCCGTCCAGCAGCCACAACTCGCCCAACTCACCGTCCCAGGTCTTGCCGGGCAGCTTGAACCGCTCGATGCGGACGTCCTCCAGGCCATACTGTCTGGCCGTCTTCTCGATGTAGGCCGACTCGCGGTACACCGTGCGGTACTCCTCGGCCGGCCGGTCCCGCTCATAGGAAGCCAGCTCCAGAATGTGCTGCCAGGCCACCGACCCGCTCACCTCGTTCACCATGGCGTCCATGACCGCCGGCGGCAGCAGGGTGCGCGGGTTGGGTTCGTCCTGGGCGCCCAGCGGCGCAAGAGAAGACACGAGGAGCGCGAAACAGAGGAAGATGCGCATAATCTCACCAGTGTACGCGGATCGCTGTTCTGTAGTCCGGCGGTGTCGTAGGATAGAGGACAGGCTTCCCTATGGCGCTACAGCCCGACGACCGCCAGTTCCTGAAGGGACTCTACCAGAGGATTCAGGACCGTC
>JACQZT010000099.1 GCA_016213755.1 Acidobacteriota bacterium | reverse complement strand
CGGGCGCTTCCGCGCCCGGCGTTCACACACGTGGCGCCCAAGTCGGCCGAGCCCGGCAAGCCCCTCGTGCTGGTCTTGTCCGTTGGCCCGCCCAAGGACGCCACCACCGTGCGGCTGCACTACCGGGCGGTAAATCAACTGGCGAAGTTCAAGACTCTGGAAGCGCCCGCCACCCGGGCCAGCTTCGTCATTCCGGCCGAAGACCTTTCGGCGCGCTGGGACCTGATGTACTATTTCGAAGTGCTGAACCGCGAGCGCTCGGGCTGGTTCGAGCCGGACCCCGATCGCGCCACGCCGTACTACGTGGTCAGGGTCCAGGCGCCGAAGCAGCCGTAGCCAGCACAACGCGCGCGAGGTCGTCGCGCCACAGGACCTGGTAGCCCGCCGCCTCGCCGGGCGGAAGCAGGTAAAAATCGGCCGGCTCCGGCTTGACGCCCCGGTTGACCACCGTCAGCCAGTCCAGAGGCCGGATGTGGCGATAGAACTCGAGCGTGAGGACGGTTGGGCCGGCAACGGAGAGGCGCAGCGGCCGCGGCTGGGCGGCGTGACGCTCCTCGATCCATCGCAGGACGTCCTCGGTGCGCGCGTCGAACGGCCATTCCAGGTAGAAACTCGTGTTCCACGAGCGCGCGAAGTCGAAGGCGCACAGGCCGAAGTAGAGCAGACCCAGCGGTGCGAGCGTGCGCGCGGTCCACTTCCCGGTTTGCGCCCAGGCCAGCAGCGCGAAGGCGGTCAGGCAGAAGAGCGGGATCAGGTACAGTCCGGTTCGCCCCTCGGGATACGGAACTCCGAAGAAACGATGTGCGGCGACCAGGAGCGCCAGCGAGCCCAGCCACGCGCCGCCGCACAGGATGACGAAGCGTTCGTGCGGCGCGGGCATTTTGCGGCGCGAGAGCAGGATGCCGATGGCAGCCGCGGCAGCCAGCGCCACGACCGGCGCGAGCGCGAGGGTGGTCCTGTAAAGCCAGAATCGCAGCAGGGAAGCCTGGCCCGCGGCTTCCGGCAGCAGCCGGGTCGAGTGGTAAATCGACGAGACGATCAGTCCCTGGTAACTGTCGCGGAGCGAGGCGAGGCCGACATAGAAATTCGACGCCGCGGCGTTACGCAGCGGAAGCACAAGCAGCAGGAATGCAGCCAGCAACCCGGGCAGCAGGAAGTCGTCGAGAGCGGTCCGGAACTCCCTCCGCGCCATGAGTTGCGCGGCGGCGAGGGCGGCCAGCGCCGTGCCGGGGAAGGCCAGCGTCAGGTTGGACGCCAGCGCCAGCGCCAGCGCCAGGGCGGCGAAGTTCAGGTGCTTGCGCTCGAGAGTCTCCTGGTAGCGGCTGAGGAACTCGAGGGCCCACAGCAACAGCGCCAGCGCCATTCCATAGCCCCGGGCAGCGGAGAGGAAATCGAGAATGTAGGGATTCAGAGCCAGCGTCGAGACCGCCACCAGCGACCGCCAGGAATTACCGAACAGCCGCCGGCTCAGTACCCAGACGGCGGCCAGGTAGAGCGCTCCGCCCGCGAGGCTCGGCAGACGGAGGGTGAATTTGGAGACGCCCAATACAGCTGCCGAAATGCGCGCCAGCAGAGTGTTCAGAACATGGTTGTTGGCGTCGTAGACGGCCAGCGCCTCCCCCGCCGGCCGGCGGACAAAATCGTTGAAAGTGCGCGCCTCGTCGGAGGTGAAAGATTGCGTGGCAGCCCTGTAGATATTGGCCGCGAGCACCACAGTGAGCAGGAGAAGCGCGAGAAGGGCCGGAAATCGCCGCACAGACTTCGATGATATAGTAATGGCATGCCGACCCGAAGGAGCGTGATTCGGACCCTGGCGGCGCCGCTCATCGGCCAGAGCCGCCCCCAGCGGCCGAACTTCCTCTTCCTCATTGGAGACGACCACGCCGGGTACGCGCTGGGCGCCGACGGCGACCCGCTGGCGCTCACTCCGAACCTGGACCGGCTGGCCGCGGAAGGAACCCGCTTCTCGCGCGCCTACTGCAACTCGCCGGTGTGCACGCCCTCGCGGCAATCGTTCCTCACCGGGCGGATGCCGCACTCGGCCGGCGTCACGCGCCTGCCGACGCGCCTTTCCGAGGACCAGCCCACACTGGCCATACAGCTTAAGAAAGCCGGCTACCGCACCGGCGTCATCGGCAAGATGCACTTCAACCAGCCCTCGCGCCCCGGGCTGCACGGCTTCGACGATCCCATGCTGGAGCAGGATGTCACCAAGGCGTGGAACGCCGCAAGCGTGAAAAGGAAGCCCGAGGCGGGCATTCGCACCAAGCCGCCGTGGCGGCCGTTCAAGGACCCGGCGCGCATCTGGCTGAATGCCGAGAAACTTCCCTACCCGCGCTATGACGAGGAGATGCGCGGCACCTTTATCGCGCGCCGGGCGGCGGAGTACCTGGCCGCGCACCGCGGAGAGCCCTTCGCGCTGTGGGTGAGCTTCGGCGAACCGCACTCGCCCTTCGACTTCCCCATCGAGGACCGCGACCTCATTCAGGCGTCGAAGTACCGCGTTCCGCGCGTGGGTCCCGAGGACGCCTGGCAGATCCCGCTCATCTTCCGCGACCTGTCGCCGGAGGACAAGCAGGGCATTGCCGCGGCGTACTACACCTCGGTGCACTGCCTGGACCGCAACGCCGGCCGCGTCCTCGGCGCGCTGCGGCAAAACGGCCTGGACGAAAACACGCTAGTGGTCTACCTGGGCGACAACGGCTACTGCCTGGGCCATCACGGGCGCTTCGAGAAGCATAGCTGCTATGAGCCGGCCATCCGCTGCCCGCTCCTGATGCGCTGGCCGGGCCGCATCCGGCGGGGCGTGGTGACGGACTTCGCCGAGTTCGCCGACGTCGCGCCGACCGTGCTCGACCTTTTGGGCGGAGAGCCGCTCCCGGTGCGGCACGGCCGCAGTCTGCGGCCGTACCTGGAAGGCCGCAAGCCCTCCGCGCCGCGCGATCACGTCTTCGCCGAGTACCTGGAGAACGAAGAAGCCTGCATCCGCACCGCGAAATGGAAGCTTATCTTTTGCACCGGGCGCCGGCGGCGCGGCGACGGCTACGAGACGGACAACCCGACCCCCGGCCGCTACCTGAGGTTGTACGATCTGGAGCGCGATCCGGGCGAGTTCACCGACGTGGCGGCGACAAACCCGCGGGTCGCCGGCCAGTTGCAGGGACTGATGCTGGACCGCTTCCGCAAGACCCATCCGGAAGCCGCCCAGGAGCCACCGGCCGGCGGCGTCGAGACCGCCCTCGAATTCTACCTCCGTCCCCGCGACGACTAAAAAGCGGGACAGGCAGCACTTTCCCATTTTCTGACATACTTCCAGGTGGCTATGAAACCTATAGTGCCGCTGCTCTTCGCGGGAGTCCTGGCGTTCGCTCAGGCGCCGCAACACGACCTGATGCCCGCGCCGGCTTCCCTGACCTTTGGCGAAGGCCGGCTGGCAATTGACGGCGGTTTCCGCGTCGCCGTCACTGGCTACGACGAACCCCGCCTCCGCTCCGCCGCCGCGCGCCTGGTGGAGCGGCTTCAACGCCGCACTGGCATCCCCATGCGGCCGGGATCTGCCGCCACTCTGACGCTCGAATGCCAGCGGGCTTCGCTGCCCGTTCAGGCGGTGGGCGAGGACGAATCATACACTCTCGAAGTCACGTCCGCCGGAGCGCGGCTGCGCGCGCCGCTCCCGCTGGGCCTGCTGCGCGGCCTGGAGACGTTTCTGCAACTGGTCCGGCTGGACGCGCAGGGCTTTGCCGTGCCCGCCGTCTCCATCCGCGACCAGCCGCGCTTCGCCTGGCGCGGGCTGCTGATCGACGCAGGCCGCCACTTCATGCCCCTGGCCGTGCTGAAGCGCAACATCGACGGCATGGCGGCCGTGAAGCTCAACCTGCTGCATCTGCACCTCAGCGACGACCAGGGTTTCCGCATCGAGAGCAAGGCGTTCCCCAAGCTGCACCAGTTCGGCTCGAACGGGCAGTTCTACACCCAGGAGCAGATGCGTGAGATCGTGGCCTACGCGCGCGAGCGAGGCATCCGCGTGATCCCCGAGTTCGACATGCCGGGACACACTTCAAGCTGGTTCCTGGGGCACCCCGAACTGGCCAGCGCGCCGGGACCGTACCGTGTCGAACGCACTTGGGGAGTTCATTACGGCCTCATCGATCCCACGCGGGAGGAGGTCTATCAGTTCCTGGACCGCTTCATCGGCGACATGGCGCAACTGTTCCCGGACGCCTATTTCCACATCGGCGGCGACGAGGTGCTGCCCCGGCAGTGGAACGAGAACGCCGCCATCCAGGCCTTCCTGCAGAAGAACGGCATCCGGGACGCTCACGCTCTCCAGGCCTGCTTCAACCGCCGCCTGCTGGCCATCGTCACCAGGCACGGCAAGCGGATGATGGGCTGGGACGAGATCCTGCATCCGGACCTTCCCAAAGACATCGTCATTCACTCCTGGCGCGGCGCCAAGTCGCTCGCCGCCGCCGCCCGCCAGGGCTACCAAGGGATTCTTTCGTGGGGCTACTACCTGGACCTGATGCGGCCGGCCTCCGCCCACTACGCGGTGGACCCGATGAGCGGAGAGGCCGCCGCGCTGAGCCCCGAAGAGGCCAAGCGCATTCTGGGCGGCGAGGCCTGTCTGTGGAGCGAATACGTCTCGCCGGAAATCCTGGACGGCCGCATCTGGCCGCGCATGGCCGCCATCGCCGAGCGCTTCTGGTCGCCCGCCGCAACCACTGATGCCGACTCGATGTACCGCCGCCTGGAAGCGGCCAGCCGTCACCTGGAGCTGAGCGGCCTGACGCACCGTTCCAATTACCGCCCCATTCTCGAGCGCATCGCCGGCCCGGGCAACTTGGCCGCGCTTGAAACCCTGGCCCAAGTGGTGGAACCGCTCAAAGAATACGCCCGCAGCACCGCGCGGCCCTACTACAGCGACACTCCGCTGAACCACCTGGTGGATGCCGTCCCGCCGGAAAGCTCCACCGCGCGCCTGTTCAACCGGCGCGTGGAGCGGTTGAACCCGGCCGGCATTCCGGGTGTGCGGAGCACGCTGGCGCGCTGGCGCGACAACCACGCGCGGCTTCTGCCCACGCTCGAGCGCTCGGCCCTCGCCGCCGAACTCGCGCCGGTCTCCGAAGGACTGTCCAAGATGGCGGCGCTGGGCCTGGAAGCGCTGGACTATCGGGAGCAGGGCAAGCGCCCGCCCGCGGATTGGGTCAAGAACAGCCTGGCGCTGTTGGACACACTCTCCTTGCGCCCGCTGCCGCCCGAGTCGCAGCCTTTTTGCATGGAGATTCTGACGCGCCACAACCGCGGCGAGCAGCAGGCCCGTAAAACTTGCGCCGCGCCGCGCCCGGCGGCCGAACTGCTGATTCAGATCAAGCCGGGCATACAAACGCTGCTGCGAGCGTTAGAATGAGAAACGTTATGCGAACAACGACTGTCGTGCTGTTAGCGGTATTGCTGATTCTGCCGGCATGGGCGCAGAAGCGCCCGGAGTTGAACGACGGCGAGGCGCACGGCGATCCGCCCTTTCTGGTGGAAGACGGCTGGCGCCCTCTCATGAACGGAAAGGACATCTCCGGCTGGCACGGCCAGGATTCGGGCAAACCCAACGAGTGGTTCACCACGCGCGCCGTGCAGTGGGAGCGGTTCCTGGGCCCCACGCGTTTGCAGGGCCGCGCGCAGCCGGGCGACCGCATGTTGAACGGTCCGGCGGGCCGCACCGTGAACATCGTCAGCGACGAGAAGTTCGGCGACCTCGAGCTGTACCTCGAGTTTATGGTCGCCAAGGGATCCAACTCGGGCGTCTACCTGCAAGGGCTGTATGAGATCCAGGTGTTCGACAGCTACGACCTCGTCGGGCCGCCCGCGTCGTCGGATTGCGGCGGCGTGTATCACCGCTGGATCGACAACGCGGGTGTGGGCGGTTCGGCCCCGGCGACCAATGCCAGCCGGAGGCCGGGCGAGTGGCAGTCGTTCCAGATCTGGTTTCGCGCTCCGCGCTTCGACGCCGCCGGCAAGAAGACCGAGAACGCGCGCTTCCTCCGCGTGCTGCACAACGGCGTCCCCATCCAGGGCGACGTCGAGGTGGACGGAGGAACCCGGGCGCACATGAGCATCCCCGAGGCCGCCCTGAACCCGATCATGCTGCAAGGCGACCATGGCCCGGTGGCCTACCGCAACATCTACGTCCGGCCGCTGCGGCCGATTATTGAACGCTGAGGAGACATACATGCTGACACGCAGAGAACTGCTTGCCGGATCGATTTGCGGCGCGCCGATGCTGGCTGCCGCCGCCCGCCGGCCCAATATCGTCTTCATCTTCACCGACGACCAGCGCTGGGACTCGATGAGCTGCGCCGGCCACCCGTTTCTGAAGACCCCCAACATGGACCGCATCGCGCGCGAGGGCGCGATGTTCACCAACTCGTTCGTCACCACCCCGCTGTGCAGCCCCGCCCGGGCCAGCTTTCTCACCGGGCGCTACGTGCACGCCCACGGCGTGCGAGGCAACGGTAACATGTACAACGAGCTGAGCCACCAGCTCGTCACCTGGCCGCGGCTGCTGCACGACGCGGGGTACGAGACCGGCTACGTCGGCAAGTTCCACATGGGCAACGACGACATGCCGCGCCCGGGCTTCGACCGCTGGGTCAGCTTCAAGGGCCAGGGAGTGTACGATGACCCGCCCCTGAACGTGGACGGCAAGCCAGTGAATCGCACCGGCTACATCACCGACCTGATCGGCGAGTACTCGACCGAGTTCCTGCGCCGGAAGCGCAGCAAGCCCTTCGTTCTGTACGTCGGGCACAAGGCCGTGCACGGGCCTTTTACGCCCGCCCCGCGCCACAAGGACTTCTATTCGACGGAGCCCATTCCGCGCCGGCCCAACGTGAAGGACACGCTGGAAGGCAAGCCGGCGGTTACCCGTGATGTGCCGGAGCTGAAGAAGCAACAGGCCAAGAAGAAGCAGGGTCCGTCGCCGAGCGGAGATGCGCTCATCCGCAATCAGCTCCGCGGCCTGCTGGCGGTGGATGAGAGCATCGGAGAGGTGTTCAAGGCGCTGGAAGAAACCGGGCAGCTCGACAACACGCTGCTGATCTTCACCTCCGACAACGGCTACTTCTGGGGCGAGCACGGCCTGGGCGACAAGCGGTGGTCCTACGAAGAGTCGATCCGCATCCCCATGGTCATGCGTTTTCCGAAGCTGATCCGGGCCGGCACGAAGATCGAGCACGACGCGCTCAACGTCGATATAGCGCCCACCGCGCTGGAACTGGCGGGCGTGGCGGCGCCCAAGAATCTGCACGGCCGCTCGCTGGTTCCGGCGATGTCCGGAAAGGCCAGGAAGTGGCGCAAATCGTTCCTCAGCGAGTACTTTGAGGAAACTGGTTTCCAGCGCGCGCCGAGCTGGCAGTGCGTGCGCACGGAGCGCTGGAAGTACACGCACTACACCGACCTCCAGGGCATGGACGAGTTGTACGACATCCAGGCCGACCCCTTTGAGATGCACAACGCCATCCGCGAGTCGGCCGCGCGGGGCACGGTGACCCAGATGCAGGCCGAGCTCCAGCGCCTGCTCCGGATGAGCGAATGAAGAGACTGATTCCGGCTGTACTCTTGCTCCCGTCTTTGTGGGCCGACAACGCAGTGCGGCCCGGCCCATTCGTGGTCGAGCCTTCCACGCTGATCTGCCTCGGTTTCGAGTGGGAGATCGCGGGCGACGACAACCGCAACGCCACGGTCGAGGTGCAATACCGGCCCGCCGGGCGCGGCGAATGGAAGCCGGCGCTGCCGCTGCTGCGTATGGGCGGCGAGCGGGTGTACCGCGACGCGGAGTTTCTCGACTACACCGTGCCGCATCGCTTCGCGGGCAGCATCCTCGACCTGGAGCCGGGCACGGAGTACGATTGCCGCCTGACCATGAAGGACCCCGACGGCGTGCGAGGCCAGGCCGTGCAGACGGTGAAGGTGCGCACGCGCTCCGCGCCCAAGGCGGCCGAGGGCGGGCGCGTTCTGCACGTCTATCCGCCGGACTGGAAGGGTCCCAAACAGGAGCCGGCCTTCACCGGGCTGAAGGCCGCCTACTACGGCCCGGGCCGGGGCGACTGGTCCGTGTTGAGCGAGCGCAAGGCGCGCCCGGGCGACGTCATCCTGGTGCATGCGGGCCTGTACAAAGCCGACCGGCTGAACTACGTCGATCCGCTGGGCACGCCTTTCGACGGCGCCTACATCCTGACTTTGAAGGGCGCGCCCGAAAAGCCCATCGTGATCCGCGCGGCCGGCGACGGCGAGCCGATCTTCGACGGCAACGGCTGCTTTCGCCTGTTCGACGTGATGGCCGCCGAGCACCACATCTTCGAGGGACTCACCATCCGCAATACCGACATCGCCTTTTACGCCGGTCTGAAGGACGTGCTGGGCGCTAAAGGGCTCACAGTCCGCAACTGCCGCATCGAGGACGTCGGCATCGCCGTCACCACCGAGTACGCGGGTTCCAAGGACTTCTACATCGCCGACAACGTCATCCTCGGCCGCGACGACCGCTACCGGCTCAACGGCTGGGCCAGCCCCGGCATCTACGGCGCCACGCAGCTCAAGAGCTACATCGGCATCAAGGTCTACGGCTCCGGGCACGTGATCTGTCACAACGCCGTGGCGTACTTTCACGACGGCATCTGCGTCTCGACCTACGGCACCCCCGAGCCCGAGCAGGACCGCAAAGCCGTGGCCATCGACATCTACAACAACGACATTCACCTGATGGCCGACGACTTCATCGAAGCCGACGGCGGCGTGCACAACATTCGCGTGATGCGCAACCGGGGCGTGAACGCGGCCCAGTGCGGCTTAAGCGCCCAGCCGGTCTTCGGCGGCCCGGCCTATTTCATCCGCAACGTGCTGTACCACGGTCCCAACGGGACGGCGCTGAAGTTCATGGCCAAGCCCGCCGGGCTTATCGTGTACCACAACACCATCATTTCCGAAGACCGCAACCGCGACCCCTATTCCAACGCCCACTTCCGCAACAATCTCTTTCTGGGCACGGACGCGCCCAACCGCAACATCGTCGTCTTTCCGAACGCGACGCCGTACTCCACCTACGACTACGACGGCTTCCGACCGAACCGCGGCGTGAGCGACCAATATCTCTGGATGATGCCGCCGGAAACGCGCCCGCGCGGTTTCAAGTCCCTCCAGGAACTGAACGCCGCCACCGGACAGGAAGCGCACGGCGTGGAACTGGATTACGACATCTTCGAGAACCTGCGCGCGCCGGACCCAACCCAACCGCGCGCGATCTACCACGCCGAGGACCTAGACTTCCGCTTGCGCGCGGGCAGCAAGGCCGCGGACGCGGGCGTGCCGCTTCCCAACGTGAATGACGACTTCACCGGCCAGGCGCCCGACCTGGGCGCGCTCGAAACCGGCAAACCTGTTCCCGTGTACGGCCCGCGGGGGAGCCAGCGGCAGGCGTTTTACCGCTGAAGTTCGGCGCTACAGGTTCCACCAGTACGTCCACTTCAGCACGAGCGCGCGATTCCGGACGGATAACAACCCGGGAACGTTCTGGCCCGGTTGCAGGTAGTCGGGCATGTAGTTGTCGGTCCAGACCAGAAACAGGTCGGATGCCGGCTTGTAGCGCCACTGCACGCGCGTATTTACGTTCAGGTTCTTCTGTTGCTCGTTGTACTGGACGAATGTCGTGAAATAGAGTGT
>JACQZT010000095.1 GCA_016213755.1 Acidobacteriota bacterium | reverse complement strand
GGTTGGGCCACAGCTTGCCGTTGCGGAAATCGTAGCCCTGGGTCAGGTAGGCCCACTTCCGGTCGCCCTTGCCGAGCATCTCCATCAGGGCCTGGCCCGGGAAGACGGTGCACAGGTGGACCATCGCGGCTTCCGAGATGGGACCCGTGAAGTGCGGGATGACGCCCACGGCGTGGGTTTCGCACAGGGCGGTGATCTTGAGGAACTCGGTGATGCCGCCCGTGTTGGGCACGGTGACACGCGCGTAGTCGATCAGGTGCTGCTCGATCAGTTCGTGCATGTCCCAGCGGTTGCCGTACTGCTCGCCGACGGCGATGGGCACCTTCACCTGTCCGCGCAGCGTGCGGTAGACGCCGGGGTTTTCGCTGCGCACCAGGTCTTCGACAAAGTAGGGGCGCAGAGGTTCGATCAGGTTGCTGAGCGCCACGGCGTCGGTCATGTCCACCCGCGTGTGGTAGTCGATGGCCCACGCGCCGTCCTTGCCGACGGCCTCGCGGATTTTCTGGCACTGCTCGAACGAGCGGCGGACCTCCTCGAAGCGGTCGAACACCTTGCCGCCGCCCAACTGCGTGCGGTAGGCGCGGAAGCCGAATTCGACGCAGGCGCGCGCGGTCTCCTTTTCGTCGCCCTGGCGCGGAAAGCCGGTTGAGTAGCACTCGACGTATTCCCTGGTCCGCCCGCCGAGCAGCTCGTGGAGGGGCGCGCCCAGGGCCTTCCCCTTCAGGTCCCACAAGGCCATGTCGAGCGCGCCGATGGCGTGCAGCCGCTCGCGGCCGGCGGGGTAGAAATAGCTGCGCGTCATGGTCTGCCAGAGCCGCTCGGACTGGAAGGGATCCTCGCCGATCAGCATGCCGGCGCACTGTTCCATGGTGTCGTGCGCGCCGCCTTCGCCGATGCCCGCCAGCCCGGCGTCGGTTTCCACCACCACCACGTTCGAGCTTTGGTTGAACAGCGGCTGGCGGGTGTTGGGCCGGCCGGCGGCGTCGGTGGGGGTCTTATAGTAGCGGATGCGCGTGATCTGGGCCTTGGGCAGCGAGGCGCGGGCCGCCGTGGCCCCGGCTCCCAGCGCGGCCGTGCGCAGGAACGATCTGCGGTTCATGCTTTCTCCTCCTAAGTCCAGTATCGTTCTCGGCGGATCCGGCGCGGGGTTATCATGAACCTATGGATTGCCGCCAGAAGGCGGAAGAACTGGCGGGCGCGGAATGGGCTGAATGGTATTTCATGACGCCCCAGGAGCGCTGGCGCGAATCCAGCAAGCTGTGGGAAACCTATCTGGCGCTCGGAGGATCACTCGATCCTGAACCCGATACTCAAAGCCCTTTCTTCGATGCGGAAGAATGGCGTGCGCTATCTGCTAATGGGCGGCCAGGCGTGCGTGTTTTACGGCGCGGCGGAGTTTAGCCGCGACCTGGACCTCGTCATTCTTCCCGGCGACGAGAATCTCGACCGCCTGCGTCACGCGCTGGCCGAGCTTGAGGCGTCGCCGATCGCCATACCACCCCTGGACCGGGACGCCCTTTCCCGCGGCCACGCCGCTCACTTTCGCTGCCGGCGGCCGGACGTTTTGGGGCTCCGCATCGACGTGATGTCACGGCTGCGCGGCGTCCCCTCCTTTCAACGCTCGCGCCCTCCGCGCAAGCCGTCGACTTCTGGCTCGCCGAACTGCGCTCTCCGGAACTCCTGCTTGACGTAGCCGAGCGGTATCCGGAACGAGCGGCGGGCAGCCCGCGCGGGGCAGTGCAAGCGGCCCTCCGCCGCGACCGGAACACTATCGAAGCGGCACTCGACGCCGAGCAGGAGGCCGAACGCGCCGCCGACCGGTCCTACTGAAACCGCTGTTGAGAGAACTGGAACAACTGCGTCGCGCACGGTAAAGCGTCACGCCCAGGGGCGTTCTCTGCGCGCGTGAACGGCGGCGATTTCGCCGGCCAGCGCGACGTCTTCCCGGACCTGGAAATCGTACATGCCGACGTTTATGAAATCGGCGCCGGACCGGAAGGCGAGATCGAAGCCGTCGCGCGGCTTCATACGGCCCGCGCCCAGCACCTTGAACGCAATCCAGGGGCGCTGAACGGTCTTCATGAGAGCCGCAACCTCGGCCGGATTCTGCGATTCGTAGCCCACGGCGTTGCAGGTCTTCAGGTAGAAATCCGGCTGGAAGCCCCGCTGTTCGGAAGCCTTCGTCACTTCCAGCGAATGAGACCCGACGCCGGCCGCCAGGCCGTTGCGCCGGATGAAGGCGACCACCTCGCCGATCAGGTCGATGCGTCCTTCTTTATAGAACGTGTCGGCAATGCCTCCCATGGCATAGGCCCCGACGGCGCCGTTGTCGATGGCCAGTTGGACGTTCTCGCGCAGGTTGGCGGCCTGCGGGTAGGTCTGGGCGATCCACTGGATCTTGCCGCCCCGCTCCTTGCGGTAGCGCTTCAGGACGCCCACGATGTGTGCGTCGGTGCGCAGGATGCAGGCGTTGATGCCGCTCTCCTCGCAGAGTTGCAGGGTGTCCATGATCTTTTCCGGCGTGAAGTAGTGTTTCAGGACGCCGGCGACGTAGAGCAGGTCGCCGCTGTGGGCGAAGCCGCTGAACAGGTTGCCGCCGCACAGCAGGCGGGTGATGGTGAGTTTGCCGATGCGTCCCGCCGGCAGTGCCGAGGCGGCCTTCCCCTCCGCCGCCAGCGGGGCGAGCAGGGCGCTTCTCGTGAAATCACGGCGATTCCATGGTCCGGACATGTAATAGAGTATAGTCCGATTCCGGCGGCTTGCCGCTCCCTGACGGTCGCGGCTCGGTTACCGAGCAGCGACCGTCAGGGAGCGGTCCTATTGGGTGCGAGCCGCCAGCCGCAGGTCGTCCTCGATCTCGTAGATCTTGTCTTCCAGGTTCTTCGTCGGCGCACCGGCGGCCTTGGTTGCTTCGAGTTTCTTCTTGGCCGTGTCCAGGCGTTTCTGGAGGCGGACGATTTTCAGGCCGGGCTTCGCCGCCGGTTGCTCCGCTTTTGGCTCAACCTGGGCCGGTTTTGTCGCTGCCCTCGGCTTGCCGGGCCTCTTGGCGCCGGCCTTGTACCGGAAAGCGGTGACCGCCGGCGGCGGTTTGAGCGCCGCGCCAAAATCCGCCCGGTATTCCCCGGCGATCTTTATCGCCTCCGACAGCAGATCTCGAAACCGGGCCTCCATGGCCTGCTTGGCCTTGGCCCGCAGGTCTTCGGCTTGCTGCTTCCACTTTCGGTATTCGGAGATTACGTCGCTCATGGGATTCCATCGTATCGCGTCCGGCCGGGGCGTCGCGCGAGAATTCTCACGAAAGCAGCAATTCCAGGTCTTCGCGCCGCAGATTCCGCACCAGGCTCTTGTCCTGGCCGAGGATGGCGGCCGCCAGGTCCCGTTTGGTGTCTTGCAGTTCCAGCACCTTCTCCTCGACCGTGTCGCGCGCGATCAGGCGGTAGGCGAACACCTGGCGCGTCTGGCCGATGCGATGCGTGCGGTCCACCGCCTGCGCCTCCACCGCCGGGTTCCACCAGGGATCGAGCAGGAAGACGTATTCCGCGGCCGTCAGGTTCAGGCCCAGACCGCCGGCCTTGAGACTGATCAAAAAGACAGGGCAATGGGGGTCGTTCTGAAATCGTTCGACGTGCTGCTGCCGGTGGTTCGTGGCGCCGTCCAGGTACTCGTAAACGATTTTCTCCTTGTCCAGCCGCTCGCGCACGATGGAGAGCAGGCTGGTGAACTGCGAGAAGACCAGCGCCTTGTGGCCTTCCTCCACCACTTCGCCCAGATGGCCCATCAGCAGCTCGATCTTGGCGCAAGGCTCATGGCGGCGCCGGGCATCCACCAGGCCGGGATGACAGGCCGTCTGACGCAATCTCAGCAGCGCTTCCAGCACCTGGATCTTGGATTTCGCCAGGCCCTGGGCATCCACCGCCTTCAGCAGCGAGTCGCGGTAGTAGGCCCGGAGTTCGTCGTACAGCTTGCGCTGCGCCCCCTCCAGTTCGCAGAATATGGTCTGCTCGGTTTTGGCGGGGAGTTCGCGGGCCACCTGGTCCTTGGTTCGCCGGAGGATGAACGGACGCAGCGCATGAGCCAGCAGACCGCGCGTCTCTTCGCTGGGATTCTTGGCGCCGGGTCCGGTGAGCTTGAATACGCTGGCGGCGCCGAGCATGCCCGGGTTGAGAAACTCGAACAGACTCCACAGTTCGCCGAGATGGTTCTCGACGGGCGTGCCGCTGAGCGCGATACGGTGACGGCCGCGCAGCAGGCGGGCGGCCTTGGCGGACTCGGTGCTTGCGTTCTTAATCGCCTGGGCTTCGTCCAGCACCACGTAGTCGAAAGTGATGTCCCTGAACTCGGCGGCGTCGCGGCGCAGCGTGCCGTAGGTGGTCAGAACGACGTCGCAGTCCGCGAAACCGTCCACGCCGCGGCCCGCGCCGGTATGGTCCAGCACGCGCAGCCGGGGCGTGAAACGCGCGGCCTCCTGTTTCCAGTTGAACACCAGCGACTTGGGCACCACGACCAGGGATGGTCCGCTGGGCGCATCCTCTCCGCCGGCCTGCGCGGCGCGGAGCGCGCGGCGGTGCTCCAGCACGGCCAATACTTGCGCGGTCTTGCCCACGCCCATATCGTCCGCCAGGCAGCCGCCGAAGCCGAAGCGCCGGAGGAACTCCATCCAGCCGGCGCCCTCGCGCTGATACTCGCGCAACTGCCCCACGAAGCCCGCCGGCTGATCGCAGGCCTGAATTCCAGCGAAGCTGCGCAGTTGATCGCGCAGGCGGGCGAAGGTTTCGTCGCAGCGAATTTCAGGCTGCGCGGCCAGCAGCGCGTCGAGCAGGCCCGCCTGGTTGCGCCGGAAGCGGAGGTGATCGGTTTCTGGCGAGCCCAGGCCCGCCAGCGAACCGAAACGGGTGAGCCATTCCTCGGGCAGGATGCCGTAAGTGCCATCGTCGAGCGCCACCATGTTCTCGCCGCGCCGCAGGGCCGCCAGCAGGGCCGGGAGCTTGGCGCTCCCGTTGCCGTAAGACACTTCGCCGTGCAGTTCGAACCAGTCGATTCCCGACGACACCGAGATGTGCATGGCGCCGGGCCGGCGGAATGTTTTGCCTTCGGCTTCCACGTGCCAGCCGGCTTGGATGCAGGCGTGCACGACACCCGGCAGTTTTTTCGGAGCCAGGCCCCACTCGGGCTCCGGCTGCTGGTATCCCTGAGTGGGACCGGAGAATCCCAGTTTGCGCAGGGTCTCGCGAGCGGACTCTTCCGCTGCCCTGTCGCGGACGATATACTTTCGTTCGGCGGCGTCGTAGACGCCAAGCGATTTTAACGACTCCGGCGCCAGCCGGCCGTCGTAGTCGAACGAGAGCGTGGCGCGCAGTCGTTCCCTCTCCCACGGATTGCTCTTTGGCGCTCGCACCGTCAGGCGCGGCCGCGGAACGAGGCGCACCTCTTCGTAGCGCAACTCCTCTGGAACCTCCAGGTGCGCGGCGATGGGCTGCTCGAGCAGCGCCGCCAGCAGCTCCGAACCATCGCTCTCGGTGGCTTCGATGCGACCCGCTTTCCGGAGATACGACATCCATTCAAACGGTGTATCTTCCTCCAGCCTGGCGATTCGGTTCCGGGTAAACACGAGGCCTCCGGCCGTGACCAGCGCCGGGATGGCGAGGTCCATCTCCTCTTCGCCGCGATGGAGGCAACCGGTCACCACCCAGCGATTGTCGCTCTCCCGTTGCATGCGGAGCCGGAACCGCCATGGGGCGCCGGGGTCCCAAGCCAGCGGCTCATGCTCGCCTCCGCTCGGGTTTAACTCGATCACGCACCGCCCCGTCGCGGCTATCAGCGGCATCACCGTGTCCGACAGCGGGTGCAAGACGCGGAAGCCCTGCGGCAGCTCCTCGTAGTTACCGTACGGCATCCAGCTCTGGTGACTGGCAGCTCCCGAAAGCAGCCCGAGGATCTGGCGATCCGCCGGGTCCGGCAGCCGGGGGATCACTCTTCGGGTCAGGCGTGGAGGCGCCGGCTTTTTCCACTCGCCGTCGCGCTTCGGTTCCCGTGCCCAGAGGTTGACGACGAGGCTGGCGTTGGCGATGCTGCCCGCCACGTCGACGACGTAGAGGATCTGGCGGCCGGGGGGCCATTGCTCGACGACCATCGGAACCGCGGGTGCGATCTTTTTGAGACGGTCGCGCCAATCCGGCTGCTCGACCCGCGGCTTGGCGGCGGGCGGCGGCGGCAGGGGGCGCGGTGGTGGAAGCTCGAATTCGTCCAGTTCTTCCGACTCCCCGTAGTCGTAAAAGACGGGCGTGCGGGGGCCGATGTCCGCCGCCTTCAGGTGACCACTTGCCTCCGCCGCCAGAATGGCGGCCCAGAGGTGCCTGCACGGTCCGCTGGAGGCGAAAAACGGACAGTCGCACCACAGACACAGCTCCTCGCCATCCCAGGAAAGATCCACTTCATAGTTGCGGGCGCCCTGGACCCGGGCATTGACTTCGGTGTCGGAGCCCTGCTTGATCTGCACGGCTCCCGACAGATAGTAGTCGGCCCCGCGAGTGCGAACGTAGCTGGGGAAATCGGATTGCAGTGCCGCCGAGAGCTTCACGATGCTGGGGCGCTCCGCTCCCGGACCGAGCCGTGCGCCACGGCCCGACCGATTCCCGGATCTCTCTTGCCGCCGGGCCCCCGGCGGACCGGGCGGGCTTCCGTGCCGGAGCTCATGCTTTCCATTATCGAGGATTCAGCCGCGGTCCGAACCGTACCCGCCGCAAAGCGCCCGTTTGGATCGGTTGGAGTTTGCCAAAATCGCCCGGCAGGGGTGGCGCTCACGGGGGCGCTGAGAGCCCCCTGGTTGGGCGCATTGGGGAGTCCGGCGCGAGGCATAGTCCCAGTGACACGCCGATGCGGATCAGTTCGGCTTGCCGCCTTCTCCCAGTTTCGATCCCAGCAGCCTTCGGGCAATGTCCTCAACGTACAGGTCCGCGACAGGCCCAGCGGCGCCTAATTGTTGCTGCAGTTCCCGTCCGATCTCGGTTTCAGCGCTGGGGCCATCCGGCTGGTTGTCCCAGAGACGCTGCCTTTCATGCTCCACAGCCGCCCGGACGATCTCCTTCGCTTCTTCCGAGTACTCGCCCCCGTCGCCGGGCAAGACGCCGTCCTGCAAAAGCACCTCCCGCAGCTCGGGATAGCAGGTCTCCCAGATGATGTCCGCGGTCGCCTCTCCAATTTGCCGCAACTCGATCTCTCCGAGATCGGTTAGCCCGAAGTCCAGCATGCAGGTTTCCATCGGGGTCAGCGACGACGGATGGGCGGCGCCCCATTCGTCGAGCGCCACGAGCGCATCTCGCTTCGTTTCGGCCAGCACCACCGAGAACTCTCCGTTGGGCCAGCGGCACAAATACGCTCCGGGCTGGAACTCATCGAGGTCGCTATCCTGGTCATCGTCCGATTGGCTCTCGGGAGCTGGATCGAAGTTCGGCTCCAGGACGGCGCCGTTCTCCGCATCGCACTCCGAGAGGGAGCACGACAGACCAACAACGTCGGCGCCGGCGGATTCGAGCAAGGGGTTTGCCAGCACGAGTTCCAGCAGGGCATCCTCCGCCGACTGGATCGCTTCCTCCGGGGGAATGTCCCGCGGTGATTCACCCTCCGGATGTTCGGTGGCGCCGCCGTTTCGCTCGTAACACGACCGCGCCGAATCGATCAGTTTCGCGACGTCGGACTCGCCGACCTCCACCTCGATTTCCAGCTTGAACTTCTTTCGCATTGGATCGCCCGGCCTCCCTCACAATCATACGAGCAGAGACGCTGTTGCCGGAGAGGCCGATGATAACAAAACCCGAGCGGTTTTCGAAACCGCGCGTTGTGCGAGGCGGCCGCGGGTTCGCAGTCGACGGGGATGCCAGCGCCGGCGCTAGAACCGATACCCGATCCCGATCTTGACGCCCACATCGGGCGCTACGTGCGTGTGCACCCAGTAGAAATCCACCCGCGCCAGCAGTCGGTCCGTGGCGGCGGCGACAACCCCGGTGCGCCCGCCATAGGCCACACCGTTTTGGGAAGTCTTAAACTCCGGCTGGTTGGGCATCCGGTCGAACATACGGTCCAACCGCCCGCCCGCGCCGCCGCCGCCGAACCAGTACAGCCGGTTGCTCCCGCGGCGGTACAGAATGGCCGGGATCGCCAGCGTCCGCCGCACGCCGAAGGTGTTGCCCGTCTTTGAATTCCGGGCGGCGCGCTGGTGGTGGACGTCAATATCGACTGCCCAGCGAGCCGCAAACGGCACGGTCAGCGCGCCCCCAAAGACGACGCCCTTGCCGAGCGATCCATCGTCGGCTTCCGCCATCCCGTAACCGATTTGCCCGAATGCTTCCGGCGCCCTGGGCTGGCACCACAGGGGCAGGGCGAGAGAAAGCACGGCCATCCATCGCACGCGTTTCATTGCCGGATTCTATCACCGCGCGGCGGCCCGGTTACCGAGGATTCTCCTCCGCGAGGACCTGTATGGTGGTGGTGTCCATGTCGATGGCCCACCCCGCGCGGAAGTCCGCCCTCCGGCCTGAGTTGCGCCAGGCGCGCTGTGCCATATTGATAGAGCATGCGCTGGATCGCCGTTCTGCTCTTGTCCCAGGCCCTCGCCGCCGCCCCTCCGCTCAAGCCAAGGATGGACCGGCTTCTGGACTCTTCGCCCGCCGCGCGGCGCGCTTACTGGGGCGTTCACGTGGTGGACCTTGCCAGCGGCAAGACGCTCTACGCCCGCAACGACGACCGCTTCTTCGTGCCCGCGTCGAACACCAAGCTGTTTTCCACAGCGCTCGCGCTGCTGCGCCTGGGGCCGGAGCACCGCTTCCGCACCCTGGTCGTCGCCGAGAAGGCGCCCGACGCGGCCGGGTGCGTGGCCGGCGATCTGGTGCTGTATGGCGGAGGCGATCCCACGCTTTCCGGCCGTCCGCTGCCGTACCGGAAGAATGCCGCTTCCGGCGATCCGCTGGGGCCGATCGAAGAGCTGGCCGGGCAGGTGGCGGCGCGCGGCGTGCGGCGCATCGAGGGCGACTTGGTGGGGGACGACACGGCTTACCTCTGGGATCCTTACCCGGCCGGCTGGGCCCAGAGCGATACCATCTGGGAGTACGGCGCCCCGGTGAGCGCGCTCACGGTCAACGACAACACCCTCGCGCTCTCCATCCGGCCCGGAGCGCAAGCGGGCGACCCGGCGCGGCTGGAGCAGAGCCCGCCGCTGGTCCATTACCAGATCGAGAACCGCGTGCGCACGGTGGAGCGGGGCGAGCGCAAGATCCGGATCGACCGGCCCGCGGGTTCGCGCGAGGTGCGCGTGTGGGGTTCGATTCCGCGCGGCGACGCCGGAACCACCCAGTTGCTGGCCATCGACGATCCGGCGCTGTTCGCCGCGCTGGCCTTGCGCGAGGCGCTCGAGCGGAAGGGCATCGGCGTGCGCGGGCGCGCCGTGGCGCGCCACCGCGCGATCGACGAAGTGGAGGACCCTGCTCAGGGCGTCGCTTCCGCCGCTCCCGCCGGAGTGGAATTGGCCCGGCGCGAGTCGGCCCCGCTTCTGGAAACTCTGCGCGTGGTGAACAAGATCAGCCAGAACCTGCAAGCCGAACTGGTGCTGCGCGAAGTGGGCCGGGTGCGGCGCGGCGTGGGCAGCCGCCAGGCCGGCTTGGAAGAGCTGAAAGCGATGCTGGCCGAGGCCGGCGCCGCCAAAGAGGACTATCATTTCGAAGACGGTTCCGGGCTGTCGCGCCTCACGCTAATAACGCCCGCGCTGGCAACACGCCTGCTGCGCTTCGTCTGGCGCAGCCCCCACGGCGCCGATTGGGTGACATTGCTGCCCGTCGGCGGCGAGGACGGAACCCTCGCCAGCCGCTTCGAAGGCCAGCCCTCGGCCAGCCGCATCCACGCCAAAACCGGTTCGCTCAGCCACGTGAGCGCGCTCTCGGGCTACATCGAGCGCGCCGGCAAGCCGGCCCTGGCATTTTCGGTGATCGTCAACAACTACAACTCCCCCCCTTCCGAAACCCGCCGCGTAATTGATAGAATTGGATTATTGCTGGCCGAATAGGGATCTGGACCCAATGCCGATATTCGAATACAAGTGCGATGACTGCGGAAGCCGCTTCGAGAAGCTGATTCGCCGCGCCGGGGACGAAACTGGGATGTTGTGCCCGTCCTGCGGCCAGGCTCGCGTTGCCAAGCAGCTCTCGACTTTCGCGGCACATGCCGGTTCCCCGTCGTCCGAACGCGTGCCGATGTGCCCGAGCGGCGGGCCTTGCCCCACTCCGGGAGCCTGCGGGCTCAACTGAGTCCGGGGCGGGGCGGCACAGCCCGATCAGAGGAAGGCTTAGAGATGAGTTTCGTGTGGATGTGTGTCCTTACGCTGGGAATCTTGCAGGCATCGGTGTTTTTCACCACCATTTACCTGCACCGTTCGCTGGCTCACCGGGGTGTGGTTCTGAACCCGCTGGTGCGTTTCCTGATGCATCTGGAATTGGCGCTGTTTACCGGCATCGTGCCGCGGGAGTGGGTGGCGGTGCACCGCAAGCATCACCATTTTTCCGACCGCGAAGGCGATCCGCACAGTCCCTATGTGTACGGTCTCTGGAAGGTCTTGTTCGGGAATCTCTTGTACTACCGCAAAGAGGCCAACAACCCGGAAACCATCCGCAAGTACACTCCCGACTACGAGCCGATCCTGATCGACCGGATTCCGCTCGTCCGCTACGGTGTGCTGGGCGGCCTGGCGATCTTCATGGCCCTGTTCGGCTGGGCCTGGGGGCTGGCGGCGTGGACTTTCCACTCGCTGGCCTACATCCTGCTGAATTCCAGCATCAACAGCATCTGCCACATGATCGGCTACCGGAACTTCGACAACCTGGCCACCAACCTCCAGAGCGTGGCACTGCTCACCGGCGGCGAGGGACTGCACAACAACCACCACCAGCACCCGGCCTCGGCGAAACTCTCGGCCACCCGCTGGGAGTTCGATCCGGCCTGGGCGCTCATCCGGCTGCTCGAGATGACGCGCCTGGCCAGCGTGAACCGCGCGACGCTGGCCCGGGCTTGCTAAACTGGTGTGAGCCGCAGCCTGTCCAAGCCGGAGAGATGGCCGAGTGGTTGAAGGCGCACGCTTGGAAAGCGTGTATAGGGGAAACTCTATCGAGGGTTCGAATCCCTCTCTCTCCGCCAAGGATTTCATAATCAATAGCTTGCAGGAATTCCGGCAGCCTTCTTGGGTGATAATGTCGGCTGCTTTTCTCTATCTGAGGTTCCCGCCCCTCGCCCAAAGGACGCCCGGGGCTAGCGCGACCGATTGGTCACCTACCGCCGGCTGCCCCTGCTGCGACGTTCTTCCGGCCAGAGGATCATCCTCGAAGCCCTTGTTCATGCGCGGAGTTGCGCTCAGCTTGCCGGGTGCGAAACATCTTGTCCAGAAAGTATTCTGGCTTCGCAGCACCCTGGGGATCCGGTGAGGCGCAGCCTTTACGCCGTGGGAGAGAGATCCCTTTTCCACACACTGCGCAACGCGCCGAGCGTGGGCGCGCAAACTCTCCTGGAAGGACACCGCCGAAGAGTTCCGCACCTCCTGGGACAAAGTGCATGATGCGGTGGGCATGCGCTGCCCGGACTCGCGCCGGTAGCAATGCAACAGGGGGCCTATGTCGGTCGTTTGATTGGGTGCCGATTGCGCCGCGCGGCATGCGACCCCTTCCGCTACATAGACAAAGGTACCCTTGCCACTATCGGTCGAAATTGCGCGGTGGCGGACTTCCGCGGCCTGCGGTTCGACGGCTTCCTGGCTTGGATCACCTGGTTATTCGTCCATCTTCTGTACTTGGCTGGATTTCAGAACCGGGTACTCGTGGCTATCCAGTGGGCGTTTCACTACGTTACATACAATCGCAAAGCTCGTCTTATCTTCGTCGGTAACCCTACACTTTCGCCGAGTGGAAGAAGGATCGCGTCCGGCTCGACTATCACGTCGAAGGGGACGGCCACCACTATTCGGCGCCGTATCAACTGGCCCAGCAACCGGTGGAGATCCGCTACACCACCGCCACCGTGGAGATTCTTTATCGCGGCAAGCGCGTCGCCTCGCACGTGCGGAGCAGGGAAAAGCCGGGGAATACCACCGAGCTGAGCCATCGGCCCAAGTCGCATCAAAAATATCTGGAGTGGACGCCGGCGCGGCTCCTGGAGTGGGCCGCCACGATCGGTCCGTTCACGCTCCGTTTCGTGGAAACCTTGCTGGTCACCAAGCCTCATCCGGAAGCCGGCTATCGCGCGGCGATGAGGCTGCGTCCGCTGGCCAGCGAGTACGGGCGCGAGCGGCTGGAAGCAGCTTCGACGCGCGCCATTCGTTTCAAGCTGTATCGGCTGGGCAACGTTCGTTCGATCTTGACCACCAAGCTCGATCAACAGCCGCTGCCGCAACTGGTGGTTCCGGCCGAGCCGGTCGCCCATGACAACATCCGCGGCGCCAGTTACTACAGCGCCGGTGAGGACCGCGACAACGCGGTGGAGGTGGCCGGATGATGACACAACAGACGATGGAGAAACTTCGCGCCATGCGGCAGCGCGGGATGGCCGAAGCCTGCCAGCAGCAGTTGGAGCAGCCGGAAGTGGCGGCGCTCACCTTCGACGAGCGTCTGGCATTGCTGGTGGATCAGCATGGCACGTGGCGCGAGAACAGAGCGCTGGCGCGGCGGCTGAAGACGTCGCGACTCGACTCGGAGCCCTGCGCCGAGGATGTCAACTGCCGTCACGCGCGACAACTGGACGCGGCACAGTTTCGCGCGCTGCTGAACTCGCAGTGGGTGGCCCAGCATCACTCGGTCCTGCTCACGGGGCCGACCGGGATCGGCAAGACGTGGCTGGCCCAGGCGCTGGCTCACAAGGCCTGCCGCGACGGCTATGGCGTGCTGTATCGACCGGCCGGAAAGTTGTTCCGCGAGTTGGCGCAGGCCCAGGCCGACGGCAGCTTGAGCAGACTGCTCCCCGCGCTCACCAAGGTTGACGTGTTGGTGGTGGACGACTTTGTGATGAACCCGCTCCAGGAGCAGGAGCGGCGTCTGTTCCTGGAGATCTGTGATGACCGCTATCGGCGGCGCTCCACCGTGCTCACCAGTCAACTGCCCATCGCCAGTTGGCACAAGCAGATCGGCGATCCCACTATCGCCGACAGCATTCTGGACCGACTGGTTCACAACGCCTACAAATTCGAACTGTCCGGCGAGTCGATCCGGAAGTTGAAGGCTGGCCGGCCATGAGTGCGCAACCGCGGTTGGTGCTCAAACAATCCACCGGCTGGTTCGCCGCCGGGTGGCAATTCGGCGAAGCGATGCTTTCCTTGTCCGATGCCGCTTTCAAGCTATTCGCGTGGTTGTGCCGGAACGCGGATCGCCACACCGGCCAGGTGCGGATGCCGGCGCCGGAGATCGCGCAGGTGTTGCGCAGGACTCAGATCTGGACGCAGGCCGCGCTCCTCGAACTGGAAGAGCGCGGCGTATGCCGCTGCATGGAAACCGAACAGATCGAGATAACCGACGGCTACTGGCCCTATGAAAAGCAGCCGTCCGGATCAGAGCCGCAGGACTACGTCGCGCAGGTCCGCAACCTGTTGTCCGAACCGGCTTGCGTGCGGTGCCGTTTCACGCCCGCCGATGAGAAACTGGCGCGCGATCTCCACCGGCGAGGGGTCACGGCGGCCCAGATCGAACGCGCGATCTGGCTGGGTTGCGCCCGCAAGTACACGACGCTGCTTGCCAACGGTGGGGCGTGGATGCCGATCGCCAGCCTGAGCTACTTCAGGGCGGTCATCGACGAGGTCGTTGGCCAGACCAACACGCCGGAAAGCTACTGGGCTTACGTCCGGAGCAAAGCGCGGGAACTGGAAAAGCAATGGCTGACCTGCACTCGCAGCTTGGCCGCCACCTCCACCAGTTGACCGCCAGCCGCTGTTCCGGTGGTGGCCCACATCACCGGAACGGTGGCCCAGTTCACCGGAATGCCGGCCCAGTTGCCGGAATGGAGCGAGGAAACGAGATGACGAAAACGAAATGATGGAGACGAAATGAGGCTGCCCGCCCATTCTGTTATTGACTCAAGTGGGCCACTTCCGTCATGATGTTCTTACCCCTGCGGCTGGCCCTTCTCGCCTGGCCCAGTTCCACCGGAATGGGTGGCCCACTTCACCGGAATGCACACTTGAGGACTCGGTTCTCACCAGCGCTGTTCGGGCACGAAAGAGGTCCGCTTGATGCTTAATGGAGGGCTATGGAGGGTGTGTTTTTCGGGTGTCTGTAAGTTGTTGATTTTGGAGCGGGAGACGGGACTCGAACCCGCGACGTCCAGCTTGGGGAGCTGGGCAATGGTTTGTTTTGAATAACATGGATGCGCATGGCGCTGATTCGGGGTACGAAAAACGCCAATAAAGCACCGGCCCGTTTCCGCCGGTATGCAAATGGAGGGTTAATAGAGGGTAAGGCCCCGCAGGCTTTTCTTCAAAGCAGCGATGATCCTTTTCTTGCCCGGCCCGCACCGCGCGCTTCATCTGTGGTTCCCGAAAACCCTGATCTGAATGATGAGGTGGGATTTGCCTTTACTCCCGTCGATTCTCGCCCGCTTGCGTATTCTCAGCGCTCTTCGCGTCCCTTTTTTGGCCGTTCCGCAGCCGTGCCGCCCTCCAACTTGAGATGCTCGCTCTGCGCCACCAACTCGGCGTCCTGCATCGATCGGCGAAGCGGCCGAAACCGACCGCTGCCGATCGACTCTTCTGGGCTTGGCTGTGCGAGGTTTGGAGCGCCTGGCGTTCCGCTCTTGTCATCGTCAAGCCGGACACCGTCATCGCCTGACACCGCAACGGCTTCCGATTGTTCTGGACATGGAAAGTCCGCCACAGCCAACCCGGCCGCCCGCCTGTGTCCAAGGAAATCCGGGAGCTGATCCGCAAGATGAGCCGGGAGAATCCACTCCGGGGAGCACCGCGCATCCATGGCGGACTGCTCAAACTCGGCATCGACATCGGCGAGACCAGCGTGAGCAAGTACATGGTCCGCCGTCGCAAGCCGCCCTCGCAGACTTGGCGGACATTCCTCGAGAACCACATCCAGTCCATGGTGTCCGTCGACTTCTTCACCGTGCCCACGATTCGCTTCCAGGTTCTGTACGTGTTCCTGGTTCTGGCTCACGACCGAAGGCGGATCGTGCATTTCAACGTCACTGCCCATCCTACGGCCGAGTGGACCGTACAGCAACTGCGGGAGGCCTTCCCCTTTGAGCAGATCCCTCGGTACCTGCTACGGGACCGCGACTGCATCTTCGGCGGTGAGTTTCGGAAGGATGTGAAAGCCATGGGGATCAAGGAAGTTCTCTCGGCGCCCCGATCACCGTGGCAGCGCGCCTACGTGGAGCGCGTGATCGGGACGATTCGGCGCGAGTGTCTGGATCATCTGATCGTGCTCAACGAAGCCTCGCTGTACCGGCATGTGAAGTCATTCGTGGCGTATTATCACGAATCCAGGACGCATCTCCCGCTGGCCAAGGACACGCCGGAACCGCGACCGGTGCAACCGCTGGAGATGGGGCGAGTCGTGACGGTTCCGCAAGTCGGAGGCCTCCACCATCGTTACGAACGGCGCGCGGCCTGAGATCGTCGTCCAAACTCCGAATTCGCCCCAGTCTCAATACCAATGGCCCATCGCAGCATCGATCCC
>JACQZT010000094.1 GCA_016213755.1 Acidobacteriota bacterium | reverse complement strand
GAGGCTTGGATTGTGTGGGCAGACGGTCGGCGCCGGGAATGGGGGGAACGCGGTCGATGGCGGGCCGGAATTCATAGCCGATGTGCAGATTCAGATTGATGTAGATGCCCTCGGCCTTAAAAGCGTCCAACAAAGTGCGCAACCGGGCGATGGAAACTGGGTTCAGGGAAGGGTAGGGTCCCTGCGTGAGGAAGCTGTTCGCGCGGGACTCTTCCGGGTCCGGGTTGGTGTCGGTGTGGTGCAGTCGCACCAAGTTGACTCCCAGGCGGCGGTGGCGTTTGGCGATGCGCCCGGCGTCGGCCGGATCCGGAAAGTTGGCTCCGAAGCACAGATTGGTGCCAAAGAAGCGGACCGCCTGGTCGTCGGCGGTGTTGGGCTTGAGGTCCTTGCCGAGGCGGAAGAAGTGGCCGCCGCGGACGAAGACCCGGTCGGCGGGCGTGAGCGCCCGGTTGAGGCGGCTGAAGTCCGGCGCGCCGGCCAGCCGGTCCTGGTCGATGGAAAACTGATAGAAGCGCTCGGCGGCCGCGGCCGGAAGGGCGCAAAGAAGGAGGGCGGCAAATAGACGTGTCATGGTCCGTAACCTGTGGATATCATAGTACGGGCTGTAACGTTTGGGGGCGCTAGCGCCATCCTTACGTCGAGGTTGCAGTTCAAAAGGAGACTCTCAATGAGAACTTTGGCGATTTTGGCGCTCATGCTGGCACTGGTATCGGTGGCAGTGGCGGCGGACATCGATGGCACCTGGGTCGGGGAACGGCCGGGACGCGACGGCAACACCATGAAGGTGACCTTCAAGTTCAAGGCCGACGGCGGGACGCTGACCGGCTCGACCCTGATGAGGGAGAACGAAGTCCCGATTTCCGACGGCAAGATTTCGGGCAATGACCTTTCCTTTGTCGTGAAAATGGAGTTTGGCGGCAACACGATGGTCATGAAGTACACCGGTGTTCTTTCCGGCAACGAGATCAAGTTGAAGGCGACTCGCGAAGGCAGCGACCGCGTGACGGAGTTCGCCGTCAAGAAGTCCTAGGCGAATGAGGGCGGGCGTTCGGAGAGCGGTCTGGGTCTTCCTCCTCGCGGCTGCGCTGTCCGCATATACCCACACGGGATTGGTTTCCTGCTCCGGACGCCCCCTCCCTGGCGCTACCGTCCGCGCCCTGCAAGGCACTCTCAAGGAGGTCACAACCACCGGCGAGGACGGAATTTACATTCTTGAACTCGGCGCGCCGGGCGCCTGGACGGTGGAAGTCGAGATGTTCGGTTTTTCCGGCGCGCGCAAGGAAATCGAAGACGCTTCCCGCCCCACGGCGCTGGATTGGGATCTGGCGCTCAAGCCGCGAACTCCCGCCGCCAGTGCCCCGGCCGGCGACGGTTTCCAGACCGTCGCATTGAACCAGGTTGAGGACCCGGCGGAGACCGAGGCGGTGCCCCCGGAAGCGCTCCCTCATTCCGGCGAGAACGCGGCCGAAGCGTTCCTCATCAACGGTTCGATCAGCCAGGGCCTGGAAACCCCTCCGCCGCCCGATCCGGCCGAAGAGCGCACTCGCGAGTGGGCCGAGCGCGCCCGGCAGGCGCTGGCCGGTGTACCGTCGGCCGCTCCTCCGCCGGGCGCGGCGGCAAAGAAGGCCGTCAACCGTGCCGGCCGCCCCAAGGCGGGCGCCAAAGCCGGCTCGAAAGCCGGTGGCCGGCGAGCCGACGCCAGCTTCGGAAACAAGCGCAAAAAGTCGCGCGGCGCCCTGCGCGGCTCGGCCTACTATAGTTTCCGCAACTCGGCCCTGGATGCGCGCCCCTACTCGCTCACCGGACAAACCGTCGCCAGACCTGCGTACGCCTGGAACCGGCTGGGCTTCAGCCTCGGAGGTCCGCTCAAACTGGGTCCGCTGATTCAGTCCGACCGTACGTTTCTGTTCCTCAACTACGCCGGCACGCGCAGCCGCAACCCGTTCGGCGCCACCGGAACCCTGCCCACTCCGGCCGAACGCGCGGGCGATTTCGCGGAATCAGTGACCCGCCTGCCCATGACCCTTTACGACCGGACCTCGGGGCTGCCGTTCCCCGGCAACCGGCTGCCCGCCTCGCTGCTGAATTTGGCCGCGCTGCGACTGCTGGAATTCATGCCCCTGCCCAACCAGCCCGGCGGGCTGCAAAACTATCAGTTCCTCACGCCGGTCCGGCAGAACACCGACAACCTCAGTCTGCGCCTGAACCAGCCCTTGTCGCGCAAGAACCGGCTGACCGCCGGGTTCGGCTGGCAGACGCGCTCCAACGAACACCGATACCTGTACGGCTGGAGCGCGCCCACCGGCGGGCGCGGCATCCAGGCCAATATGAGCTGGACGTTCAACTTCCGCAAAGGCATGGTCCATTCTCTGCGCTGGAACTTCACCCGCAACCGCTCCGAGACCACGCCGTACTTCGCCTACCAGCGCAACGTGGCCGCCGAGATCGGCATTCAGGGCACGGCGCAGGATCCCATCAACTACGGCCCGCCCAATCTGTCGTTCACCAACTTCAGCGGCTTGCAGGACGCCGCGCCCCTGCTGCGGCGCGACCAGGATTCGGGCCTCACCGAGTCGCTGACGCTGGTGCGCGGCAAGCACAGCTTCTCGTTTGGCGGCGAGTATAAGCGCAGCCAGTTGAACAGCCGCACGGATCAGAACGCGCGCGGCAGCTACTCCTTCAGCGGCCTGATGACCTCCGGGCTGGACGCCAAGGGGAATCCCCTGGCCGGCACGGGCTTCGATTTCGCCGACTTTCTGCTGGGCTATCCCCAATCCAGCTCTCTGCGTTTCGGCAGCGCCAACACCTACTTCCGCCAGACGCTTTCGGCCGGGTTCGTGCAGGACGACTGGCGTGCGCGACGCAACCTGAGTTTCAGCCTGGGCTTGCGCTACGAGTACTTCTCGCCCTTCCGCGAGAAGTTCGGCCGCATGGCCAACCTGGATGTCGCGCCCGGCTTCACCGGCGTGGCCGTGGTGACGCCTTCGGCGGGCGCCGGCCCTTACAGCGGCGCCTTCCCGGCCGCGCTCATCGACCCGGATCGGAACAATTTCTCGCCGCGCCTGGGCCTCGCCTGGAAACCTCTCAAGGGCCGGCAGATGAGCGTGCGCGCCGGTTACGGCTGGTACTATAACGGCTCGATCTACAACCAGTTCGCCTCGCGCCTGGCTTCCCAGCCGCCGTTCGCCAATACCTCCAACCAGTCCACCAGCGCGGCGCATCCGCTGACCATTCAGACCGGCTTCCTGTCCATGCCCGCGGTGAAGATCACCAACAGTTACGCCATCGACCGCTTCTATCGCATCGGCTACGCGCAGAGCTGGAACTTCTCGGTCCAGAAGGAACTACCCCACGCGCTGGTGGCGGAAATCGGGTACCTGGGGACCAAGGGCACGCGCCTGGACATCCAGCGCCAGCCCAACCGCGCCGCGCCCGGAAACCCTCTGACCGCCGAACAGCGCCGCCAGATCGGCAACGCCGTCGGGTTCACGTTTGAGAGCTCGGAAGGCAGTTCGATCTACCATGCCGGCCAGTTCCGCCTCACGCGCCGCTTCCGCCAGGGCATGTCGTTCAACTCCATGTACACCTGGTCCAAGAGCATCGACAACGCCTCCACCTTCGGCGGCGGCGGCAACGTGGTGGCGCAAAACGACCAGGATCTGCGCGCCGAACGCGGGCTTTCGAGTTTCGACCAGCGCCATCTGCTTTCGCTGAACTGCGTCCTCAACTCGCCCATCGGCGACGGCGCCGCCTTCTTCCGCCCGAACGGCTGGTGGGGACGGGCGTTCAAGGACTGGTCGTTCTCCGGCGGGCTGACCTTGCGCGGCGGCACGCCGCTGACGGCCCGCGTGCTGGGCAACCGCTCGGACTCGGGCGGCACGGGCGTGGTCGGCAGCGGGCGCGCCGACGCCACCGGATTGCCTGTCGAGGGCGGACGATTCTTCAACCTGGGCGCGTTCGCCATTCCGCCCGCCGGCCGCTACGGGAACGCGGGCCGCAACACGGTGCCCGGGCCGGCCTTCTTGGGCGCCAATCTGGCCCTTGGCCGCTCCTTCAAACTGAGTGGAGAAAATCGGCGTCTGGACGTGCGCCTGGAAAGCAACAACGTCGCCAACCATCCGGCGTTTACCAATTTGGGCACGGTGATAAACTCGCTCACCTACGGCCTGCCCACGGCGGTTTCACCCATGCGCACCGTCATGGGCACGATCCGCTTTCGGTTTTGACGATGTCCAATCATTCGCGTTCATTCGCGTTCATTCGCGGCTTAATCCTTCTCACCTCTCTCCCGGCGGTGAGCCAGCAGCCGGAGGTGAAGTTCGAGGTCGCCAGCAACCTGGTGGTGGTCAATGTGACCGTGCGCGACCGCGCGGGCAAGATCGTCGAAGGCCTCAAAAAGGAGGACTTTCAGCTCTTCGAGGACGACAAGCCGCAAAAAGTCTCGGTCTTCGAGTTCCAGCAGTTGCGGGACGAAAGCCTGCCCCCGCCCATCGGCATCGCGAGCAGCAAATTGGGCGGCGGGCCGGCGGCCGCGGTTGAGCAATCCGCCGGCCAGGTGCGTTACAAGGATCGCCGCCTGATGGTCCTGTTCTTCGACCTGTCCTCGATGAAGCCGGCCGAAGAGATCCACGCGCAGCAGGCGGCGCTCAAGTTCCTCAATGAGCAGATGACCGTTTCGGACATGGTGGCGCTTATGACCTTTTCCAGCGCTTTGGAACTGGTGGAGGATTTCACCGACGACCGCGAGAAGCTGATCGAAGCCATAAACAATCTCCCCATCGGCGAAATGGCCGGGCTGCCGGGCGATGAAGCAGACGCGGCCGGCGATCTCTCGGAAGAGGAATCCAACGTCCTGTTCCTGGCCGACGACACCGAGTTCAACATCTTCAACACCGACCGCCGCCTGAGCGCCCTGGAAGCCGCCACGCGGCATCTTTCGACCCTGCCCGAAAAGAAAGCCCTGGTGTACTTCTCGAGCGGGGTCGGAAAGACGGGCGTGGAAAACCAGTCGCAGTTGCGCGCCACTGTCAACGAAGCGCAGCGCGCCAACGTGGTTTTCTACACCATCGACGCTCGCGGCCTGATCGCGACGCCTCCCGGCGGCGACGCCACGCGCGCGGCCCAGCGCGGCACCGGCATCTTCTCGGGCAAGACGCAGCGCGACCGCCCCGCCAAGCTCAACGACGAGCAGGATACGCTGTACTCTCTCGCCGCCGACACCGGCGGCAAGGCGCTCCTGGACGAAAACGACCTGACGCCGGGCATCACCCAGGCGCAGAAGGACCTGGCCAGCTACTATATCCTGGGCTATTACAGCACCAACGCCCTCCCGGACGGCCGCTTCCGCCGCATCCGCGTGCGCCTGGCCGCGCGCCCGCAATGGAAGGTGGAACACCGCGCGGGCTACTACGCCGGGAAGGTCTTCGCGAATTTCAACGCCGCCGACAAGGAACGGCAACTCGAGGAAGCCCTGCAACTGGGCGACCCGAAGACCGAACTGCCGCTGGCGCTGGAGATCAACTACTTCCGCTTGAACCGCGCCAACTACTTCGTGCCGGTGGCGGTCAAAGTGCCTGCCGGCCTGATTGCCCTGGCCCGCAAGGGCCCGGCGGAAACCGCCGAGCTGGACTTCATCGGGCAGGTGCGCGACTCCAAGGGCAAGCTGGCCGGCGCCGTGCGCGATACCATTCGCGTCAAGCTCACCGCCGCCACGGCCGCGGGCTGGAGCAAACGCGCGCTGGAATACGACACCGGCTTCCTGCTGGCGCCGGGCGCCTACCGCCTCCGCTTCCTGGCGCGAGAAAACGGGGCAGGCAAAATGGGCACCTTTGAAACGCGCTTCGAGGTTCCGGACCTAAACAGCCTGCCGGAAGGCGTGCGCATGAGCTCGGTGGTCTGGAGCAACCAGCGGGAAACCCTCTCCTCCGCCGTGGGCGGCGCGGCCTACAACCAGAAACTGCTGGCCGTTCATCCCCTGGTCCGCGGCGGGCAGAAGCTGGTCCCCAGCATCACGCGGGTCTTCCGCAAGGACCAGAATCTGTACGTCTACTTCGAGGTCTACGATCCCGAAGGCGAGGGCGATGAGAAAACCCTTTCGGTGGCGGCCAGCCTGGGACTGTACCGGGGGCGCACCAAGGCCTTCGAGTCCGAGCCGGTCCGGATCTCCCGGCTGGCGCCGGAGCGCAACCAGACGCTGGCCTTCCAGTTTCAGGTTCCGCTAGCCAAGCTGCGGCCGGGCCGCTACAACTGCCAGCTAAACGTCGTCGACGAGGTCGGACGCAAATTCGCCTTCCCCCGCGCACCCCTGGTTTTACTGCCGTGAGCGACGAGCCGACCGCGCCCTGAGCTCGACTTTATCCATTCTTGACAGCGCCCAACGTGGCTATTCATGGGCAGTCCGCCGGAGGCGCGGGGATTTCTTGTTGTCGCTCGCAAACATTGACAGCAAAGAATGTTTTAGCCGATGTAACATCAGTGTAACGCGAACACATGGCGAAAATGCGGCGAGGCGGACCTCCCACACTCCGGGCGCCCGAGCATTGGCGGCCGCTCTCAGTCCCAAAGATGGCTGCCTTGTGCGACTCGAGTATTAGGAGCGGAGCATCAAGTGCTTGCGGCGCTCGCGCTCATTGGGAAGGGTGGATGAGGTTCAGCTCGGATCGGCTGTGTCTAATCATTCCGCATAACAAGCCGTTTGCATCAGCCCATCGAACAACGCACGTGGTATCTTCTTCGTGCGGCGGCCGGAAGAGGAAGTGAATAAACTTGAGCGGAGCCATATGTGTTCGCGAACCAAGGCGATCGTATCGGAGAATGTGGCGCGTGGTTTGCGATACCAGGCCGCTTGCCGGACGGGCAGTGTTCCACCCCGAGCCAGGCGGTTGGCCAGCAAGGTGACGATGGAGAACAGGCCAAACAGCACCGGAGTGGTGCGGGCAATCGCCAGGTCGGACCATTGCCGCTGGGTTTCCACGCCCAGGTGAGCGCGGACTTGCTGGAAGGTCACTTCCACTTGCCAGCGCATCAGGAACCAGTCCACGATTTGACGGAGAGACTGACTCGGATCGGTGCAGAGTATGGCGCGCGTTTCGAACTTGCCCTTCGGGTCCCGCACCAGCACCCACCGGATGGGCAAGGGAGGCAATCCGCCGTGATACCAGACGGCCTGGCCAGAGGTGACTTCGACCTGGCGGTTGGTCTCGCAATACCAGTGGAGAAACGGCAGCCGCTGCCAGACGGTGTGGGGATCGGCGAGGACTTGCTGGAGGGACGGGAGACGAGTTCCAACCCGCCGGGGCCGCCCCCGGGCGCCTTTCTTGCGGGGCGGGGCGGCGTTATACAGACGGGCGTCCAAACGCATCCGGGTAACGCAAATGACGGACCGGCGGGTGAGGCAGTTCAACAACTCGATGGCGGCGAAGCCCCCGTCGGCGACCAGCACCAGCCTGCGCCGGGGCATCCGCCGTTTCACTTGGAGCATCAGTTGCCGAGCCCAGTCGGTGAGGAGTTTGGGGCGCAGTTTGCGTTCCTGGAAGTAACGCGCCGAAGGGGCCAGCGCGGTAAGGAAGGGGAGCGCCCAGACGCGTCCGGCCCAAGGGATGGGGGCCAGCAGCATGAGGCTGAGCCAGCGCAACCCGCTGGTTTTGACGAAATGCGATTCCGACGAGCGCACGGCATCGCGATAGATGCCGCGGGCGGAGATCTGGGGGCCCCAGCGCCGCTCGATGGTGTCATCCAGGCCCAGCACCAGGGGGCCCGTTGGGGCGAATGCAGCCACCAGCATGCGCAGCAAGATGAGGCTGGCCTGGCGGCAACTCCAAACCGCCCGGTTCAACACGCGATGGTAGATCTGAAAGCGGCGTTCGCCGCTCAGCCCCATCCCACGAAGCGCGCTGGTGACGGTTCGTTTTCCGGGCGCCAGAATGGCTCCTATCAACAGGATGCGGGCACAGCGCCAAACACCATTGAAAAAGAGCGGGGCGAATGCCACGATGATCGAAGTAAACGCTGGAGGCAAGTTAAGCATAAAACATTCCGTGGAACGTCTGTTTTAGCCTAACTTGCCTTTGATATTTTGTTCAGCCCTTTTTCTCAGTCCAACTTCCGCTCCTGAACTTGCCCAGCGTTTGCCGCGCAAGATCCGCCGGAAATTGGATAAAGTCGAG
>JACQZT010000103.1 GCA_016213755.1 Acidobacteriota bacterium | reverse complement strand
TGAGCTTCGGCATCCCCTCCGGCTCTTCCGGGCGAGTCTTCGGACCGCACTCGGCGGCAGGCATCTCAAACAGGGTTTCCTGATCCGGCATCACGATCAGGACAAACCAAAACATAATCCTATGAAAATGTTTTAGGCCGAATTTTTGACAGCTCCCTGACGGTCGCGGCTCGGCAACGTGTACCGCGCGGCTCGGTACCCGATTCCGAGCCGCGACCGTAAGCGGTCCAACCGAACTGGCACACTCATTCTCCGGCGGGCGCCTGCGCGGTGCTCGACAGTATCGGTCCGCAACAGCTGTTCGACTCGGGCGATTCTGCTATCGTGTGGAAGGAAGTCCAGGAGCAAGCATGCCCAACAGCGCATCGGCGGCCGGCCGCGAGAGTTCCGTGTCCGGGACCGTCGCCGCTTTCCGCCTGCTCGGCGTGCCCTTGCGTCTGCACTTCACCTTTATCCTGCTGGCGGTCTTTCTGATCGTGCTGGGATTGGGCGGCGAGCAATCGCTGGCGATGAGCGCGGTGTACCTGGCCGCGCTGTTCGGTTCCGTCCTGCTGCACGAAGTGGCCCACGCGGCGGTGTCCCGGCGCCTGGGGGTGCGGACGCTGGAGATCGTGATGTTCCCGATCGGCGGAGTCGCCCGCCTGGAGCGGAATCCCAAGCCGCAAGAGGAGTTCTGGATTTCACTCGCCGGGCCGTTCGCCAACCTGCTCATCGCGACCACCGTGCTGGGATGGCTGTACGCCCGCGGATCGCTGGTTCCCTTGCCGGAGCTGTGGAATGCGACCGACGCCAACCTGCTGGAGCGCATCGCCCTGGGCAACCTCCTGCTGGCGGCTTTCAACCTCCTGCCCGCCTTTCCCATGGACGGGGGAAGAATCCTGCGCTCGATTCTGGCCACGCGGATGAGCGAGGAGCGCGCCACGCGGATTGCGGCGCGCGCGGGCCGTTTTCTGGCTTTCGGCATGGGCCTGTACGGCTTGCTCTCGATGCAGTTCCTGGTGGTTTTCGTGGCCTTTTTCGTATACCTGGGCGCCGCGCAGGAGAGCGCCGCGGCCATCGGGCGCGCCCTGACGCAGGGGATCCCGGTGCGCGACGCCATGGTGACCCGCTTCCACACCCTGCATCACGGCGACACCATCGCCATTGCGGCCCGCCTGATGCTGGAAAGCTCCCAGCAGGATTTCCCGGTGATGCACGGAGGACAGGTGGTGGGCCTGCTGGGACGCAACAGCCTGCTGCGCGCCATCGCGACCGAGGGGCAGGAGACGTACGTCGCCGGCGCCATGGAACGGGACTTCCCGCGCCTCGCTCCGGATACGGATCTGGCCGAAATCCTGCCGCGGATGGCGCATGCCGGGGCCTGCGCCCTGGTGATGGACGAGGAGGCTTTGGTCGGCCTGCTGACGGCGGAGAATCTTTCCGAATACCTGTTGCTAAGACGGTTCGGTATGACCCCGGGGTACACGCGGCCAGCTTGAGTTCGGCGGATGGGAATGACAAAAGCGGATGTGCTGGTGGTGGGCGCGGGACTGGCGGGACTTTCCTGCGCTCTCGATCTCAGGGAAAAGGGTTTCTCAACCCTCATTCTGGAGGCTTCCGATGGCGTCGGGGGCCGGGTGCGCACCGATCCCGTGGAAGGTTTCCTTCTGGAGCGCGGCTGCCCCCATCTTCTGACCGCCTATCCGGAAGCCGCGCGGAGGCTGGATTTTAAAGCGTTGGACCTGCGGCCGTTGACGCCGGGCGCCTGGGTCCGTCACCAGGGAGAGTTTCGCGAAATTCTGGATCCCTGGCATCACCCCTGGCGCGCCGTCGGCGGCTGGTCGTCCCGGATTGGTTCGTTGCTGGATAGGATGCGTTTCCGGAGTCTGCAGCGAGACGTGTTGTCGTGCCCGACCGAGCAGATCTTCGCCCGTCCCGAAACGACTGCTTCCAAGCTGTTGAACGACATTGGGATTTCCGAACCGCTGCTGAACCAGTTTCTGCGCCCGTTTTTCGGCCAGATTTTCCTGGAGAAGGAACTGCACAGTTCCAGCCGCATGCTGGAATTCGTACTGCAAATGCTCGCCTTGGGCGAGATGGCGGTTCCCGCCAACGGAATGGGCGCCATTCCGGAACAACTGGCCCGGCGCCTGCCGGAAGAATCGGTCCGTTTGAATGCCCGCGTGGCGGCGGCCGCGCCGGGATACGTGGCTCTTTCCTCCGGCGAGGAATTGGCGGCGCGCGCCGTCGTGGTGGCCGCCGAGGAACCGGAGGCCGCCCGCTTGACCGGCGCGCCGCCGCCTTCTCGCTCACACTCCGTCATCCGCCTGTACTACGCCGCTCCGGAACCCCCGGTGAACGAGCCGATCCTGGTCGTGAACGGCAACAACCAGTGGCCGGTCAACAGCCTGTGGGTCCCCAGCCTGGCCGCGCCGAAATGCGCGCCCAAGGGACAGGCGCTGGTTGCGGTGACTGTCCTGGGGCGCTACGGAAAACCGGACGAGGAGATCGAAGCGAAGACGCTGGAGCAGTTGCAGCGTTGGTTCGGAGCCGCCGTGGCCGGCTGGCGGCGGCTGGCGCTGTTGCGCATCCCGTACGCGCAGCCCGACGCCGTTCCGCCGGCGATCCCGCTGGAGCGGCGGCCGGTGCGCCTGTCGGCAGGTCTGTATGTCTGCGGCGATCACCGCGAGAACCCGTCGATGGAGGGAGCTCTGGTCTCCGGGCGGCGCGCCGCCGAGGCGGTGGCGGAAGACCTGGCGGGCGGTCAGTCCGCGGGCCGGTGAAGTCTATCGGCGCGAAACGCTCGCAGGCGGTCGGTGGAGACAATCCGGCCCTTGAGCTTGAGTTTGCCGTTGACCAGGCAATCCAGGTTCCGGTCGGTGGGATAGTCGAGCGCCAGCACGTCGCCTTCTTTGAGCTGGAGCATGTCGTCCACGGTGAGCCGGGGCCCTTGCAGCCGCGCGTCCAGCCGCAAGAGCGCGGGCTTGATCAGCCGCAGGATGCGCGCCTGTTCGTCCTCGGAGGACTCGCTCTTGCGGATCGACCAGCGCTGGTCGAACTTCTGCCGCAGCATCTTGACGATGATCGACGGCAGCCCCAGGTTCATCATGCCGGACGTCTCGCCCACGCGGACTTCGATGCTGATGGCCACCACCGCCTCGTTGGGAGCCAGGATTTGCAGTAACTGGGGTTCGGTCTCGTGCTTCTCGATGACGAAGTCGATGTTGGCTACCGCGTTCCAGGCTTCCTTCAGATCGTGCAGGATGATCCGCTGCAGGCCCTCCAGCACGCTCTGCTCGATCTCGGTGATTTCCCGGCTCATCTTGACCGCCGACTTGCCGCTGCCGCCCAGCAGCATCTCCAGAACCGGAAAGACCAGGGCCGGGTTCAATTCCAGAACCGCGTTGCCGTCGAACGGCCGCATGCCCAGGGAGGTCAGACAAGTGGGAGACGGCAGGCAGCGGGAGAACTCCATGTACGACAGTTGCTCCACCGAAACCAGGTTCACCATCACGTAGGCGCGAAGATAGGCCGACAGGCTGGAAGCCAGCCCGCGGCAGAAATTGTCGTGCAGGACGTGGATCGAGCGCAACTGGTCTTTCGCAATTCGATCCGGCCGGCGAAAATCGTAGGACTGCGCTCGCCCGCCCGGCTCGCCGGACTTGCCCGAGTCCTGCAGGTTTAGAAACACCCTGTCGATTTCGTCTTGCGTGAGAATGCGATCAGGCGGCAAACGCGGCGCACCACCGACGCCGACCATTTATCGGCAAAGCAACGGCAAAGCTTTACCGGGATCCGCGATCACGCGGGATGAAAAAAATAGATTGGACCTGTTTTCAATAACTTGCGGAGCTATGCCCGGCGCGGGCCAGAGCCCGGCGGGTATGGTGGAAGCGAGAGAGCCCGGTCCAGCCTGCTCCCCCTTCTGTTTCTTCCGCCTGTGATCCCCGAAGAACCCTTCCGCTCCTTGCAAGGAGCTTCCCCGCAAAACGCCGGGCTCTTCCTCCGGCCTGGCGGCAGAAACTACCGGCGCGCGCCGCGCTGCGGGTTCTTGAGCTTGGTCTGGCGGGTCTTGGTGGTCTTGCGCTTGGGCTTGCTGATGAGGAACGTGCCGGCGCCCATGTATTCGGCTTTGTACAGCTTGTCGTCTGCCAAGTGAGTCTCTCTCCTGATGAGAATCCTTCGCGCGCGCCGCGGACATCGCCGGCGCTTCGAGGGAACTTTCATTCTAGCGCACACCGTTAACCCGCGGGGGCGGGGATTGCCCCCGACAGTGTCAGAGTATATGGATCGGGTGGTAATGCCCGTTGCTGGCGTCGTATTAGTATGCGCCGAACTTTGGGGCAACAAGAATCTTTTCGTCCCGGGTTTCCTGCTGTACGACACGGTTCTTGCTCTGTTCTTCGGTTGGCTTGTATCCCGGTCGGCGCGAGGCTTTTCCGGTCTGCCTGGCCGCATTCTTCAATTCGGCCCGGTGAGCTACATTGGCAAGATCAGCTATGGGATTTACGTCTATCACCCCCTTGTGACGGACGCGCTGAGATGGTCTGTAGCCAAGACTCCTCTTGAGCACCTGAACAAGGGATGGCTCGGGTTGTGCATTGCTACCGTGTTCGCATTAGGGGCATCATCGCTATCGTGGTTCGCTCTTGAGAAGCCTCTGAATGACCTGAAGCGACATTTTGAAGATCACTGATCGGAGAATTGCGAAAGTCCATTTGGTCTGGGAGGGGATGCCCGCCTCTGCCCTTGGGGAAATGAGACTGAACTCATCCGCTAGAGCCGCGCGAAGCCACGCTCTACGCGACCAACCTCGGTCGCGACACCGATTGCAGGGCCTATGTGGCGGGCGGCCTCGCCGGCGCGCTGCGCGGGATTCAGGCCTGGCCCCGCGAATGGGTGGAACTGGTCGAAAAGGCCGTCGTTACGGACCCTTATACCGTCGACAAGCGCACCGCGCGCCAAATCGCCGAGGGCCTCTACCAGGCCTGCCGAAACGAGTTGCGCAAAGTTAAGAGCCAAACCGGCGAACTCGATTCGCTGCTGGTCAAATAGCGCCGAACGCACAAGCGC
>JACQZT010000102.1 GCA_016213755.1 Acidobacteriota bacterium | reverse complement strand
GCCGCCGAGCACCGCGTCCACCACCCTCCAGGAGGTCGAGAAAGCGCGCCCCTTGCCGAACGGAACCTCGTACTGCAAGTAGGCTTTGAACATGTGCGGCAGGTCGAAGGTCGCCGGCGCTTTCTCCAGCCTCAGGTTATAGTAGTCCAGCGGGCCGGCGTTGTCGCCCACGAAGGACGACTCGGTGTTGCTCAGCACCTTCGAATACACGTAGTTGGCATACCCGCTCAGGCCCTTTCCGAACTGCTTGTCCAGAATGACTTGCAGGGAGTGGTAGTTGGCGAATCCGAGCGGCGCCCCGTACGGACCAAAAGTGGTGGTGCCGGACAATTGGGGGAACTGCCGCAGCGCGCCGGCCACAGTGCCCCGGTAGCCCGCGAAGGGATACCGCACGCCGTTGGCCGCCGCCTGCTCGGGCGTGGTGACCGCGTTGGGCAGGTTCCGCCCGTACTGCGTCAGCACGGACGCGGGCAACTGGTTGACTCGCGCCAGAGCGTTGTTCTTGATGCCGGTGGTCTTGTTGCCCACGTAGCCGATGTCCAATAGCAGCGTCCGCGCCAGTTGCCGCTGGAGGTTCAGGTTCCATTGCTGCGTGTAAGAGGGCCGGCCGTAGCCCGGGTCGACAATCAATGGCGCGCCGCCCGCCCGGTTGGCGAACGACACGTCCATGGCGGCGGGGATAAAGCGGTCGGTCGGGAATCCCGCGTCCCAATTGAAAATCCCCTTCCACGGCAGGACCGAATCCGCGCTCAGGTTGTAGCTGCCCTGCCAGGGGAACGCGGTCGCGCCCGGAATCGCGCCGTATTGGTTGAACAGATCGGCCTCATAGAAGATTCCATACGCCGTGCGCACGGTCCACCCGGGTCTCGCCTGCCAGGCCAGGCCGAAGCGGGGACCCCAGCCACGGTAGTTCTTCTGGCCGAAAAAGCGCCGCTTGGTGCAGACGTCGCACGAGCCCGCGAAATCGTAGGCTCCGGCAAACCCGGTCAGCGGATCGGTCTTGGTCAGGTTCCAGCTCCCCATGCGGTCGGCGACTTCGTAGTAGGGCGGCTGGTAGTCCCAACGCATGCCCAGGTTCACGGTCAGCGTCTGGCTCACTTTGAAGTCGTCCTGGAAGAACAACCCCAGGTAGCGCCGCCGCCCGCCCAGGCTGATGGGCACGCCCCGCCCGGCGCTGTCCACGATGCCCAGCAGGTAGCTGGCGAAGGCGTATCCGGTCTGGCTGCCAGAGTAGGTCTCGCCCGGAATGGCTGTGCCGCGCGCGTTGAAACTGATGCTGCCGCCCGCAGTGGGCCGCGTGTTCAACTGCGCCGTCCTTTCGTCCGCGCCCCACTTGAGGAAGTGCCGGCCCCGGCTCAGGCTGAACGTGGCCATGATGCCGCCGCTCGAGTACACCGAGACGTCCTTCTGCGGGTCGCCGGGATTGTCCAGCCCGACATACGGCCCGCCGCCCCAACTGATGGCCGGAAAGCCGTAGGTCGTCCAATTCTTGATGCCCAGTTCCTTGGCGCCGTCCAGGCCCGCGTGCACCCCCGAGTTGGGGTTATAGAAGCGGTTCCAGGAGGTGTTCGCGTTCGTCAGCAGCGTGGGCGTGATGGTCCAGTCGTAGGACAGGCGCCCGAGCTGCGACTTGGTCCGCTGCCGCCGCGCTTTCGAGAGCGGCCCGCCCTCGGGGCCCTCCGGGGACCACATTCCGCCCTGGTCCAGCAACAGCCGTGGCCGCAGCGTAAAGGTGTACGACCCGGAAATCTTGTGCCGGGAACCCAGGATCTGGTCGCCCTTGACGGAGAACTGGTGCTGGTCGAATTGCGGTGTGTTGGCCACCGGGAAGATGCCGTTGTTCACCAGCGCGATCTGCCCCGTGGCGTCCCGGATGGTCGGCAGGTAGTACTTCTTGGCAATCTCGTTCACCCGCTGCGACACTTCGCTGAAGCGCGACTTGGGGATGACGTTGCCCGGGTACATGTCGCCGATATAGCGCGTGCCGCCGCTCACTTGGCGGAACGTCGCCGGATCGTAGATGGCGCCGCGCATCACGGAGCGTCCCAGGGCGTCGCTGCCGGCGGTGACCGTTTGCAGCAGCCGGGCGAAATTGCCGTCGTAAAACTCCGGTTGCGGCAGCGTGCGGTTGGGCGCGCCGAAGCCCCCGGTGCGCTCCCGGTACCGCTCGTAGGCCACGTAGAAGAAGCTCTTGTCCTTCCCGTTGTAGACCTTGGGCAGGTACACCGGGCCGCCGGCCGAGCCCGCGAAGTTCTGCTTCCGGTCCTGGGAGCGTTTCACGCCGCGGAAGTTGTTCACCCACGAGTTGGCGTTCAGCGCCTCGTTGCGCAGAGCGCCGTAGGCGCTTCCGTGGACCTGGTTGGCCCCGGATTTCAGAACAAAGTTGAAGACCCCCGCCTGCATGCGCCCGAACTCGGCGCTCATGCCGCTGGTCTGCACTTTGAACTCCTGCACCGCTTCCAGCGACATGGTCGACTCGCCGAAGTGCCCCGCGCGGAACGTGCTGGAACTCGCTCCGTCCACCAGCACGTCCTTCGACGCGGTGGTGGATCCGTTAATGTGCGAGGTCCACGAACTCCCCGCCACGCCCGGCGTGAGCCGGTAGGCGAACCCCTCCGGCGACCGCGCGCCCGAAAAGCTCAGCGGCAGGTCGATGATGTTCGAGTTGGTGAGCGAGGTGCCCACCTGCGGAGAGTCGGTCTGCACCCGGGAGACCTGCGCGCTGACCTCCACCGTCTCCGCCAGTTGGCCGATGTCGAGCTTGGCGTCGACGCGCAGCACTTCCGCGGCGCGCAGGGCGAGGTTGGTGCGCACGAACTTCTTGAAGCCGCTGGCCTCGACGATGACCTCATAAGAGCCGTACGGCAGATTGGGCAGCGTGTACTGCCCGGACATCGTCGTTTCGGTTTCGTAGCCGGCATTGGTGCCGGTGTTTCGCACCGTCACCTTCGCGGAGGGAACGGCGGCGCCGCTCGAATCGGTGACGGTCCCCGTCAGGGCGCCGCGGTCCAACTGCGCGACCGCCGGACAAACGAGCACGACTGCCATGAGCAGTGCAAGCGCAAACCTCATGAGACTGACCTCCTGTTCTCAGACGACGAGACTCCAAGCGTCCAGTAGCTGAAGTATACACCACGCATAATCCGTGGAGGTGGACGATGCGCCAGCAAGGCCGGCGCACGGCCAGACGGTCGCGACTCGGCATCGGATTCCGAACCGCGACCGTCAGGAGCTGTCGAAAAACCGAGGCTGGTACCGTTTGCTTGCGCGCGCGGCTCGGTAAGCGCTTCAGCTTCAACGTTAAGTTACCGAGGCGCTACCGCTAGTACCTCTATCGTTGAATCCTGCCGCCTTCTGGCGGAAAGTTTTGCAGCGCCGTGTTTTGCGCCAATGTCTACGGGCTTTCGGGTGGAGTCTGAAATGGCTTCCGGCTTCTCCATGTTGGCCCAGTTTGGCGCAGGCTGTACCCGGTTCGCCAATCTCGGGAACACGGGGCGCCCCGATCTTGGCGCGACCGACGGCCACCATTCGCATTCAGTCGCGGTAGGGACGCCCGTTGCCGGACGCCCCCCGCACAGATCCGTACGGGCGCACTTTAGCGCATACGGCTCCTACCTTGGGTATCTGGCGTCAAACCGCACCCCAGGTTCCGGATGCAGAATCCGCGGCAGGGG
>JACQZT010000101.1 GCA_016213755.1 Acidobacteriota bacterium | reverse complement strand
ACGGGCGACGTACTCCTTGTCGTACAACTCTTCCGTGAGCAGGACGTTTACCCAGGCCGTCAGCAGGGCGATGTCCGTGCCGGGCTTGATGGGCAGGTACCAGTTGGCCTTGCCCGCGGCGGTCGAGAAGCGCGGATCGACGACAACGATTCTCGCGCCTCGCCGGATGGCCTCGGCGAACTCCTGCACCTGGGTGTTGTGCATGTTCTCGCCGAGGTGCGAGCCGATCAGCACCAGGAAGCGGGTGTTGGCGATGTCGGTGTTCTCGGGCGAGCCGACGCCGGTCCCGAAGGTGAGCTGGAACCCGACTTCGCGCGGGCCGCGGCACTGTGCATAGCTTGGGGCGGCGATGTTGGGCGATCCGAAGGCCTTTAGCAGATGAGTGAAAAAGCTGCCGCCGGTGCCATGAGTAAACAGCGCCATAGCCTCCGGGCCGTACTTCTCCCGGATGGCCTTCATGCGCGTGCCACCAGGTCCAGCGCTTCTTCCCAGGAGGCCTCGCGGAAGCGCTCCGAGCCGCGCTCGCCGATACGGATGAGAGGCGTTTTCAGCCGGTCCGGGTCGTACAGCGCGCCCGTGCCGCCGTTGCCGCGCGGGCACAGCCGCCCGTTCGAGAGCGGGTCCGCCGGGTTGCCGTCGAGCTTGACCACCCGGCCGTCCTCCACCGTGGCCACGGCGCCGCACTTCCAGAAGCACAGCTCGCAAAACGTGGCCACGGAACGCTTCCCCGCCGTCGCCCGCGCCCGGCCGCAGCCCGCCGCCCAAGCTCCGGCCCCCGCCGCGGCGATCTGTAAGAACTGTCGTCTCTGCATCGTTCGAACCCGAGAGTGAACCAGACCTCAATATCGACGATGCAGCCAACCTAATTCGGTGACAGGCTACTCTTTCCCCAATTTAACCCCTTTATTTGCCGCTTCCTCCCCAATCCATATCTGACAAGTGGAATGGAATCAACAAATCCATGACGTCAAAATTGGGGAAAGAGTAGCCTGTCACCGAATTAGCAATTGGGCTAGGAGGATTTTGGCGATCATGGCCACCGGGTAGACCCCCGCGTAGGCCACGTTGGGGGCTTCGGTCTTGGAGAGGTTGCTGGCGTGGGCCAGGCAGGCGGTCTGCGTCTGCACGCCGCTCATCAGCCCCATCAGGCTGTCGTAAGGAATGCGCAGCACCCGGTAGCCCACAATCAGCGTGGCCAGCGTCACGGCGAAGGTAATCACCGCGCCGGCGGCCAGCATCTGGATGCCGCTGGTGCGCAGGGTGGCGGCGAACGAGTAGCCGGCCTTGGTGCCGACGCCGGCCAGAAACAGCAGCAGCCCCACCTGGCGCAGGGTCAGGTTGGCGCTCACCGGGATGGCCCAGGTCACCCGTCCGCTATGCTCCAGTTTGCCCAGGATCAGGGCCACCACCAGCGGCCCTCCGGCCAGGCCCAGGCGCATCACGCTGCCGTCGGGCAGCGGGATGGGGAACATCCCCACCAGCGCGCCCAGCACCATGCCGATGCCCACCGAACCGAAGTCGGCCTCGGCCGTGCCGCGAATCGAATCGCCGAAGAAGCGGGCCACGTTCGAGAAGTTCTCGCGCCGCGTCAGCACCCGCACGCGGTCGCCCGATTCCAGGCGCGTCTCGGGCGCCGGCACCATGTCCTCGTCGCCCCGCCGCAGGCGGGTGACGGTGGCCCCCAGCGTGTTTTGCAGGTCCAGGTCGCACAGCCGCCGGCCCACCACTTCCTTGCTGGACACGAAAACCCGGCGGTAATCGAGCTTCGAGCGATCCTCGACAATCCGCGTCGGGCTCAGCTCGCCGAAGATCTGCTGCGCCCGCTCCAGCGCCAGCTCTTCGCCCACCACGGCCACCACGTCGCCCGCCGCCAGCGTCGTGCCGGACTTCGCCAGGTCGATCTCGCCCGCGTGCCGGATGCGGCCGATGACGAACCCCAAATCCTTGTGCAGGCGCAAAACATCGCCCACGCTGCGCCCGATTACGCCCGGGTTGGTCACCCGGAAGTCGCGCACCAGGATCTCGGGCGCGGTTTCCTCGCCGGCCCGTTCGTCCGTCCTCCAGATCCGGCGAAACACCTGGAAACAGATCAGGACGCCGATCACGCCGATGGGATAGGCAATCGAGTACGCCACCACCGGCTCGTCGCTCTGCGCGCGGTCGCGCGCCGCCGCCAGCGCGGGCGTGTTGGTCAGCGCGCCGCAGAACAGCCCCGCCGCGCGCGGCGCCGGAATCGCCAGCAGCCAGGCGAATCCCACGGTGAGGACCGCGCCGAAGGCAATCACGCCCAGCGCCAGCAGGCTGTCCCGGTATCCCTGGCGCCGGAACGCGGCGAAAAACGCCGGTCCCGACTGGATGCCGATGGCGTACACGAAGAACACCTGCCCCAGGGCCGCGACCAACTCCGGAAGCGCGATGGCGGGGCTCAGCGCACCCACCGCCAAGCCCACGAACAGCACGCCCGCCACGCCGAACTTGAGCCCGAACAGGCCCACCTCGCCAACCAGGTACCCCAGGCCGATAACAACGAAAAGGGTCAGGATGGGATTTCCCGCGAGCGCGGCGACGATGGACTCCTGCATGTGCGGCTAACCCCAGAGTACCGCGCGCAAACGTTCGGCGGCGCGGCGGGCATTGGCTTCGGCGGTTTCCGAGAGCCCCTCGCCGTCCTCGAAATCCACGCCCGGCACATGGCAAAGCCAGGAGCGGCCCGTGAAGCCATACAGCACTTGGGCCAGCGCCACCACCTCGGCGGGCGCCAGCGAATGGCTGATGGGCATCGACCCGCCGCCCGCCTCCACCGGTTCCAGCATCACCCGATCGGTGGCCACGCTGGCATCCACGAAGATCACCGTTCCGGCGCCGGCCAGGTCTTCGGCGATTTCGGGCGTGAGCTGGAACACCTCTCGCACGGCCACCTCCGGCGGCGGCGCCAGCAGTTCGATCACCCGGCGCCCGGCGCCGTCGTCCCGGCGCAGCGAGTTTCCGATGGCGATCAGGAGGGCGGCCGTTCTAGCACCTCCAGGCTCTGCCGGGCCTGGGTGTCGGAGGGGTCGATCTGCAACACCGCCCGCAACTGCCCGGCGGCCTCTTGCTTCCTGCCGAGCTTGTAGAACACAATGGCCAGGTTTTTGCGCGCATCGGTTCGCGCTGGATCCAGCACGATGGCCCGCGCGAAATGCGGAAGGGCCTCCTGGAGCCGGTCGCTGTTGGCCAGCATGGAGCCTGCGTCGTTGTGCGCGTCGTAACGCGCCACCGGCCCGAGTTGGAGATCGAGCGCGCCCACAAAAGCCGCCAGCGCCTCGTCCGTGCGCTTGAGCTCGCGCAGCGCCCGGGCCCGGTTGTAGCCGGCGTTTCCATAGTCCGGCAACAAGCGCAGTGCGTGGTCGAACTGCTCCAGCGCCTCCCGGTAGCGGCCGTTGTGAAACAGCGCCACACCCAGGTTATTGAAAACTTCGGGGCGCCGCGGATCCAGCCGGGCGGCCTTTTCCAGATGCGGAATCGCTTCGCCGAATCGCCGCGCTTCCAGCAGCCCCTGTCCCAGGTTGTTCTCGGCCACGACGTTGTCGCCGGTGACCTCGACGGCGTGCTGGAACAGAGCCAGGTTGCTGCGCCAGTAACCGATCTGGGCCCCCGAGGCCAGGCATAACGGCACCAAGGCCAGCGGCGCCCAGCGGCGCAGCCGCGGCATTTCGGCGAGGGTCCACACCATGGCGACGAAGAGCCCGGTCAGGGGGATGTACGTGTAGCGGTCCGCCCGGGACTGGAATCCCACCTGAATCAATCCGATGGCCGGCAGCAGTCCGATGGCGAACCACAGCAAGCCCACCGTCGCACAGCGCGAGCGCCGGGCCGCCCACGCCACGCCGGCCAGAAGCAGCAGTGCCCCGGCCACCCTCCAGACGGCGATCTGCCGCTCATAGGGATACAGCACCGCCAGCCAGGCCGGCCAGACGGTGTGGATCAGGTAGGCCGCGTAAGAAACCGCGGCGTTGGCGAAGCGGTCCCACGCCGTCAGGTCCGCGACGATTTTCGTCGCGCCGGTCGAGTGCTCGGCGATGTAGGCTGCGCCGATCGCCGGCGCGGCCACCAGCGCCAGCGGGATCTTCTCCAGCACCAGGCGCTTCCACCCGCCGCGCCCGAGCGGCCAGTAGTCCAGCAACAGCAGAATGGCCGGCAGCGTCGCCACCATCGGCTTCGACATCAGGCCCAAGGCAAACATCAGCGCCACGGCCGCATACCGGCCCGCCGATGGCTTGGCCGCGTACCACGCCCAGGCCCAGATCGCCGCCAGCCAGAAGACGCTTGCCAGGGCGTCCTGCCGGTTGGCCAGCCAGGCCACGGTCTCCACGTGCAGCGGGTGGAACGCAAACAGCGCCGCTACCGCCGCGCTGCGCCACACGGCCCCGGTCAGCAGCCGCAGCGCCAGAAAGGTCAAAACCGAACTCAAAATGTGCAGCAGCAGGTTGATGACATGGTGGCCGCCGGCCCAGGGACCGAAGAGTTCCCACCCCGCCATGTGCGAGAGATACGTCAGCGGCTGCCAGTAGCTGATTTCCAGCGAGGTGAACGCCCACCGGACCCCGGCCCAGGTGAGACCCGCCTGCACGGCCGGGTTCTCGGTGAGGTACATCGAATCGTCCAGGCCGCAGAATCCGTGATTCACCACCTCGCCGAACAGAAAGAGGTTGACCGCCACCAGCGCGGCGCAGATCGCCGCGGGCAGCCAGCGGACGGGCTTGGACTTGTGTGCCATGCGAGTTTCGGGGTTT
>JACQZT010000085.1 GCA_016213755.1 Acidobacteriota bacterium | reverse complement strand
CGGCGCTGGTGGCGGCCGGCCGGGCGGCGGGCTTCGAGGAGGGCGTCGCACTGGCCGCCCGATCGATCGACTCGGGCGCGGCAGGAGCCAGACTGGAACACCTGGCCGCCTTCACCCACAGCGTCGGATTGTAAACTCCCGTCGGGTATTGACAGCGGTTCGCTTTCGATGCATACTGTTCCAATCGACAGTCGATGGATCGATGAACAATGGGAACAAAGGCGAATCCGAACCCCGACCTTCTGCCCGGCACGCTGGAAATGCTGATCTTGAAAACCTTGAGCCGGGGTCCGAACCACGGCTACGGCATCGCTCAGCATATCCACACGGTGTCCGGGGATGCGCTTCGCGTCGGCGAGGGCTCGTTGTATCCGGCGCTGCAACGGCTGCTGCTGAACGGCTGGGTGGAGGCGGAGTGGGGCCTTTCGGAAACCAATCGCAAGGCGCGCTACTACAAGATCACTTCCGCCGGGCGCAAACGGCTGGCAGAGGAGGTTCGGAGCTTCGGTTTTCTGCTTTCGGCCATCGCCCGGGTCATGGAGAGCGCATGAAACTCTGGAACCGTGTTCGTTTCTGGCTGCGGCGCTCGCGCCTCGACAACGATCTCGCCGAGGAGCTCCGCCTGCATCGCCAGATGCTGGAAGAGCAATTGGTCCGCGACGGCCTGCCTCCCGGCGAAGCCCGGTTTGCCGCCGCGCGGCGGTTTGGCGGCACGACGGCCGCTGTCGAGCAAAGCCGCGACGAGTGGAGCCTGGCGTGGATCGACTCGATCGTAAAAGACCTCTGCTTTGCCTGGCGTCTCGCGCTTCGCCAGCCGCTGGTGACCGTCGCGGCGGTGCTGACTCTCGCCTTCGGCGTGGGCGCCAACACGGCCATCATGAGCGTGCTGGAAACCGTCCTGCTCAACCCGCTCGGCTTGCGTCAGGCAGACCAGGTGGTGACGGCCCGGGTGCGCATGGACAAGATCCGGATGCGCCACGCGGAAACCTCCGGCGTCGAGTTCCGCGAGATCGGCTCGATGACCGACGCCTTCTCCGCGGTCGCGGCCTTCGAGGGACGCTACTGGACTGCTCAAGTGGGGGGCGAGGCGGCCCGTCTGCGCGGGCCGGCGGTCACGCTGGATTTTTTCCGGGTCTTCAACGAGCAACCCGCGCTGGGGCGCTTCTTCGCGCCGGAAGACCGGGAAAGCGTGGTTCTGTCTCACCGCTTTTGGCGCTCGGCCTTCGGCGGCGATCCATCCGCCGTCGGCCGCGTAATGATGCTCGACGGCAAGCCTTACCGCATTGTCGGCGTGGCCCCGGCGGCCTTTCGGTTCCCAGCCGCGGCCCAGCTCTGGACCCCGCTTATCCTTGCGCCGGACCGCCTCCAGCGGCGCGGCTACAACATGATGCTGTCGGTCTTCGCGCGCCGGAAGGACGGCGTGACGCTGGCCCAGGCCGAAGACCGCGTGGCGCGCCACGTCGCCGCCGTCAAATCCGCTGGTGACGCGGAAGGCCGCGAGCTCTCCGAGTACGGCTACGGGATTGAGATCGATCCGTTCGCGCGCTACGTCGCGGGCGATCTTCGGCGTCCGTTGTGGCTCGTGTGGGCGGCGGCGCTGATGGTTCTGCTCACCGGTTGCGCCAACGTCGCCGGGCTGCTCGTGACTCGCGCCTCGGGCCGCCGGCGGGAGATCGCCATCCGGATCTCGGTGGGCGCGACGCGCCTGCAAATCGTCCGCCAGCTCCTGATCGAGAGCCTGCTCGTGGCCGCGCTGGGTGGCGCGGCCGGACTCCTGATGGCGCGCGCAGCCGTGTCGCTACTGACTCGCCTGGCCATTCCCGGCAAGCAGCTACTCGCGCTGGTGTCGCTCGACTGGCGATTGCTGCTCTATGGTTTCGCCCTGGCCCTGTTGAGCGGCCTGTTCTTCGGCCTGGCGCCGGCCATCCAGCTCTTGCGTGAGAGCCAGTCCTCGCAACTGGTCCGGAGCCGGCGTCATTCCTTCCAGCGCCTCTTCATCGCGGCCGAGGTCGCCGGAGCCTTCGTTCTGGTGGTCACGACCGTGCTGCTGGTCCGCAGCCTGTGGGCGGTCCAGCGGATTCAGCCGGGGTTCGATCCGCGGCAGGTGTCCACGGCGTTCTTCTTGAAGCCCAAGAACGATCCTGGCTTTTTGGACCGTCTGCAAGCGGCGCTGGACTCGTCTCCGGGCCTGACATCCGCGGCCCTGGCGTATCCGGTGCCCTTCAGCGGAGGCGGCCTGACCAGCGGTTTCGACATCCGGAACCGCGGGCAGGAGCCCGGAGAACCGGAGTGGCACGGCGAAGCCTATCTGGTCTCGCCGCGATATTTCAAAACTCTTCGCATTCCTTTGCTCCGCGGCCGAAACCTGTCGGATTCCGACTCGGCCGGCGCGCCCCTGGTCTGTCTGGTCGACGCCCGATTCGCCGATCGTTTCTTCCCCAACCAGGATCCCATTGGCCAGGAGATCAACACGTACGGCGGCTGGGCGCGCATCGCCGGCGTTACGGGCACGATCCGCGGAACCACGCTTGAGGAAGGCTCCCGTCCGGTGGCTTACTACTCCCTGGCGCAGGTCAGGTCCTTCTCGCAAGCCGCCATGGTTGTCCGCTCGGATGCGCCGGCCGCCGGCGTCCTGCGCGAAGTGGTCCGCCGGACGAACGCTTCGGTCCCCGTCTATGACTCCGCGACCCTGGAGGAACGCATCGGCGAATCGCTCGGCGTTCGCCGCGTGATGGCGGAGCTGATTTCCGTGTTCGGCGCGATCGGCCTGCTGCTGGCCACCATCGGCCTGTACGGCGTCATCGCGCAATTGGTTACCGAACGGACCCAGGAGATCGGAATCCGCGCGGCCCTGGGCGCCCGTCCCGGGCAGATCCTTTCCCACTTCATGAGCCAGGGTGTGCGCTCCGGAATCCTCGGCTTGATCGTCGGATTCGCCGCGGCCGCTTACACGCAGCGATGGCTGGCGAGTATGCTCTTCGAGGTGCAGCCATTCGATGCCGCGACCTTCGGCCTGGCCGGTTGCGGGTTCTTGTCGGTGCTCTCGCTGGCCGTGTGGTGGCCCGCCCGGCGGGCCGCGCGCATCGATCCGCAGGTCGCCCTGCGCCATGAATAACTGGCGTGCAGCCTCTGAAACAATATAGGACTAAATCAGTCGCATATTGAGGTACAATGGGAGTGTGAAGGTCACGTTTCAGCCCCAGAACCGGACGGTCGAGTTCGATCCGGCCACCCTGCCTTACTCCGAGCACGGCAAGCCGCTGTCGATTCTGGACATCGCGCTGCATTTCGGAATCCACCTGGAGCACGCCTGCGGCGGCAATTGCGCCTGCACCACCTGCCACGTCATCGTCCGGGACGGAGAGAAAAACTTGTCGGAAATGGAAGACGACGAAGCCGATAAGCTCGACTTGGCGCCCGGTCTGACCCTGCACTCTCGCTTGGGATGCCAGTGCGTGGCCACAGGCGATGTGGTGGTGGAGATCCCGGGCTGGAATCGAAACTACGTCAGCGAAGGCGGCGGGTCGATGAACCTGGGCGACGCCATCCCGGCGGCCCGAATCGGAACCGTGTTAGAGTGACGGTTAGAAGCCGACTCGCGGCGCGGGTGCGGGGTCGTTTCAACAACTGGAGGGTGTGCGCATGAGCCGTTCGCGGCGTTCCACGCTGCTGCTGCCTTTGGCGGTGGGAGTGTGTTCGATTCTGGGCGGGTTCCTGGGCCCGCGGGTGACCGGCAGCGCGGCGGCGGCCTCCGACGACGAATTGCGGGCCGGGCTGCGCTCCTTCGTGCGCGTGCTGGAGCTGGTGGAAACCAACGCCGCCGACAAACTGGACCAGGATAAGGCGGTGTACAAGGGCGCCATTCCGGGCGCTCTGCGCACCCTCGATCCGCACTCCAGCTTCTTCGATCCGCGCGACTTCCAGCTTCTGCGCGAGGACCAGAACGGGCGCTATTTCGGCGTCGGCATGATGGTCGGCTCGCAGGGCGGCAAAGTCACCGTGATTCATCCCTTCTCGGGCGCGCCGGCGTACAAGGCGGGCATCCGTCCGGCCGACGTCATCGTGGCGGTGGACGACAAGCCCACCGAAGGCCTTTCCCTGACCGAGGTGGTGGAACGGCTGAAAGGGCCGCGCGGGACGCGAGTAAAGATCGGCATCCTGCGCGAGGGCAGCGACCAGCCGCTTAGCTTCGAGATGCAGCGGGACGAGATCTCGCGGCGCAGTGTGAACACCGCGTTCCTGGTTCGTCCCCGCATTGGATATGTGCACATCGAGTCGTTCAACGAGAACACCAGCCGCGAGTTCGACCAGAGCCTGCGCAAGCTGAACGATCGCGAACTGGAGGGGCTGGTTTTGGATCTGCGCGGCAACCCGGGCGGGCTGCTGAACGAGGGCGTGGCGGTGGCCGACCGCTTCCTGAAGCGCGGACAGGTGATCGTCTCCCATCGCGGGCGCAACTCGGCGGAAAAGCCGTACCTGGCCACGCGCAACGGATCCGGGCGGGAATACCCGGTGGTAGTGCTGGTGAACCGGTATTCGGCCTCGGCCGCCGAGATTGTCGCCGGCGCGCTGCAAGACCACGACCGGGCCTGGATTCTGGGGGAGAGCACCTTCGGCAAGGGTCTGGTGCAGTCGCAGTTTCCGCTGGCTGAAAATACCGCCCTGCTGCTGACCACGGCCCGCTACTACACGCCCAGCGGCCGGCTGATCCAGCGCGATTACGAGCACACCTCGTTCCTCGAGTACTATACCCGCAAGGAAGGCGAACCGGCCCCGTCCAAGGACGTCAAGATGACCGACTCCGGACGCGAGGTGCGGGGCGGCGGCGGTATTTCGCCCGACGAGAAATACACTCTGCCCAAGCTGAAGAAACTGGAGAGCCGGCTGCTGGGCCGCAATGCCTTTTTCCAGTTCACCTCCAGCTATTTCGCCACTCGCGAGGCGAAGCTGCCGCGCACCTTCAAGCCCGACGCGGGCGTGCTCAGCGAGTTCCGCGCCTTCCTGCGCAAGAAGGAGATTCCCTTCACGGAAGCCGAGTTCACCGAAAGCCAGTCCTTCATCGAGGAGCGTCTGCGGCTGGAGATGTACACCACGGCCTTCAGCAAGGAAGAAGCCGACCAGTTGGCCATCGAACTGGATCCGGAGGTGGAACGCGCGGTGGACGCTCTGCCCAAGGCCAAGGCCCTGCTCGACAAATCGCGCGAGCTGATGGTGCGCCGGGCCGCCGGGCCGCGCTAAGATAGTCCTGCCCGGCAGCGAGGTCCCGGGCCGACATGAGCGCCACGCTGCCCGCGTCCGTCGCGCACATCTCGGAATGGAAGGTCGTCCGGGGGGGCCTGGTGGTGGCCATCGGCCTGATGGCCGGCCAGGCGCTGGGCTTTGTGCGCCACGCCTTCGTGGCTTGGCTGCTGGGCACGGGGCCGAGCGCCGACGCCATCGCGGTGGCCTTCGTGCCGGTGGATCTGCTGTGGGCGGTGCTCTCGACGGGCGTGGTCTTCGGATTCGGGCCTCTGCTGGCCGCGCGCCGGCAGCACCGCGTGGGTCCCTGTTTCAACGAACTCGTGGAAGTGCTGCTGCGGCCGGTGCTGATCTTCACCGCGGCGCTGATTGTGCTGGCCGCTCCGCTGGTGAAAATTCTCGCTCCGGGCCTGACGGACGAAACGGCCGAAATGGCGACCGGGTTGCTGCGGCTGACTTCGCTGGCGATCCCGGCGCTGGCCGCCAGCGCGCTGTTCACCGCGCTGCTGTACAGCGAGCGGCGCTTCCTGGCGCCCGCTTTGCATCAATGCGTGGTCAACCTGACCACCATCGCGGTGGCGGCCGCCATCGCCCCGCAACACGGTCCCCTCGGTTTCGCGGCCGGCTACGTGGCCGGCGCCTGGCTGCAAGTGGCCGCGGTGTGGTGGAGCGCGCGCGACGTGCTGGCGCGGCGCGGACCCGAAGACCGCCTGGGCTGGCGGAGAGTGCTGCGCGAGCCGCTGCCGGTCGTGGTGTACTCGGTGCTGGTGCATCTGAACGCGGTGGTAGCGCGGGCCTTCGCCTCGACCTTCGGTGTGGGGGCCACGGCGGGCTTCGAATACAGCCTGCGGCTGCTGGGCGTGCCGCTGGCTCTGCTGGTGGTGCCGCTGTCCTCCTCGATGCTGAGCGAGATCGCCCGCTTCCGCTCCCAGCGCGCTCCGGCCGCCGCTCTGCGAGCCATCCGCAAAGCCGCCCTGCTGACCGTGGCGCTGGCTGTGGCGCTGACCGTACTGGTGACCCTGCTGGCTCCCTGGATCGTCTCCCTGCTGTTCGAGCGCGGCAGCTTTGGGACCCTGTCCACCGCCACCGTCAGCGCCATCCTGCGCGGGTTGTTCCCGGCCTTGATCGTCTGGAGCCTGCTGGACATCCTCTCCCGCTCGCTGTTCTCCCTGGGGCGGCCCCGGGCGCCGATCCTGGCCGCCGGCGCCGGCCTGCTGGTCAACGCCTGCATCTGCGCGGAAGGCCCCATCCACTTCCTGGGCGGGATCGGCTTGGGAACCATCGGGGGCTTCGCGGCCGGCGCGGCCATAGTTGCGGCCCACTTGTGGCGCAGGGCGGACCAGTCACCGGGAAGCTGATTAGCAGCTCGCCCGCCTGATCTGAGGGGCCGCGAAGAAATAATCTGTGCATCGAGGGCCAACTAGGAAGGAATGCTCTTCTGGCCGCCGATGAACACAGATTAACGCCGATAACACTTTTCAATCGGTGTTCATCGGCGTTCATCGGCGGCCAAAATATTTGCACAATCTATTGTTCCGGCTCCCCTAACTCACGTTGTTTGCGGAAGACGTGGCCAATCGCCTCCGAAGGCAGGCCCCACCGGTGCGAACCGCTGTCATCAAATCCCCGATCCGGAGGTATCAGCATTTCGGTGGTCACGTCGTTATTCGTCGTTACATAAGTCGCGCCCCGGAGGGCCAACCTGCAACTTGGCGCCTATACGCCCAAACCAGAAGTGCCCCCGGGTCCCTTTTTTCTCTCTGCCCACGCCCCGGAACGGCGGGACTCTTGGAAAGACTACCGGCCTCACATCCTCCCGGTGGTCGGGGCCGGTCCTCTGGCTCTCGCTCCTGTTGCTCCGCCAAAGCCACGACATCCTCCTCCGAGAGGGGGACTTGGCCTCACTCTTCGCGGACCGCCAGACACACACGGAATCCGCCGACAAGGCAATAATGAAAGAGTGAGTCGCGCGCTGTGTCTGGTCCTAGCCCTGCTTCCGGCGGCTCTTTTCGCCCAGGTCTCGTTCCTCCCCTTGCGAGAGGTTCGGGCGGGGATGAAAGGGGTCGGCAGGAGTGTCTTCGCCGGCAGCCGGATCGAGGAGTTCGGCGTCGAAATCCTGGGAGTGCTGGAAAATGCCGGTCCCAAGCAATCGATCGTTCTGGCGCGGCTCTCCGGAGCGGCCTTGGACCGCACGGGCGTGCTGCAAGGCATGAGCGGCAGTCCGGTCTACGTGGGAGGCCGCTTGCTGGGCGCCGTGGCGCTTGCGTTTCCGTTCGCGAAGGAGGCGATTTGCGGCATCCGGCCGATCGGGGAGATGGTGCGCGCCGGCGAACAAGCTCCGCCGCGCCGCGCGCGTGCGCTGCCGGTTCCCTGGGAGTACCGTATCGAGGGCGAAGCGGAGACACCGGCCGCGGTGTTCGGCGAATCGCGCCTGGCCCGGATCGCCACGCCGGTTTCGTTCACCGGGCTGACGGCGCGCACGCTGGAGCAGTTCGCCCCGGCGCTGCGCGGGCTGGGACTGGAACCGCGGCAGGGTTTGACGGGCGGCGGCGCGGCCGGGACGCGCATGGGCGATCCGAAGACGCTCGCGCCGGGGGCCATGATCAGCGTCCAGCTTCTCTCGGGCGACATGAGCGTGGGCGCCGACGGCACCGTCACGCACATCGACGGCAACCGCATCTATGCCTTCGGCCACCGCTTTTTGTCGGCCGGCTCGACCGAGCTTCCCTTCGCGCGCGCCGAAGTGCTGGCGCTGCTGCCTTCGGTGACCGCCTCGTTTAAGATCTCAACCGCGCGCGAGCCGATGGGCGCCATCACCGAAGACCGAAGCACGGCGGTGGCGGGCGAGTTGGGCCGCCGGGCGCGCACGGTTCCGCTGGAGATCGCCGTGACGCCGCGCGGCGGCGCGGCCGCGCGCTACCGAATGCAGATGGTGAGCGACGGGTTCCTGGCCCCGCTGCTCGTGCAGATGGCCGCTTTCTCGGCCATCGATGCCACCGAGCGCGCGGTGGGGAGCTCCAGCCTGACTCTGCGGGGCGAGATTCGCTTCCAGAACGGCGTGGCGCCGGTGCGGCTGGACAATATGTTCGCGGGCGATGCCAACGTGCCTCTGGTGGCCGCCATGGGCGCCACGGCTCCGCTGGCCTTCGCGCTGCAAAGCGGCTTTGACGCGCTGCGGCTGGCGGGCGTGTCCCTGGAAATCGAATCCAGCCCCGAAAAGAAGCAGGTGCAGATCGACGAGGTGTGGACCCCGCGGCGCGAAGTGCGTCCCGGCGAACGCGTGGACCTGGTGATCGGCCTGAGCGGCGACAACGGCGCGAAGCAGGTGCGGCGCGTTTCCTACACGGTGCCGCCGGGCGCACCCGCCGGCGCGCTGAATTTCACCGTGGCCGACGGCGCGACCACGAATTTCACCGAGTACCGCCACCTGCTGACCGCGCCGCCGCGCTCGGCCGCGCAAGTGCTGTCGATCCTGAACGGGCTGCGCACCAACGCCAAGGCCTACGTGCGGGTCTGGCGCGCCGACGCCGGTTTTCAGGTGCAGGGCGAGGACCTTCCTTCGGCGCCGCCGTCGCTGGCGCTGATTCTGAATCGCGGGGGAATCCAATCTTCCGGCCGCGGATCCAAGCTCGCCGAATTCGAAATCAGCGGACCGGACGCGGTCGTCTCGGGATCCAAGACCATCCAGGTGGAAGTGAAGGATAAATGAAGCGCGCTCTGATTCTGCTTGCCGCGGCCGCCGGCCTCGACGCTTCCTCGCCCACGGCCTGGGAGATGAACACCTACCAGGACTTCCTGAAGGGCCGTTTCCAGAACGTTTCGCTGACGCGCGACGGCCGGCTGCGCCTGGGGCCGGCGCTGGACACGCTGTTCTCCTCCGACCAGCCCTCCATCTGGAGCCTGGCCGCCGGCCCGGACGGTTCGGTTTATGCCGGCACTGGCCATCACGGGCGGGTGTTTCGCATCGACACCCGGGGCCGGTCGGAAATCGTCTTCGCGGCCGAGCAGCCCGAGGTCTTTGCGCTGGCGGTGGATGCCCGGGGCGTGGTATTTGCCGGGACCTCGCCCGACGGCAAGGTCTACCGCATCGAGCAAGGCAAGGCCGCCGAGTACTTCGATCCCCGGTCGAAATACATCTGGGCGCTGCGATTGGCGCCCGACGGCGCGCTGATGGTTGGCACCGGCGACCAGGGCAAAATCTTTCGCGTCACCGCGGCGGGCAAAGGCGAAGTCTGCTACGAGACCGGGCAAAACCATGTCACGGCACTGGCCTTCGACCCGGCGGGGCGCCTGCTGGCGGGCAGCGAGCCGAACGGAATCCTGTACCGGATCGAAGGCCCGGGGAAGGCTTTCGTGCTGTACGACGCGAACCTGCCCGAAATTCGCGGCATCCTGGCCGGCGCCGACGGCAGCGTGTACATCGCGGCGATGGGCGGCGGCTGGGCCGGCCGCGCCGGTTCTCCGGCCGGGGCGGGTGCGGTCGGGCAGAGCGGCGGCGTCACCACCGCTGTGACCACCAGCATCACCGTCGAGGGCGCGGCTCAGTCGGGTCTGGAGATCAAGCCCAAGGCGGAAGCTCCCAAGCCGGCCCAGCCGGCGGCCGCGGCCCCCGCTCCCGCTCCGCTGGTGGACTTGTCGGGGGTGGAGAAATCGGCGCTCTACCGCATTGCGCCGGACCATTCCATCGACACCCTGTGGAGTTCCAAGGAAGAGAACGTGTACGACTTCGCCCTGGCGGGCCGGGATGTGGTTTTCTCGACCGACGTCCGCGGACGCGTCTGGCGCCTGTCGGCGGACCGTAAAGCGACCCTGGTGGCCGAGACCAACGAGGGCGAGACGACGCGCCTTGTGCCGGTCGCGGGCGGCTGGCTGGCGGCCTCGGCCAGCGCCGGCAAGATCTTTCGCCTGCGAGAGGAAGCCGCGCCCGCCGGGACTTACGAATCGCCGGTCCACGACGCGGGTTCGGTGGCGAAGTGGGGAAAACTCACCTGGCGGGACGGCGCCGGCCGGGTGGCTTTCCGCACTCGTTCCGGCAACTCGGCCCGCCCGGACCGAACCTGGAGCGAGTGGTCCGCTCCGCTCACCAATCCGGAGAACGCCCAGGTCGCCAGTCCGAACGCCCGCTACGTGCAGTGGAAGGCCGAATTCACCGGCGGCGGCGACCCCGCGGAAGTCGACAGCGCCTCGCTGGCCTACCTGCGGCAGAACAATCCGCCGGTGGTGAAGAGCCTGAGCGTGAACCTCCAGTGGGCGGGCGTTTCGCCCTCCAAACCCGCGTCCGCTCAGCCCTCGCAGGGCGCGGCGTACAGCGTCACGGTGACCGACACGGGCGAGGCGGGAGCTTCGACCGCCGCCGGCACGCCCACGCAGACCGTGGTGCGCGCCGCGGAACAGCAATTGCTGATCTCCTGGCAGGCGGAAGATCCGGACGGCGACCGGCTGGTCTATGCGCTTTATTTCCGCGGCGAGGGTGAGCGCGAATGGAAATCGATCCGCGCCGACCTGACCGAAAGCAGCCTGACTCTGGACGGCGACGCGCTGGCCGGCGGCCGCTACCTGTTTCGCGTGACGGCTTCCGACCGCCTGGTGAATCCGGGCGGCTCGGCGCGGGAAGCGGAACTGGTCGGGGCGCCGGTGCTGCTGGACAACACCCCGCCGGTGGTGACGCCGGGTGCCGTGCGGCGCACCGCCACCGGCGTCGAGATCGGCGTTCAGGCCGCGGATGGCATCTCGCCGCTGCGGCGCGCGGAGTGCTCCGTGGATGCTGGCCCGTGGTTCCCGGTTGAGGCCGAGGACGGCGTGGCCGACTCGCGCGAAGAGCGCTTCCGGGTGCGTGTCGAAACCCTCGCCGCGGGAGAACACGCGATCGTGATTCGCGTGTACGACGCAGCGGGCAACGCGGGCCTGGCGCGAGTTCTCGTGCGTTGATTCCGCTTCCCTTCCGCACTCCGTGGGCGTATTCTGTTGGGTGAGAGGGCTGTCATGCGGCTGCCCGGCATCAATTCGCTCCGGCGTTTCTCGCCCGAGCTAAACCTGTTTCGCGGTACCAATCCTCAGTCGAGGTGTCGCTATGCCAAGCGAAAGATACGAAATCAGCGTTCCCCTGAAAAAACTGCTAATCGGACTGCTGGTCACCGTGGTGCCGATCTCTATCGTGGGTCTCTACAGCATGACTCACAGCCAGAATTCGCTGGAAAGAATGGTGGGAGTCCATTTCCGCATCATTGCGGAGCATGTCGCGGCCGAGGTTTCTCAGTTCGTCCACGACCGCGCCACCAGCGTCGGCGTGCTGGCGTTCGAACCGGTGGTGATGGATGCGGTCAAGGCGGCCAACCAATCCTACCAGGGGATGGGCGACCAGGCCGTGTCGGACCGGATCAATCAGATCGAGAAGATCTGGAACACGCCGGCCGCCAACGCCGCCGTCGAACGCATTCTCTCGTCGCCGGCTTCCAAGCTGCTGCGTCGCTATCGCGACCTGGACCGGCGCTTCTTGCGCATCACGGTGACCGACGAGAAGGGCGCCGTGATCGCCGCCACTCACAAGACGCTGGATTACCTTCAGGCCGACGAGGACTTCTGGCAGGCGATCTACGCGCAGGGTCGCGGCGCGGTGAGCCTGACCGATATCCTGTACGATGACGTCACCAAGTCGCACTACATCGGCGTCGGCGTTCCGATCATGGAGGAAGGCAGCAACCGGTTCATCGGCGTGGTGGACTCGCTGCTGGAGGTTTCGGCCATCTTCCCCATCATCAACCGCGCGCAACTGGGGCCGGCTTCGCGCACGCTGCTGGTCAAGGAGGAGGGCACCATCATCAGCGGGCCGCAGATCAGCCTGGCCATGAAGCAGAAGTCGGACGAATACACGGCCGTGCAGGACTACTTCACGGCCGCTGGGGTGCGCAGCAGCGGTTACCTCGTCAGCGACCTGAAGGTGGGCGGGCCGCACTTGATCGCTTTTGCCGACGCCGGGCTCCAGAAGGACTACGCCAACCTCGGATGGAAGGTGCTGGTGTCGCAGGAGGCGTCCGAGGCCTTCGCGCCCATCCGGATGGTCAATCGCATGCTTTCCTTCATGGCCTTGATGGGCCTGGCCACGGTCGTGTTTCTGAGCGTGTACTTCTCGCTGCACCGCCGCAAGGTGTATGCCGACCTCACCGCTGCCCAAGCCGACTCTCGAGAATCGACCGGGAGCTGAAACCGGCACAGCGCTCCCAGAAGCCGGGCGCCATCTCATAAGCGCGGCGAGGCAGCAGGCCGACGAGTTCGCAGCCCGCGATCGTCGCGCCCGCCGAGGCCGCTTCGCGCTCCACCGCGCGGTAGACCTCCTCGACGGGCGTGCGCTCGAAATCGACCAGGTTCATGGACACCTGCGTCAGGCCGCGCGAGGGCAGCGCGAAGCCCAGGGCTTTGACGAAAGGGAAGCCGCCCGAGGAGCCGCGGATGCGGCGCGCGATGCGCCGCGCAAGATCGGCGTCCGTGGTGGCCAGGTTGATGTTGCAGGCGATCAGAAACTCCCGCGCGCCGACGGCCACCGCTCCGGCGGTGGGATGGCGCGCGGGACCGCCCAGGTCCGGCACGCCCTCCGGCCGGCGGCGGATGCCGGCCAGGTCGCGATGTTCGGGCCGCAGCGCGGCGGCTCCGTAGAGGAAGACGGGCACGCCCAAGTGCTGCCAGATCGCTTCGCCCAGCGCTTGCGCCAGCACGGCGCAATCGCCGAGCGTGACGCCCTCTAGCGGCACGAAGGGGACCACGTCGGCGGCTCCAATGCGGGGATGAACGCCTTCGTGGCGGCCGAGCTCGATCAGCTTGATTGCCGCTTCGACGCCGCGCACCGCCGCGCCGATCGCCTCATCCGGCGGGGCGACAAACGTGATGACCGAGCGGTGGTGGTCGGCGTCCATCTCGATGTCCAGCACGCCCGGGCCGATGGCCGCCGCAATGGCCTCGACTCGGGACCGGTCCCGGCCCTCGGAGAAATTCGGCACGCACTCCACTAGCCGGCGAGTCAAGCGACAGTTCCCTCCCGATATATGATCGCTCCCCGCTTGACCGTCATGTGCACCAGGTTGCAGCCGAAGCGCAAGGGCAGCTCGCGGTAGTCGCCGGCGTTGAGCAGGATCAGGTCGCCGTCCTTGAAGTATTCGAGCGACCCGCGGCGCGCCGCGCAGCCCAGAGCGTGGGCGGCATTGATGGTTGCCGCGGCGATGGCTTCGGCGGGCGTCAGGCGCAATTCCGCGCAGGCCAGAGCGACAGCCATGGGCAGGCTGGGCGAGGGACACTGCGCCGGGTGATAGCCGGTGGCAATGGCCAGGGCCACGCCCTGGTCGAGCCAGGCGCGGGCCGGCGAACGAGGACCGCCACCATGAAAGGCCGTGCCCGGCGTCAGCACCGCGATGGTGTTGGAATGCGCCAGCCGTTCGACCTCCGCGGGCGGGGCGCCGTCGATGCCCGACACGCTGACGGCGCCGCTTTCGACGGCCAGGGCGGCGCTGCCTCGCACGCGGAGTTCGAAGCCCAGCCGGCGCGCTTGTTCCAGATGCAGGAAGGCGCCGTCGCCGCAAGAGACGTCCACGAACTCGGCTAGTTTTCGCCGGTGAACCTTCGACAACGGGTCTTCCTCGAACCGCGTCGCGAGGAATGTGCGGACCACGTCGAGCGGAGAGCCGTTTAGGCGGGTGGCGACGCGCAGCGGTTTCAACTCGCCGTCGCGGGCCTCGACCGTGGTGGTCCCGTGGCGGACCATGGCCGCAAGCACCCGGCGGGCTTCGTGTTCCAACCGGAGCGGGCCGGCAACCAGATGAGCGCAGCAATCTACCAAGCCCGGCAGCACGACACGCCCGCTGGCGTCGATCTCGCGCGCCTGGCGCGCCGCGGCCAGGTTCTCGACCCGGCGCGTGGCGCCGACGTCCATGATGACGCCGTCGGAGATCAAGACGGCGCCGTCTGCCACGATGCTTAGCTCGCGCAGAGCGGAACCCCGGCGGGGACCGCTCGAGCCGCGCAACGTCACCAGTTGCCGCGCCCCGCGCACCAACAGGTGGTCGGGCATGGGCAAGACCGGAGTCTCACCCCACCAATGTACATCTTTCGCGAGAATAGAGGGATGCTCCTCAAGTCCCTCCGGGAAGAAGTTCTCGACGCCAATCTGGAACTGGTTCGGCGCGGGCTGGTGATTTACACCTTCGGCAACGTCAGCGGCGTCTCGCGCGCCGACGGGCTGGTGGCGGTGAAGCCCAGCGGTGTGCCCTACGAGAAGATGACCGCCGCCGATATGGTGGTCACCGACTTGGAGGGCAAGCCGGTGGACGGCGATTTGCGCCCCTCCGTGGATCTGGCCACCCATCTGGCACTTTACCGCGCCTTTCCCTCCATCGGCGGCGTGGTGCATACCCACTCGCGCTCGGCCACGGCGTGGGCGCAGGCGGGCCGCGAGATCCCGTGTTTCGGAACCACCCACGCGGACTACTTCCGCGGCGCCGTGCCCGTCACCGAGCCGCTGCAGCCGGCCGACATGGAAGGAGACTACGAAGCCAATACGGGCCAGGCCATCGTGCGGCGCTTTGCCGGGCTGGATCCCGCCGAATTTCCGGCTGTGCTGGTGCACGGCCACGGGCCGTTCGTCTGGGGCCGCTCGGCCGACGACGCCGCGCACAACGCCGTGATTCTCGAGGCGCTGGCGGACATGGCCGCTCAGACTCTGGCGCTGAACCCGGCGGCAACTCCCATCGCCGACGCGCGGCGCGACCTGCACTTCCTCCGCAAGCACGGTCCCCACGCCCGCTACGGCCAAGAACGGTAACAGACGTCCCCCCTTCTTCCGATCGGCCAAATTGTCCGACGACCCCGACAAACTGTCCGGCAATCCCGACAAAAACGTCAGGACCGGAGGGGCATGCTCAGTCTAAGTGATTGAAAAACATAAGTCTTCACACGGCTGGCGATATGGTCGGCGGCGTGCATCTCTCTTCCCCGTTCGGGATACACCCTGAGCAATATTGCTCAAAGGAATTGGAGACATGGGAAAGACCATTCGCATCATTTGCTGGCTGGCTCTTCTGACCAGCCTAGCGTTCGCCGCGCCGGCCTCGAAGATCTCCCGCGACCTGCAGACGGCCGACCGCAACGCAACCGTGGACGTCATTGTCCAGTACATGGCCCCGCCCGACGACAATGACCACAAGCACATCCGAGACAATGGCGGGAATCCGAAAGCGAAATTGCCTCTGGTGAAGGGCATCGCCGCCTCTTTGCCGGTGAAGGCGCTGGCAGCCTTGGCAAATCACCCCAAGGTGTCCTACATCTCGAAAAACCGGCGCGTGCCGTCGATGCTGGATGTCACCGCGGCCACGACGGGCGCCGCACTGGCCTGGCAGTCGGGTTGGACCGGCGCCGGCGTAGGGGTGGCCATCGTAGATAGCGGCATCGCCACCGGAGCCAACGACTTCGAGCCTCTCAACGCGACCGGTTCCCGCGTGGTCTACAGCGAGAGTTTCGTCGGCGTTGCGGATACCGCGGACCATTTCGGCCACGGCACTCACGTGGCCGGCATTGTTGGTGGCAGCGGGAAGAAATCCAATGGGGTCTTCAAAGGCATCGCGCCGGGAGTGAATATCATCAACCTGCGCGCTTTGGACAGCACCGGTTTCGGACAGGACAGTTGGGTCATCGCCGCCATCCAGCGAGCCATTGAGTTGAAAAGCCTGTACAACATCCGAGTGATCAACCTCGCGCTCGGCCGCCCGGTGTACGAAAGCTACCGTCTCGACCCGTTGTGCCAGGCGGCCGAGGCGGCCTGGAAGGCGGGCATCGTGGTCGTGGCCGCGGCCGGCAATTCCGGCCGGGACAATTCCCAGGGCACCAGCGGCTACGCCACCATCGCGTCGCCGGGCAACGATCCCTTCGTCCTCACCGTGGGAGCGATGAAGACGCTGGGGACCGCGGCGCGCGGGGACGACCTGATCGCCAGTTACAGCTCCAAAGGCCCGACACTGCTGGATCACGTCGTGAAGCCCGACCTTGTGGCTCCGGGGAACTTGGTGGTTTCGACTTTCACGAAAGACCAGGCGCTGTTCGGTGCGTATCCGGGCAACGAAGTCTACCGGACCTCGTTCGGCACTGCGAGCGGCACCGCGATTACCAGCACCTACTACAAGCTGAGCGGAACCAGCATGGCCGCTCCGGTGGTGAGCGGAGTGGTGGCCCTGTTACTGCAACAGAGTCCCGCTCTGACGCCGGACCAGGTCAAAGCGCGGCTGATGAAGACCGCCAGCAAGACTTTCCCCTCTTACAGCAGCGCGCTCGACGCGGCTACGGGAGTCGTCTACACCAGCCAATACGACGTTTTCACCATTGGGGCCGGGTATCTGGACGCCACCGCCGCGCTGGCCAGCAGCGAGATTCCCCCCCCGGCCGCGGCCGCTCTTTCGCCGACGGCCGTCTTCGACAGCGCGACCGGCGTGGTGTACATGGTTAGCGACGCCGGCGCGGTCTGGGGCACCGGTGCGGTGTGGGGAACCGGGGCCGTGTGGGGCACGAGCGCATTGTGGGGCACGAGCGCATTGTGGGGCACGAGCGCGTTGTGGGGTACGAGCGCGCTGTGGGGTACTCAGTCCGCCCAGGGATTCGGGGCGGTGTGGGGCACGGGCGCAGTGTGGGGCACCGGAATCACCTACTCTCAGGCTTTGCAGACCGTGGTCAATGGAGAGTTCTAAGGGTGCGCTTGGGAGCATAGAATGCCGAACAAAGCGAAACTCTACATCAGTTGCGTGATCGCCGCGGGCGCGCTGACGCTGGTGGCGGCGCTGTACCAGTGGGAGTCGGCGGGGTTGCCTCGATTTCTGAGCTACCTGCTGCTGGCGATCCTGGCCGCAACACTCAAAGTGAGGTTGCCGGGAATCACCGGAACCTTTTCGCTCAGTTTCCTGTTTGTGTTGATCGGTGTCGCCGACCTCGGCTTCGCCGAGACGGTCGCCGTCGGTTGCGCGGCGACCCTGGCTCAGTCCCTGTGGCACGCCAGGCAGCGGCCCACGCTGGTGCAGGTCCTTTTCAATGTGGCCAATCTGGCCGTCAGCATCGCCGCCTGCTTCGCGGTCTCTCGCCTCGCGCTGGGGCAACTGCGCGCGGAGAACCTGCCGCTGGCTCTGGCGCTGGCCGCCAGCGTCTTCTTTGTGGCCAATACTGTGCTGGTTTCCGGCGTGCTGGCCCTGCTCGAAAACAAGACCTTCATGGACGTGTGGGCGCGCTGGTTCCTGTGGTGCTTTCCCTACTACCTGGCCGGTGCGGCCATTGCGGGAGTGGTCAGTTTCTCCAGCCGGCACGTGAACTGGCAGTCCGCGCTGCTGGCAATGCCCTTGGCGTACCTGGTCTACTTCCACTACCACCTGTACATGGACCGTCAGACCCGCACCGCCTGCTAAAACCGGAAAACCGGGGACAGTACACTCAATCACCAATTTCGAAATTGGTGTTTGAGTGTACTGTCCCCGGTTTTAGCAGGGGAGGAAGAGGCGGAAGACGCTGCCGCGCGCGGGTTCGCTTTCCACCGCGATTTTGCCGCCGTGCTCGTCGACGATCTTCTGCACGATGGCCAGGCCCAGGCCGACGCCGTCCTTCTTGGTGGTGAAGAACGGGTTAAAGATGTTTTCCAGTTGTCCCGCCTCGATTCCCGAGCCGCGGTCGATCACCGAGATCTCGACACTGCCGTCCACCGGCCGAGTCTTGACCGTGACGACGCCTCCGGCCGGGCTGGCCTGCGCCGCGTTCAACAGCAGATTGTACACGACGCGCTCGATCAGCTCGCCCTCGGCTTGGATCGGCCGGACGTCGGGTGAGTAGTTCTTGAATACGCTTACCGGGTAGGGCGGCGCGTGCAGTTCGAGCTGCGCCACGGCGCGGTCGATGATCTCGTGCACCTCGACCGAGGCGCGCCGCAATTTGAGCGGGCGCGCAAAATCGAGGAAGCGGGTAATGAGCGAGTTGGTGCGATCCACCTCGCTGGAGATGAAGCCCGCCACCTCGCGGGCGACTTCGTTCTCGGCGGCCACCGTGCGCACCAGCATCTCGGCCGAGGCGCGCATGGTTCCCAGCGGGTTGCGCAATTCGTGCGCCAGCCCGGCGGCCATCTGCCCCAGCGCCGCCAGGCGCTCCGAACGCCGGACGGCGGCTTCGGCCGCATGCAGGCTGATGTTGGCTTCGGCCAGTTGCTCGGCGGCGGTGCGGTGCCTGCGCGCCTGTTCCCGGCTGGCCTCCGCCAGCGTGTGCGTCACGTAGCCCACCACTCCCAGGAAGACCAGGCGCAAGCCGAGCCGTCGCATGTCGTACGGCTCGATGATATAGCGCGACCAGTCGATGGGGAGCAGCAGGGCAAGATAGGTTGCGCTGGCCGCCAGAGTCGTGAGGATGGTCGCCAAGGCTCCCAGCGAGGTGGCGGCCGAAACGATGGGCAGCAGCAGGATGAGGTAAAAGCCGCTGTTCAGGCCTCCCGTGGCGTAAATCAGCAGAAAGCCCAGAAACATCTTGAGGAAGATCAGCGCCAGGTTGCCGCGCCGGGTTCCCAAGGCGGGGACCCGAGGCTCCAGGATCTGGATCAGCGCGATGGCGCCCAGCAGCGCCATTTCGGGGCTGTTCCGTTCGGGGCTGACCGCGGCCATCAGCCCGAACAAGGCAATCCAGATCAGATCCTCGGGCCAGAACCAGCGGCGGGGGCGCGGAGCTAGAGTCTGTTCGGTGGCCACGCTGCCATCTTAGCCCTGGAGTGTGGCAGAATGGGAAGTCACGCCATTCAACCCCCATGAGTCACCCGAATCATCCCGATCCGGTTCTCGCCGGCCCAAACGCGCCGGAAGAGGCCGAAACCTTCGCCGATCTGCTGTCCGCGTTTGAAGAACAGCGCAAGAAGCCCGCAGCCCAGGGCGAACCCCTGAGCGGCACCGTGATTGCGGTGTCGGACGAGTTCGTCTATTTCGACATCGGCCGCAAGATGGAAGGCGTCATTCGCTGCGACGATCTGCGCGACCCCGCCGGGACGCTCCTGGTCCAGCGCGGCGACACGCTGCCGGTTTCCATCAGCGGGCACAATTCCGAGGGCTACTACACGCTGTCCACCATCCGCGTGGAACGGCCCAGGGACTACACGGAGCTGGAGAAGGCCTTCACCGAGAAGCTGGTGGTCGCGGGCACGGTGATCGAGCAGGTCAAGGGCGGTCTGCGCGTGGACATCGGTTTGCGCGCCTTCCTGCCGGCCTCGCGCAGCGGGGCGCGCGAGCAGGCCGAACTCGAGAAACTGGTCGGCCAGGAGATCCGCTGCCGGATCATCCAGCTCGACGTGGCCAAGGAAGACGCCGTCGTCGACCGCCGCGCGGTTCTGGAGGAGGAAGAGTCGGTGCTCAAGCAGCGCGCCTTCGACGCGCTGGAGGAAGGCGCCGTGGTGCGGGGCACGGTGCGCGGCCTGACCGATTTCGGCGCCTTTGTGGACCTGGGCTCGGGCGACGGCCTGCTGCACGTAACCGACATCGCCTGGACGCGAATTGCCAAACCGGCGGACGTGCTGTCGGTGGGGCAGTCGGTGGAAGTCAAGATCCTGAAGGTCAACCGCCAGTCGAAGAAGGTTTCGCTGGGCATGAAGCAGCTTGTGCCCGATCCGTGGAGCCTGGCGGCCGAAAAGTACGTGACCGGTGCGCGCGTGCAGGGAAAAGTGGTGCGCCTGGCCGACTTTGGCGCGTTCGTGGAACTCGAGGCCGGTGTGGACGGCCTGATTCACGTCTCCGAACTTTCCTACACCCGCAAGATCCGCAAGCCCTCCGACGTGCTCAAAGCCGGCGAGACGGTGGAGGTGCAGGTGCTGGGCGTCAACTCCGGCGAGCGCCGGATTGCGCTGGGCCTGAAGCAGGTGCTGGGCGACCCGTGGGAAGAAGCCGGCAAACGTTTTCCGGTGGGTTCGGTGGTGGAAGGCCCCATCGGCAGCCTGGCCAACTTCGGCGCGTTCGTCGATCTGGGCGACGGCATCGAGGGCATGATCCACATCGGCGACATCACCGCCGAAAAACGGCTCACCCACCCCAAGGAAGCGCTCACCGCGGGCCAGACCGTGCGCGCGCAGGTGCTGGAGGTGGACGTGCCGAAGCGGCGCATCCGCCTGGGCATGAAGCAGCTTCAGCCGACCAGCGCCGACGAGTACATCGCCGAGCACAATGTCGGCGACACGGTGACCGGGCGCGTGGTGGAGGCCGGCCCGAAGTCGGCCAAGGTCGAACTGGGCGAAGGCGTTATGGGCTATTGCCGGCTGGCGGAGAAATCGTCCCAGCCGGGCGAGGCGAGCGCCGAGCCCAAGGCGGATCTGTCGTCGCTTACGGCCATGCTGTCGGCGCGCTGGAAGAGCGGCTCGCCGGGCGCGGGGGCTTCCGCGGCCGGGGGCCGGTTCCGGGCCGGCGAGATCGGCAGCTTCCGCATTTCGGCCCTGGATCCGGAAAAGAAACGCATCGATCTGGAACCGGCCGGCTAATCCTGTCGCCGTTACGTTTTCCGCCTCCCTCCGTCTAACGGAAGAGAACAGGCGGGAAGACTGTGGCCGCGCAGGTGGTTGCGATAGAATCGGCTCCGACACCCATGGACGATGCGGCTCTGATCCGCGCCGCGCAGGCGGGGGATGATGGCGCTTTCGAGCGCTTGGTGCGCTCTTACGACCAGCCTGTGCTGCGGCTGGCGATGAACCTGCTGCGTTCGCCCGAGGACGCCCGCGACGTGTACCAGGAAGCGTTCCTGCGCATTTACCGCAACCTGGACAACTTTCGTTTCGATGCGAGCTTTCAGACCTGGCTCTACCGCATCGTGACCAACCTGTGCCTGGACCAGTTGCGCAAGCGCAAGGTCCGGCGCGAAGAGCCCGGTGTTCTGGCCACTCCCGACGGCGAGCGGGACCGGCTGAGCGCGGTCCCCGAAAAGCGCGTCGAAGGCGACCAGGAGCGGCAGATTTACAGCCGGCAACTGAAAGTGCGAATCGAAGAGGTGCTGGCCGGCCTGACGCCGCGCGAGCGCATGGTGTTCGAGATGCGCCACTACCAGGGCCTGCGCCTGCGGGCCATCGGGGAGGTGCTGGGCACCACCGAGGAAGCGGCCAAGAATTGCCTGTTCCGCGCCACGCAGAAGATGCGGGCGGCGCTGGGAGATTTTCTATGAACTGCGAAACGGCCCGGAAGCAATTGCCCCTGCTGGTGTACTGCGAGCTGAGCTTCGACGAAGAAGAGGCGCTGGAACAGCATCTGGAGGCGTGCGCCGGCTGCCGGGCGGAGCGGGATGCGCTGAAGGCGCTTGCGCGCCTGGCCGACGGCGCCGAGCTGACTCCGCCCGCCGGTCTGCTGGAGTACTGCCGCGCCGATTTGCGGCGGCGGCTGGCCGGCGAGGAGCCGCTTCGCCGGCCGGGTTGGTGGGCGCGGTTTTGTTCCTGGCGGCCGGTGGCGGTGGCGTGGAAGTCGGCCGGCGCGCTGGCGCTGGTGGCGCTGGGCTTCTTCGCCGCGTGGCTGAGCAGCGGGCCGGCGGTCCCGTTTTCCCGGCCGGTAACTTCGCGCGTGCGGTATGTCGAACCGGATCCGCGGGGCGGAGTCCAGATCGTGCTGGAGGAGACCCGGCAGCGGGTGTTGAACGGGCGCATCGAGGACGAGCCTATCCGCAAACTGCTGCTGGCGGCGGCCAGAGACCGGGAAGATCCCGGTCTGCGCGTGGACTCGATCGACATTCTGAAGTCTCAATGCTCGCTGGCCGACGTTCGCGGCGCGCTGCTGGCGGCTTTGCGCGGCGACCCCAACCCCGGGGTCCGGTTGAAGGCCCTGGAGGGCCTCAAGGCCTTCGCGGACGAGGTGCAGACGCGCAAGGCGCTGGCGCAGACGCTGCTGAACGACGACAGCCCGAACGTGCGCACGATGGCCATCGACGCACTGGTCCAGCGCAAGGAACAGGATGTGGTCGGCGTCCTGCAACAGTTACTGCGCCAGGAAAACAACGATTACATCCGCGAGCGCTCCACGCGCGCCCTGCGCGAGATGCGCGCCTCGGTGGAAACCTTCTGAGGTGACATTCGGCTTGTTACTCCGTCTAACTGGTTCGAAGGAAGGTTAAGGAGATTCGAAACATGATACGGAAAAGCTTACTGATTTGCATGCTTGCCCTGATGACTGCCGCGGCGTGGGCCGGGCAGCCCGTGGCGGAGCCGGAGGCGCTGGCCATGCTCGCGCAGCAGGCGGTGCGCGTCTCCATCGGCGGGAGTTTTCTGGGCGTGGGCGTTGCCGAGGTTGACTCCGACCGCGCCAAGGCGCTCAAGCTGAGCGAGGAAAGCGGCGTCGAGATTACGAACATCGAAGAGAACAGCCCGGCCGCCAAGGCGGGGTTGCAGAAAGGCGACGTGGTGCTGGAGTACAACGGCCAGCGCGTCGTGGGGACCGAGCAGTTCGTCCGGCTGGTGCGCGAGACGCCCGCCGGACGGCAGGTGAAGATGCTCATCAACCGCGGCGGCGCCGCGCAAACGGTGACCGCCACGGTGGACCGGCGCACCGCCAGGCGCTCCACCGGCACGTTTGCCATGCCCCGGTTCGAGATGCCCGACATCGACATTCGGATTCCGGACATCCCGCGCGCCAACATGTCCTGGCGCAGCCCGGTGCTGGGCGTCGAAGCCGAGAGCATCGAGTCGCAACTGGCCGAGTACTTCGGCGTCAAAGAGGGTGTTCTGGTGCGTTCGGTGGTCAAAAACTCCGCGGCCGAGAAGGCGGGGCTGAAGGCCGGCGACGTGATTATTAAGGTGGATGCGGCCAAAGTGACCTCGCCGCGCGACGTCTCCAACGCCGTCCGCAACAAGCGCGCCGGCACGTTCCCGGTGACCCTGATGCGGGAGCGCAAGGAGACGACCCTCAACGTGACCATCGAAGAGCCGCAAAAATCCGAGCGGGAAATCCGCCCTCGCGCGCGCACTGTGAGAAGTGCCCCTTCCGAAAAGTTCTGAGCCGGTGTGACCCCTCCTGGCGGGCGCGCGTTTACGGGTCCCGGCGCCGCACCAGCACCGCGGTGCCGGAGGCCAGTCCCAGGTGGCGGCTCAGGTGCGTTGCGCGCCAGGTGACCTCGACGGAGTCCCGCGAAACGAGATTCAATTCGATTTCGCCCCGCGCACCGGCAGCGTCCGCCCACGGCAGAATCGCATGTTTCCCCGTGGCGGCGCCCTCCATTTGGAACGACACTTCGGGCGAGATCGCGCGATCCGTCACACGGTAGCGCGCCTGGTAGCGCCCGCGCAACCGCCCGCCCTCTTCCAGCAGGACCAGTTCGATGTACTCCGGCGGGTAGAGTTCCTTGACCGTGGGCGCCAAGGCCGGCCGCAGGTAAAACCATTGCCCAGCCAGGCCCTGGGGCCGCACCGAAGGCGCCGGGGGAGGTGGCGGCGGGTCTGGCCAACTGAGCGTTTCGGCCGCCCCTCGAACGGCGATCGGAATGGGGGGCGGACTTTCCACCGCCGGAGGACTGGCCACGGTCTCGGCGAGGGGCACGGCCTGCAACGGCGGCGCGGGCGAGGGCGAGGCGCGCTTCGCCTCCGGCCGGGGCGGCGGCGATGGGACGGCCGGGGGCTCGACAACCATCGGTCGCGGCTTTTCGGCGGCCACCACCACCGGCGGCGCCGCTTGTCTGGCGCCGGCCCGCGCCGGAGGCGAAACGGTCAGCGATGCTACCAGCCAACTCAGAGACACCAGGGCCGCCACCGCCCACCCCGCCAGGGCCCAATACCTGGCGCGGGCCGCGGGCTTGGCGAGGAGCGAAAGATCGTAGCTGCGCCGCCGCCCCCGATCCGCGAGCACGGCGAAGATCTCATTGATGCGCTTCATCTGCATCTCCGCCACCAGCCGCAGCGCTGCGTCCTGGAATTGGTCCGGATGGAGCAGCCGCGCGAGTTTTTTGTGGGCCTGGCGAATCTCGTCCGCCGTGGCCGAGGGCGAGAGGCCGAATTCCTGGTAGTGATCCATGCCGGCTGGCGAGCGCTATACGCTCGTTATACAGTGTCGCGAGGGCGGCGAATGTCTCAGTCCAATTGGCGCGCGCCGCCGCACGGCCTCGCGGTTTCGGTACAGTGGTACAAGGTGACGCATGGCTAACCGGGAACACGTCGAGATGTTGTGCACGAGCGTCGATGAGTGGAACCGCTGGCGCGGTGAGGATCCGGCCTTCGAGCCACAGCTTGCGGGCGCGGACTTGAGCGGTGCCGACCTGATGCTGGCGGATCTCAGCCGGGCCGACCTGCGAAAGGCCAATCTGACCCTGACAAATCTCATGGGCGCCGACCTGCACGACGCCGATTTGCGGGGAGCGAACCTGGTGGGCGCGCGTCTGATCGGGATCGACCTGACGGGCGCCGACATCAGCGGCGCCGACCTGAGCACGGCCGAGGACCTCACCGGCGAGCAGTTCGAAGAAACCGTCGGCGACGACTCCACGCGCCTGCCCCCTGGCCTGGCGCTGCCCGGACGCTGGCTGCGCCCCTTCGACGCGCGCTGAACCCCGCCGGACCGCTCCCCAGGGAGCGGGAGTGTTATGCTCGTCTGGCGGGAAGTCCCATGCCGGCCAACCTGACCCCCGAATACATGGATGCCGAGCGCGACTACAAGTCCGCCGCCACTCAGGCCGAAAAAGTAGCCGCGCTGGAGCGCATGCTGTCCACCCTGCCCAAGCACAAGGGCACGGAGAAGATGCAGGCCGACATCCGGCGCCGGCTGTCGCAGGCCCGCAAGGACGCGCAAAAGAAGGGCGCCCACCACGCGGCGCCGTTCTACCAGATCGAGAAGGAAGGCGCCGGGCAGGTGGCGCTGGCCGGGCCGCCCAACGCGGGCAAATCGCAACTGGTCTGCGCCCTGACGCACGCCGTGCCGGAGGTGGCCGATTATCCTTTCACCACGCGCATGCCCACGCCCGGAATGATGCAGTTCGAGGACGTGCAGATCCAGTTGATCGACCTGCCCCCGATGTCGCCCGAGTTCATGGAGCCGTGGCTGCCCCAGGCCCTGCGCGCGGCGCACCTGAGCGTGCTGGTGGTGGACCCGAGCGACGCCGCCGTGCTGGAACAGATCGAGTTCATTGGCAGCGTCTTCGAGGCCCGGCGCATCCCGCCCCCCAAACTGCTGATCGGTAACAAGCTGGACCTCCCCGGCGCGGCCGGCGACTTCGCCGCGCTCGCAGAACTCTACCGCGGGCGCTTCCCCCTGCTCGCCGTTTCGGCGCTCACCGGCGAGGGCCTGGAGCGCTTCCGCCGCGCCCTGTTCGACGCCCTCGACCTGGTGCGCGTCTACACCAAGGCGCCAGGCCACAAGTTCGAACCCGGCGCCCCCTACATCCTCAAGCGCGGCAAGACGGTGGAAGAGGCCGCCGCGGCGGTCCACAAGGACTTCGCGGAGAGGCTCAAATTCGCCCGCCTCTTCCGTCTCTCCGGCGACCGCGACGGCCTGATGGTGGAGCGCTCCCACGTGGTGGAGGATCGGGACATTCTCGAGTTCCACATTTGAGCGATGGTCCGCGGACCTATGTTATACTTCGAAAAACACCGTAACCGGGCCCGTAGCTCAGTTGGTTAGAGCGCTACCTTGACACGGTAGAGGTCACAGATTCGAGTTCTGTCGGGCCCACCACCCTTCCAAAGAAGTATCATCGTGATATGGGAACGCTGCACATCAGTGACGCCGATCTCGCTCGTGATCCGTACGCCGTCCTGGCGAAGGTCGAGGAAGGCGTGGAGGTGATCGTGGAGCGGGACCACCGCCCTGTCGCGACGATCAGACCGCCGAAGCGTTCCGGACGCCCCATCTCCGAGTGCATAGCTTCCGCCAGGGCTAGCGGCTCGAAGGCGATCTTGGACGGCGGCTTCGGCAAGGACGTCGAGGAAGGGATTAGAGAGCGCAGCCAGCCATGGAATCCCCCCTCCTGGGATTGATCCTCGACTCAAGCGTAATCATTGCAGCGGAGCGGAAGCGGCAGACCGTGGAGGATCTGCTGACGTCCATCGGTCAGACCTTCGGCGAGATCGAGATCGCCATCTCAGCCGTCACCCTTGCGGAACTCGTGCATGGCGTGGTGCGCGCGAACACGCCTGAAATCCGGATCGCGCGACGCGCGTTCATCGATGAACTGAAGAAGCATGTCCCCGTGCATCCAGTCACCGACAGCACCGCCGAAATCGCCGGGCAAATCGGCGGAGAGCAGGCGGCCAAGGGCATCACGCTGCCGGCCGACGGCCTGTTGATTGGTGCTTCCGCCATCGAGCAAGGCTGCGCGGTCGCCACGCTGAACACCCGCCACTTCCAGAAGATCCCCGGATTGCAGGTGCTCTCTCTTTAGGCAGCGCGAAAGACAGCTTCACGATGGGCCGGAACTCTCACCACCACCCACCGAGGGCTGCGCCTTTTTGCATTCCGAGACTTGGTGGGTCTCTTTCATGGCCGCGTTGAATTCCGATTCCAGGCCACGCTCACTCCCATTGGCGGCCGGTTGCTTGGTATGGACAGTGGGTATACACTTGAAACAGATGCCCGGAGCAAAGTTTCCCGCCTTCGACTGGGATGACGCCAACAATGCCCACATCGCCAGGCACGGCGCTTCGCTGCCGATCGAGACCGAAGAGCGGAGCGGAGAGGATCGGCACACTGAGTTGGGAGAAACAACGGAGGGGCGGCTGCTCTTGGTCGTCTGGATATGGAGGCGCCGGAGGATTCGCGTGGTGACCGCGTTCCCCGCTAATCGAAGATGGCGCGCCCTGTGGAAGCGCATCAATGGAGAGCACGATGCCTAAGAAGAAGCTGGGGGAGATGAGGACCGAAGCGGAAGAGGCCCGCTGGTTCGAAGAGAACCAAGGCCGGCTGCTGAAGTTGTTTGAACGGGCCGAGAAGGAAGGCGCATTGCGCGTCGGCGGGAAAAGCGTTGGCATCACGCTTTCGAAGAAGACGGAGACCGTGCAAAAGCCGCCGTCGCAGAAAGTCATGCTGCGCATCCGGACCGACGACGTGGACCGGGCGCGGCGCCTGGCGGCCGGCAAGGGGATCGGTTACCAGACCTATATCAAAATGCTCTTGCACGCGGGACTCGACCGGGAGGAGAAAGTCAGGCGCCGGGTGTGAACCCACTGGAGTCCGGGCACGGTTGGGCGCGCGATTGTGACCGGCTACCTCAACAGGGTGGATGCGCAGCCGCATCGGAAGGACCGAGGATCGGTCACCGGAAGACCTCTTCAAACCCGAAGCGGCAGGCTTGCATGATGCTCTCGGGCGAGAGCCTCCTGTCCGCTGGGATGAGGGCCGCGCGACGAATGTCGTCGCTCACCGCCCCAAACAAAATGCGGGACGATTGTCGCACCCTGGTCGCGCTTCGACGGTGCAAATCGGCAGCGACTCGCTGCCGCCATTGCTCCCGGAGTCCGTCCAGCCGGGAACCGAAGACCTCGAACGTGTCATGCATGTAGAGGATGTCCTTGGCACGGTCATCGCGATCCCTTCGGCCGTGGATCAAGACTTTCTGCACGAGGAAGCCGACCGGATTTGCCACACTCACTTGGCCGGCAAAGTCCTTCGTGCGGATGTCAGCCTGCCACGGGTGCTGGAGGAGGAGTTCGAGGTACCTCAGTTGCTGCAAGGAGACGCCGGCTATTTCGACGGTCGCTTTGCGCTTGCCCTTGCGATCATATCCGCCGCCGGCAAGTGGAGTGAGAAACTCCGCATAGAATCCGCTGGTCTCGTTTCCAAGCCTGTAGTGAGTCGCGGGTGGCCGGTCATCTCCCAGGAACTCCTCGGTGAACCCATGGGCCAGCAGGCGCTCGCGGATGTCCGGCGCTTTCGCCGAAAGCTCGGACGGGACTGCAACGTCGGCATCAATCGTCATCAATGGCGCGTAGTCCAGTTCCTGGGCATGCGGATGCAGACGATAGAGCCGGTGGGCCCATCCGCCGACAATGACCGCTTGGCCGAGCCACGGTTCGAGTGCGGAGGCGAGCCGCGCGAACACGTCAAGTTCTGGAATAGCAGGCATGTCACTTCGTCCCTAGCAATGGCGCAAGCGCCTTCCGCCAAATCTCCGCCGCCTGCTCGCGTCCTCTCGCCGGGTGAACGGAAACATCGAGCCAAACCTGGATTGCATCCGAAACCGGCAGACTGTCACGCATGACGGCAGCGCGAAAGACAGCTTCCCGATGGGCCGGAACTCTAACGAAGATGTCCGCGTGGCCATCCGAGCCGGCTGCCGTGAGACCCAGTTGCCGGAGCAGTCCCTCGTCAAACCGCTCCAAATAGAGATGCGGCAGCACGCCTCGGACGAATCCGCAGCCCAGGAGATCCGCGGCTGCAAAAAGCCCGATGCAGCAACGCGCATTGGCTTTGGCTGCACGACCTCCGCGCGACTTAACCTTTCGCTGGCTCGCGGCGCAGCGCTCGGTCCCGTGCCTGGCTATGTCCGCGTACAACTGCCGCACATCCCGCTTGATGAGCCATCGCGCCGGGATTTCGTGCGCCGGCCGGCGATTCGCCGAGACCCAGCGTTCCAGCAACTCCTCTACTCGAACGACGCGAATAGCGCCGGCCTCCTCGCCGAGGAACCCCTCATTCCCGAGTTGGCTCACGAACCGGAAGGCGCTCATCAGGGACACGTCCGCGGCTTCGGCCAGTTGGCTTGCGTTCCGGAAGCGCCCTCTGGGTACGGAAATCAGCGACTCGGAAATGCTCTGCCCAAGCAGGACCTTCAGCATCCACTGGTTCAGATCGGAGAACAGATGCGGCAGGCGCTTGGGCGCCGCGGCGGGGTCTCTCAGACGGCGGACCGGCTTTGAGTTGAGCACCTCCAGGCCGTGACCGGCGAACCTGCGAAAGCCCCCGGCGTCGATAACGCCGACTCCGGCTTCCGGCGCGTGCCGCCGCCCAAACTCGAGGATCTGTTCGGCCACCACGGCGGGCACATGTTCGGCCGCCACAACGGCGACCGCCACAACCGGCTTCAGGAAGCGCCGCGCAATCGTCTGAGACTGCAGGATCGCCTGGGAGAGAAGGGGTATCAGCCGGTCGCGCCGCCCCTCCGAAGCCGCTTTAAGCTCGAACGCGTAAAGCCTGTCCTCCACCTCCGCTATGAGATCGGGTGCGGCTTCCGCCCATCGTCGCGACCGCTGCACTCGCCAGCCGGCCTTCCGGACGCCTTCCGCGAGGATCCGCTCGAAATCCGGCGCACGCCGATTGGACAGGGCCATACCAGCTCGCTTCCCATGGCCATGTGAATTCACATGGCCATGTTATTTAACACGGCCATGATAGCCTGGGCGAGAGGGCCATGTCAACTCCGGCGAAAGCGTCCTTGCGGGGCGTCCGGTCCTACCCCGCCTTCGCCCGGTGTTCCCGCACGAACTCCGGTGACAGGTCCACCCCCAGGCCGGGGGCTTCGGGGACGCTCCAGCGGGCGGAATCGCCCTTCCACCCTTCCGCGAACACGGCGTTGTAGATTTCGCGCTCCCGCCACGCGCCGCCTTCCTCCATTATCAGGAAGTTCGGAATGGAGGCCGCCAGGTGGATGCTCGCGGCTGTGCACACAGGCCCGTTGGGGTTGTGAGGCGCGATGGTCACGTATTGGGTTTGCGCCATGGCGGCGATCTTTTTCAGAGGCGTGATGCCGCCCGCGCGGGCCACATCGGGCTGGAGGATGCGCGCCGCGCGCTTTTGCAGGACCTCCCGGAAGGCGTAGTGCGAAAACAAGCCCTCGCCGGTGGCGATGGGGATGCTGGTGGCCCGCTGCACTTCCGCCATGGCGTCCACGTCCTCGGGCGGCACGGGCTCTTCGAGGAAGAACGGATCGAACGGTTCGAGCGCCCGGGCGATCCGGCCGGCCGAGGCGGCATTGAACTTGCCGTGCGCTTCGACGCAGATGTCGAACTCCGGACCGCCCTCCCGAATCCCGCGGATCATCTCCCGGACCTCGTTGAGTGTGCGGGTCGGAAGCTGGCGATCGGGCCCGGGATAGGCGCCGAACGGGTCGAACTTGCCGGCCGTGGCGCCCTCGGCGATCAGCTCCCGGGTGCGCCCGGCATAGGCCTCCGCCGTGCGGGGAATGTTGCCCCAGCGGTAGCTGGTGTAGATCCGCAGCTTGTCGTGGACCTTTCCGCCCAGCAGTTTGTACACCGGGACGCCCAGCTTCTTGCCGGCAATGTCGTAAAGCGCGATGTCGATTATGCTCATCGCGGAGTAGAGTGCGCCACCGAGTAGGTTCTCGCACTCGACGTACATCCGGTGCCAGAGCTTCTCGATGTCCCAGGCGGACTGGCCGATCAGGAGCTTTTTGAACTCGTTCACGTGGCCTACGATGGGTTCCACGCTGGGAGGAGACGTGCCCTCCCCCCAGCCGTGGATGCCATCCTCGGTTTCGACGCGCGCGCAAACGATATTCGGCCGGCCGCCGATCCGCAGCACCACGGGATCGATGCGCCGTATCTTCAGCGACGCGGGCGCGGCCGCGCGCGCTTCCGCGCAAAGCGGCAGAGCGGAGAACAGGAACTGTCTTCGTGTCGGCATTGCATTACCCACCCGGATGCCCCCCGTCAGAACGTCAGGCGGATGGACATGTGCATCACCGGGGCGCCGCCACTGGAAGAGGTGGACGAATCGCTGGTGATCTTCCCGAAAACTCGCGGGTTCACGAAGTCCACACTCGTGGTGGGGTTCGTGAAATTGAAAGTGTGCAGCGCGTTGTTCATTTCCCAGCGGATTTCGAGGTTCACCCGCTCGGTGAACGGAATGAATTTCTGCGCCGAAACCTGCGTCCAGCGCAATCCCTGCCCATTGGCGATGTTCCGCCCCGCGTTGCCGATGGAGAACTCCGCGGGATAGGAGAACACGTCCATGCCGGTCCACACGCTGTTCGTGTTGGAGCTGTTGAAGCGGTCGCCGCCGAAATCGCGCCAGTTGTCCCGCAGGCGGATCTTGCCGTTAATGGAGGGACGGCGGTCTCCCATGAAGCCCGGCAGGTACGTGTACGGGCTGTTGGAGAAACCGAAGGTGAGCGGGTTGCCGGTTTCGAACGTCTGGATCCAAACCACCTGGTAGCCCCCGAACAGCAGGTCCCGCAAGCGGCCCCGGTTCAGCCACTTCTTGTTCTTGCCGAAGGGCAGCTCATAGGTCACCGACCCCACGAACCGCTGCGTGCGGTCGTAGGCGGCCCGGGCCTTGTTCAGCGAACGGTTGCCGATGGGAGCCACGCCGCCCGCCGCCGAGTCGATGGCCTTCGAGAAGGTGTAGAAGGTTATGAAGTTGATGCCCTGCGAATAGCGTTTCTCCAGCTTGACGGTGCCGCCGTGATAGGTGGAGTGCCCCATGTTGGAGTTGCGCAGCGTCACGTCGCCAAAGTGCGTGTAAGGCCGGTAGTTCTGTCCGGCGGCCGCCAGTTGCAGGTTCAACGCGCGGTTGCCCTGGGCGTAGTCGAGAGGCAGTGTGTTCAGCGGCCAGTTCTCGAGCAGCCCGATCCCCGCCGAGCCCTGGTAGGCCAGTTCCAGCAAGTAGTTCGGAATGACTTCGTACTGGATGCTGGTGTTCCAATTCAACTGGTAGGGGTTGTGCATATTCGGGTCGTACCGCGCCGACCCGCGCGAGCCGTAATTCGTGCCCTGGTACGGGGACGTGCCGTCCGGCCGGATGAGCATTGCCACCGTATCGGGACCGCGGCTGATCTGGTAGACGGGCCGGGGGTCGCCGGGCGCCGCCTGCTGGTTGGCGCTGACGGCGTACTCTTCGAATTGCCCGCCGGGGAACTTCACATCGATCGTGTTGACGGCGAAACCGCCGCGGAACACCCACTTCTGGAAGGGGTGCCAGGCAACGCCGAGGCGCGGCTGGAAGTTGTTGTTGTCCCGCTTGTTCAGGGGCGACGACGGGTGCGTAACGCCTCCCATCTTGCCCGTGACGGGATCCACGAAAGCCGGGTCCCATTGGCTCATCTGCTTCCACTTCGTCATGAAGGGACTCTCGTTGGAGTAGCGCAGACCGAGGTTCAGGGTCAGCGTGGGAGAAAACTTCCAGTCGTCCTGGAAATAGAAGCTATGAATGTAGTCGCGGGGCAGCCAGCTTGCCAGGTTGCGGCTGAAGGTGGCCTGGCTCACATACCCCAGCAGGAAACCCGCGAAAGTGTTGCCGGTGCGCGGCATCGCGCTGCCTGTGGGCAGCACGCCGTTGGCGCCGGTGAAGGTGAAGCTGCCGGCCACGTTCCCGGGGATGGACCATTGGTTCTGCCGCAGGCGCATCATCTCGTAACCCATCTTGAAGGCATGGGTGCCGCGAATCTTCGTCAGGTCGTCGCGGAAGGAGAAGTTCTCGTTGACGTTATTGGCCGGCCCGGCCGTGTTGAACCCGTAGCCGGTGTTCAATTGCGGCATGGCCTTCTCGGGCAAGTTCGGGATTCCCAGACGCTGGCCGCCATCCACCACGTAGCTGGAGGACCATGTCCAGTTCCGCCGGCGATAGTACCCCAGCCTCGCATCGTTGATTGTGGCGGGACTGATCACCCAGGTGTTCCCCAAGGTCCAGTTGTACGAGTTCCAGGGGCTGTTGCTGTAGTTGCTCCCGTCGAACTCGGGCAGGTGCCACCTCTGGGGCCGGCCCAGCCCGGCGTTCGAACTGTAGGTCACCGAGCCGTTGAGCTTGAAGTTCTGCGTGAACTGATGATCCAGCCGGAGGCTCATGTCCGGCTTGAAGCTGCGCGCGTATTCTACCCAGTAGTAGTTGTTGTTCGGTCCGTTGGAGGTCAGGGCGCTCGGGTTGTTCGCGGCGTTCCACGGGTCGAGCTCGAGCACCTTCCTGGCCACCGGGTCTATCCGGCTCTGGGGGACCCTCATCCCAGGGATCGGATCGCGGGTCCAGCCCCCGTCGGGCAGCATCCGGGTGGTTCCGGGATCGTAGATGGGCTGCCCGATTCCGCCGAACGTGAAATCGCCGTTCTTCATCTCCTGGGTCGGGACGGTCCCGTAGTACTGCGTGGCCTTCATCTTCTCGATGTACTTCTGGTAGGAGACGAAGAAGAACGTCTTGTTCCTGCCGTCGTAGATCTTTGGCAGCCAGACCGGCCCGCTGAGGTTGAGGTCCGGGTGAAACACAAACGCCGACCGGCCCTTGGGGTAGCCCGGCATGGGCTGGGACATCCTGTACATGTCGAAGAACCGTCGATGCTGCATGTCCCGGTTGCGCCCATAGAGGTTAGCCAAACCGTGCAGGCTGTTGGTGCCCGTCTTGGTCACGACGCTAATGACGCCCGCCGCGGAATGCCCGTACTCGGCCGGCAAAGCCGTGGTGAGCACCTGGATTTCGGCTATCGAGTTCAGCGGCACCTTCATGGTGGCGTTCTGGTCCGCCGGGCTCTGGCCGTTCACGCCATCGTCGAAGAAAGCCGCGGTGCCGCGGGCGCCGGCGATGTGGAAGCCGCCCAGGGTCTCGCCCCAGGTATAGCCTTCGTCGGTCATACCGGGCACGTAATTGAGCGTGGAATTCGTGAAGCGCTGGAACGTCGGCAGCGCGTAGAGGAACTTGCCCGCCGCCACCGTCCCGGTGGCCGAGGTCTCCGTCTCCAGCAACTGCGCCGCCGACCTGACTTCAATCGACTCGCTGGTCGAGCCGACCTCGAGGCTCGCATCGACCGGCAGAACATCCCCGGTCCGGAGATCGATCTTCTCCCGCACCAGGCGCTTGAAGCCCGGAGCCTCAAACGTCACCCGGTAGGGACCGGGCTGCAAGGACTGCACGCGGAACAAACCTTCCTCGTTCGTGACGGCCCTGAACTGGAAGTTGGTGTCTGTGTTGACCACCACGACGCTGACACTGGGCACCACGGCGGCCGTGGTGTCGGTCACTCGTCCGGTAATGGTGGATGTTCCGACCTGTGCGACTGCCAGCCAGGCGCAGAACAAGAGGGTAGCGAAACTGCGAGAGAGCGCTTGCATTTTTCCGCCTCCGGATTCGATTTGGGATTCCCGTTTTAGGATCCGTCATGGAACAGCCGGGCCCCATTGGCCGGCAGTATACACCAGACCGCGCCGCGAAAGGGGGGGCCGCCGGAATCCGGGCGGGCTGCCTGGGGGGGGGCAGAAGAGATCGCATGAACAGGTGCCGACTTTCGCTTTTAGCGTTCCGGCCCGCGGGGTCGCTCGCTCAAACAAACTTCAGCCGCCGCAGGGCCAGCGCGAGCATGCGCACCAGCAGCCAGCCGTGGCTCCAGCGGCGGATGTTGGTTTCACCGTAGGTGCGTTCGCCGTAGCGGACCGGCAGGTCGGCGATTTTCAGGTTGAAGCGGGCCGCGCCGAAGATCAGGTCGAAGTCGCCGAAAGGATCGAAGTCCCCGAAGTACTGCCGGTTCGCGGCCAGCAGTTGGTATTGCCGGCGGCCGATCGCCTTGGTGCCGCACAGCGTGTCCTTGATGCTCTGGCCGAGCAGCCACGTGAACGCCAGGCTGAAGAACCTGTTGCCGAGCGTGTTGAGGAAGCGCATGGCCTGGTCTTCCATCGGATACACCAGGCGGACGCCGTTGACCAGTTCGCCCTTGCCGCCGCGCCAGGCGCGATAGAAGGCCGGCAGGGCTTCGGGCGGGACCGTCAGGTCCGCATCCAGGATCATGAGGACATCGCCGGTGGCCTGCGAAAAGCCGGCCCGCACGGCGTCGCCCTTGCCCTTGCCGGTCTGAACCACCATTCTGGCGCCGAGATCGGGCCGGGCGGCGATTTCGCGCTCGATGGCCGCGCGCGTGCCGTCGCTCGAGTGGCCCTCGACGAGGATCAATTCGGTTTTCCCGCCCATTTGCGGGATGCGCGCGAACAGGTTCGGGATGTTTCCCTCTTCGTTGCGCGCCGGCACGATGACGCTCACCACCGGTTCGGCTCCCGACGGAGGCCCCGGCTCGGGCCGCGCCACGAAGAAGTTGGTCATCGCCAGGCGGCTGAACGGCCAGAAGCGCACCAGCATGCGATTCAGCAGCGGACCCAGGAGCGGCGGGGGAAACGGGAAGAGGATTTCCCGCGACCCGCGAATCGGCTCCCAGCCGGTCAGGTAGAGCAGGTTTCGGACATCCTCGGGCGCGAACCAATTTTGCTGGAGCGGGCGCGCCGCCAGGCCGAGCCGTTCGGCGGCCCTCCGCGGCAGTTCCCAGACCCGGCTGTAGAAGTTCAAGAGCAGGCGCGTCCCCGGATGCGCGTGGCGGCGGCAGACCTCCAGAACCCGCTGCGCGTCCCACAAATCGTTGATCAGGTCGGAGAGAATGATGACGTCAAACCGCCGGCCCAGGTCCAGGTCGTGAACGTCGGCTTCCAGGAAAGTGAGGCCGGGGTGGCGCTCGCGCGCCAGCCGGACCATCGAGGGAGCGAAATCGACGCCCACGCCCTCGGCGGGCCGGGTGCGGGCCAGCAGGTCGCCCGCCCCGCATCCGAGTTCGAGCACTGTCAGGCCCGGTGGAATCGCGAAGGCGACGATTTCGCCGAGTCGGCTCTGGTAACCGCGGCGGAAACGGTCCCACCGGGCGATGCCGCGGCTGTAGTCCTCCCAAAAAGCGATCCTCCGGCGCGCGTATTGCGCCGCTTTGCCGGCGTCGCGGATGGCGGTTACTGGCATCTTCCAGGAGTCTCGGAATCCGCGTAGCGCACAACCGTATAGATCGAACGGAGGTTGCGGTCGCGTATCTGGGTGACACACTCCTCCCTCAGGCCGGCCTCGCTGCCCAGCGTTCGCAACCGCTCCAGGTTCGTGTTGGCGTGCCGCGAACGGTCGGTGTAGAACACGAACAGGCGGCCCGGGGGTGCGAGCATGGCGCGAATTGTCTCGCGCCGGCCGGCGGGCGGGATAGGCTGGGACAGCGTATCCGCGACGTCCTTCCGCAGAGGAAGCGCGCCCTGTCCCAGGCAGCGCAGCGGACCTTCGATTCCCCAATCGAGCGAATAGATGTCCGCCGGCCGTGCCTTCCGGAGCCAGCCGGCGAGCGGGTTGACGGCGTCGGACCAGTGATCCGTGGGGCCGAACAGAACCAGTTGGGCGTAGCACTCGTTGGCCACCAGCGCGCAACTCAGGACCACCGGCGCGGCCAGTCCAAAGGCCACCACCGCGCGCAGACGCGGAATCAGCGCCCCCAGCGCGACCGCCGCCGACGCCACCAGCATTTGGGGCAGCGGCCAGAGCAGGATGACGTGATGGCTGCCTTCGCCGCCCATGGCAAAAGGCAGCATGACCAGCCAGCCGGTCGTGAAGGCGGCCACGGAAAACAGCATGATCCGGCGCTCCGGGCCTGGTCTCAGGAACGGGATGAGAAGACACGACACGAGAGCGGCCCAGAACAGCCAATGGTGCCAGGGGTGCCGGACAGCGCCCGCCAGCCAGACCGAGGCCCGCTCGATTCCGGTTTGCGGCGTTCCCAGTGCGGCCAGGTCGGGATTCCGGACCAAGAACCCGAAGGGCGAAGACCCATCCAGGGTCTTCATGAGGATGATCGCCTTCTGTTTGGTGGGCGCCGCGAAGCCGCCCATGCCCTGTCCGGCGGTCGCCCGTTCAGTCAATGTGTAGTAAACCATCGGCAGCGCGCCCAGAAGCACGCAAAGCAACGCCAGGAGGAGACGGCCCAGGTTCAGATGGGTCCGGAGTTCGCGCCAGTACACCGCCGCCAGGCCGGCTCCCCAGCCGGCGATCAGCCAGACGAAGGTCGTCTTGTCCCACAGGGCCAGCCCGCACAGAAAGCAAGCCGCGGCCAGCAGCGCCTTTCGCCTGGTGCGGTGATAGCGGAGGAACAGCGGGAGCGCCGCGGCCATGAGAAGATGCTGCACCGTCACGATCCCGCTATCGAGCACGGTGAGAGTCAGGAAGAGGGGATCGAACACCAGCAACGCGGTGGCGATCAGCGCCGCGAGCCCCCCCATCGCCGCGCGGAAAAAAACGAAGAACAGGTACACCGTGGCCGTGCCCGCAAGCAGCATGGGAATTCGCAGAGACAGCGTGTCCGGTGGCCAGATAGAGAAGATCCCCAGGTAGGCCAGAGCCTTGAGCGCGCCGGCGTAAGTGGCGATCATGAGCGGATACAACTCGCCCCCGATCTGGACGAAGCGGCGGCCCACCAGCGGCGGCAGAATGCCGGTGACGAACTGCGCCTCGTCTTCCTGGACTCCGACCTGAGGGATGAAGGCGTATCCCACGGCGAAGAACACGGCGCACAGCAGGATTGCCGCCCCGACAACGGCCTTGGGACGCCACAACGCGCAGAACCGCATGGGAGTGAGTTTACCTGAACTTGGTGCTAAACGAATGGCTCCCCGACTGGACCTCGATCGCTTTGCGGCCCTGGCCGGGGCCGGCGGCCGGCAGCAGAACGGTGGCCGTGGTTCCCGGCGGAACGGTCACATCCAGTCTGAACGTGCCGTTTTCGAGCCGCCAGGAGCTGGCGATCTCGCCGTGGATGGAACGGTAGCGCGCCCGGGCGAACGTCAGGTCGCCGGCCACCGCGGGCTGGATCAGGAAGTGCCGGAAGCCGGGTGAAGCCTCGTCGATCCGGATCCCGCCAATGCCCTGAATGAACCATGACCCGATGGCGATCAGGCAGTCGTGAATGTGCGAGCCGCCCGACCAGCTTTCCCAAATGGTAGTGGCGCCCTGCTGCAACATGTGGCCCCAGCCTGGAAAGGTCGTCTGGTTGGCCATGGTGAAGATGAGGTCGTTGCGGTCCTGTTCCATCAGGTATTTCAGCAGGAAGTAAGCGCCGTGCATGCCGGCGTCGATGTGTCCCTGGTTTCTTTCCAGGATGGTCTGCTCCAGAGTCTTCATCACCGGCGGTCGCAGGTCCGCGGGAGTGACGTTCAGCAGCAGCGGCATGGCCAGGTAGGGCTGCTCGCCGGTGGCGTAGACGCCCCGGTAAGGGTCCCAGAACTTCTCGTGCAGCGTCGCGGCCAGCGTGGCCGCGCGCCGCTCGCAGAGGGCCGCGTCTTCGGGATGCCCCAGCACGCGGGCGATCTTGACCGCCAGTTGCAGCGTGTACAGGTAGTGCAGGTTGTTGATGAACTTCGCGCTCACCGGGTGCCGCGCCAGGTCGGCGCCGCCGGTTGCGCGCCTCGGCGTGACCCAGTCGCCCAGGTAGTTCCACTGCGCCATCTTCATTCCGGTGCTGAGGTACGGCTCCAGGATGTGACCGACGGTCTTGGACTCGGCGAACTCGAGCCACTTCCGAATCAGCGGGTAGTTGGTTTCCAGCGCGCGCCGGTCGCCGTAGGTGAGATAGACCTGCCAGGGCATGGTCACTACGAAGCCGCACCACATGGGGCCTCCGCCGCCCTGGTCCTGGTAATTCGGAGCGGTGTAGGGCAGGTCGCCGTCGGAAGCCTGCGCGTCGCGCCAGTTCTCGGCCCAGCGGGTGTACAGCCCGCCGGTGTCGAAGTTGAACAGCGCGGTTTCGAGCGAGGTGCCCGCGTCGCCGCCGTAGCCCAGCCGCTCCCGCGTGGGGCAGTCCACCACGTAGCCGCCCAGGCTGAGGTTTTCGTAAGTCCAGTTCACGGTGCGGTAGATCCGGTTCAGTAATTCGTTGGACGACTCGAAGTCCGCCACCTTGGCGTAGCTGGTCCGGATCATAAAGCCCTTGACGTCCCCCAGCGCGGGCTTGCGCTTCAGCCCGGTGACGTGCGCGTACTGAAAACCGTGATAGTTGAACCGCGAGCGGACGGTCTGCGCCCCGGCCTTGGTCACGTACTCGTCGCGCTGGTTGTAAGTGCCCCAGCGCCCCGGCGCGGGCGTCCAGTCGGCATAATCGATGCGCAGGTTCGCGCCGGCCTCGGCGCCCTCGGGCAGCTTCAGTTCCAGCCATCCGACGAAGTTCTTGCCGAAGTCGATCTGCCATTCGCCGGGCGGTTTCTCTTCGATCTTCACCGCCGGGATGGTCTCGAGGATCCGGTTCGGCTCCACCATCTGGGCCGCGGTTGTGGTTTTGGGCGGATCGAACACGGCCGCCGCCGCCCAGCTCGAATCGTCCAGGGCCGCCGAGTTCCAGCCCGCCAGTTCCAGCCCCGCGTCGTAGCGCTCTCCGCCGTAGTCGCCGAACGCCGTGCCCCGGCCCAGCGGCGTGATGGGGCTCGCTTTGACTTTCCATGTGGCGTCGGTGCCGATCGTCCTCGCTTCGCCGCCGGGCATCGCGATGTCGAACTGCGCCCGCACCAGCGGCCCGTCGTGGATCACGCCCGGGTGCTTCCGCACATACCAGCCGCGGCCCAGCCACAGCGCCACGCAGTTAGTGCCGGCCGCGAGATAGTCCGTGATGTCGTGCGTCACATAGTAAGTGCGCTTGGAGTAGTCGCTCACCGCCGGGGAGAGCACGTGGTCGTCCACTTTCTTGCCGTTGACGTACAACTCGTAATAGCCGAGAGGATTCACATAGGCTGTGGCGCGGGCCGGCTTTCGCTTCAGGTCGAAGGTTTTTCGCAGCCAGGGGAAGGGCTGCGGCGTGCCTTCCTTCCCATCCGCAGGGCGCGCCATGCCGATGGTCCTGGCATGCCACTCCGCATCCTTGAGCACCCCCATCGACCACCGCGCGGGACCGCTCCACGCCGACGGCCGCCCGCCCTCGTCCCACGCCCGAACCTTCCAGTAGATGCGCTCGCCGGAAGCCAGCGGCCGGCCGCCGTATTCCACCCAGGCCGTCTGCGCGGACTTCACCTGGCCCGAGTCCCAGACGTCGCCCTGGTCTTTCCGGAGCTTATCCAAACCGCTCGCCGCCAGAATGCGGTAAGCGCTCTGGCCGCGCCCGTTCGGACCCGGGGCGAGCATCCACGTCAGCCTCGGTTTCTCGACGTCGATCCCCTGGGGATCCGCCAGGTATTCGCAACGCAGCCCGCCGACGGACACCGTGCCTTGCGCACAGACCGCCAGCGAGACCCCTGCCAGCCCCAGGACCGCCAGCACCCGAACCGGAATCCGCGCCATGAACGACTCCTTTCGCTACCGATTCCGAGGACAACATATGTCCGCCTGGCAGTCAAGCTCGCCGGCCCGGCGGTCGGATATCATGGAGGCAATGGTTCGCCGTGTGTTGTTTCCCTGGCTCGCGGAAAAGCGAATGTATCCACTGCGCTGGGTTTTCGTTTCCCGGAATCTGGGCGACGACCGGCAGGTGGAGGAGATCCGCGCCATCGCGCGCACGGCGTCCGAGCACGGCCTCAACGGCATGGT
>JACQZT010000093.1 GCA_016213755.1 Acidobacteriota bacterium | reverse complement strand
ACAATCTCATTGCCCAGGTAGGCCGAGGCGGCCTGTAACAGTTCAATCCCGGCCGAGGTCTCGCGATCGCCGCCCCGCCCGCTCCGCAGCCACTCCCGGAGCGCCGGACTCTGGGAAGCCTGCTGTTCGACCAGCTTGCGAATTTCGCCGGCCGCGCCGGCGGAGTTCGGGAAGCTGGCCACGAAAGCCGTGCCGGCCGGCAGCAGCGCCAGCAGACGGGTGGAATGGCCCAGCACCGCGGCCGGCTCGGGCAGCGATTTAACGTATCGTTCCAGATCTTTGCTCCAGGCGATTTCGTCGCGGACCGCCACCGGCGTCATGCTCGCATCGGTGGCATACTGTTCGCCGGCTTGGAGCGTCTTCCGCTCGTCGCCGCGCGCCACGCGGACTTCGCCCCGCAGCACCACCACCCGCGAGCCTTTGACCCCCGCGTTGACCCCGAACACCGCGCCGGCCGCCGCCACCGAGCAATCCGGCGTGGCCACGCGGAGCTGGCCGAAACGGTGCTGAGCGGCCTCGACAATCACCGCGCCGCGGTTGAGGTGAATGGTGCTGTCTCCGCTCAATTCCGAGACGCTGAACGAGGAGCGTTCGCGGACTTCGACCGCGCTGCCGTCGGCCAGGCGAATCACGGCGCCGGAATCCTTGCCTGTGCACACCTCGCCGCCGGCGGCCACGCCGGCCCCCGGCGTCACCGGCGCCACCTTGTCCTGCGCCACTTTGTACATCGCTCCGCTCAGCGATTCGACGGTGATCCGGCCTCCGGCTGGCCGCAACAGAAACCAAGCCGAGACCGCCGCCGCTGCCGCTAGCAAGGCCGCGATGGCCCACGGAGAGCGCCACGCGGGTTTGGCTGCCAGACGCGTCCGCGCCACCGCCTCGCGGCCTTCGGCCGCATTCCGGCAGGCCACGCACTCGTGCAAGTGGTCCTCGATCAGGAGCTTGCGCGGCGGCGAGAGCCGGCCGGCGCGGTAGTCCGGCAACAGGGCCTGGAAGTCGTCGCATCCCCGAATTGGGCCGTCTTGCATCCCGCGCTCCTCGTCTGCACTCATAAGCCTCGGCTCCCTGGGGCGATTCTTGACGCCCTGCTATTAGAAACGCTTTCGGACCCGCCGGAGTTCCGGCGCACGTCTGGCTCCATCTCTTGATAGACTACAAGGTTCGGGGGAAAGCGGGTGAAGTACTGGTCCGGCGCTGCATGCCGTTATTGCGGGTCGAGCGATATCTGGCAGCCCCATGTACATACCTGGCGCGATGGCCTGCTGGCCTGGTTTGGATACGGGCAGTTCGAATGCCGCAAGTGCCGGCGAAGCCTCATCTTCCGCATCCGGCGGCGGATTCGACTCCGGATTGCCCTCGGAAAAAGGAAGAAGGCCGGACTATAACTGCGCCATTTGCCCCAATGGCAGCCTCTCTCGGTTGACCTCCTCGACTACCTGGGTGATTGGACACAAAATTGCTCTGCTCAAAACATGCAAACGCATGGCGCCGGCGACAAAGTCCGCCCTCGGCTGGTCTTTTGGGAGCTCACAACCGGCTGTAATCTAAGGTGCATCCACTGTCGGGCCAGCGCCACGGAGCTGATGTCGCCAGACGACCTGAGCTACCCGGAATGCCGCCGGATCATCGACCAAATCGGGGAATATGCCCCACTGATCCTGGTTTTGAGTGGTGGTGAACCACTCTGGCGGCGCGACGTGTTCGACATTGCCCAGCACGCCCGGCGGAATAGCCTTCGCGTCGCCCTGGCCACCAACGGTACCATGGTGGACGAAGCCATGGCCCACCGCATCCGCGAGGCGGGCATCGAGCGGGTCTCGGTGAGCCTGGACGGGGCGGACCACAACACGCACGACACCTTTCGCGGCCACATTGGCGCATTCGAGGCCGCCATTCACGGTCTGAAGTGCCTGAAGAACGAGGGTATTTCGACCCAGATCAACACCACCGTTTCGCAGCACAACGCGCACGAGTTGCCCGCCATCCTGAACCTGGCCCTGTCGCTGGGAGTGAGTGCGTTCCACCTGTTCCTGCTGGTGCCGGTCGGATGCGGGCTCACCATCTCCGAGGAGCAGACGGTGCAGGGCGCCGAAGCCGAGAAGATTCTGAACTGGTTCTACGACCGCTCGCTGGACTCCCACCTCGAGATGAAGGCGACCTGCGCGCCGCACTACTACCGCATTGTCCGGCAGCGCCGCGCCGAAGCCCGGCGGGCGGGCGAGACGCTGCCCGAGTTGCCGAGCCACGGGATGAACGCGATGACCCGCGGCTGCCTGGCCGGCTCCGGAGTGTGCTTCATTTCCCACCGGGGCGACGTGTACCCCTGCGGGTATCTGCCGGTCAGCGCGGGAAGCTTGCGAGAAACTCCGTTCCGCGAGATCTGGGAAAAGGCCGAAGTGTTCCAGACGCTGCGCGACCCGTCCAAGCTGGAAGGCAAGTGCGGCTGCTGCGAATTCGTCAGCGTCTGCCTGGGCTGCCGCGCCCGGGCCTACGGCATGACCGGCAACTACCTGGGCGAAGAGCCGTTCTGCGTCTACCAGCCGCGGCGCGCGTAGCGCGGCGGCCGGGATTGCTACAATAGAACTAACGGTCAGCCCATGGTTTCCGCCACCGCAGCAGGCATCGTCGAAGAAATCCTATCCCTCAAAAGGGAGCGGCGGGCGATTCTGCTGGCGCACCACTACCAGGAACCCGATATTCAAGACCTGGCCGACGCGGTCGGCGACAGCCTCGAATTGGCGCGCAAGGCCCGCGAGTTCGAGGGCAATGTGATCGCCTTCTGCGGCGTCTGGTTCATGGCCGAGACGGCCAAGATTCTCAACCCCGAGCGCATCGTGGTGGTCCCCGACGCGGAAGCCAGTTGCAGCCTGGTGGAAAGCTGCCCGGTGGAACCGATCCGCGCCTACCGGCGCCGCCATCCGGACCACGTCATCGTCTCCTACATCAATACCTCGGCGGCGGTGAAAGCGGAGTCCGACATTATTTGCACCTCGCGCAATGCGGTGAACGTGGTGCGCTCCATCCCTCCCGACAAGACCATTCTGTTTCTGCCCGATTCGAACCTGGGCCACTACGCGCGGCGCGAGACGGGCCGCGAGAACCTGAAGATCTGGCAGGGGCTGTGCATCGTGCACGCCACCTGGACCGCCCGGCGCTTGCAGCGCGCGCTGGCCGAGCACCCGGAGGCCATCGTGGCGGCGCATCCGGAATGCCCGCGCGACGTGCTGGCGCTGGCCGGCTTCGTCGGCTCGACCTCGGCCATCATCGAGTGGTGCGTGCGGCACCCGGGCCGCGAGTTCGTCATCATGACCGAAAGCGGCGTGTCGCACTCGCTCGAACGGCTGGCGCCCGGCAAGCGGTTCTTCTTCATCCCGAACGAGAACTGCAATTGCAGCGAGTGCCCGCACATGAAGCGCAACACGCTGGAGAAGCTCCGCGACTGCCTGCGCGACCTGGCCCCGCGCGTCGAGCTGCCCGAGGACGTCATGACCCGCGCGCGCCGGCCCATCGAGCGCATGCTCGCGCTGCGCTGAGGTCCGCTTGCCCGCCCCCCTGCTGGACAGCTTCGGACGGCTGCACGACAACCTGCGGATCAGCGTCACCGACCGCTGCAATATCCGCTGCTACTACTGCATGCCCGAGCACGCGGTGGAGTTTGTGCCGCGCAGCGAGATCCTGAGCTTCGAGGAGATCGAACGCTTCGCGCGCATCGCGGTCCGCCTGGGGATCACCAAGCTGCGCCTGACGGGCGGCGAGCCGCTGCTGCGCCGCGACCTGGCCGGACTGGTGGCGCGCCTGGGCGCGATCGAGGGCGTGCGCGACCTGGCGCTCACCACCAACGGCGTTCTGCTGGCCGGACAGGCCGAAGCGCTCTACCGCGCCGGCCTGCGGCGCATCAACGTTCACCTCGACACGCTGGACCGCGAACGATTCCTCTCCATCACCCGGCGCGACGAGCTGGGCCGCATTCTGGAAGGCATCGAAGCGTGCCGCCGCCTCGGGTTCCAGCCCATCAAGATCAACGCCGTGGCCGTGAAGAACCTGGCCGAGCCGGACATTGTGCCCCTGGCACGCTTCGGGCGGGAGCGCGGCATCGAAATCCGCTACATCGAATTCATGCCCCTGGACGCGCAGGGTATTTGGGACCGCGACAAAGTCCTGCTGGCCGGCGACATCGTCGCGACGCTTTCGCGCGAGATCTGCCCGCTGATCGAGGTTCCGGACCAGGACCCCCGCGCGCCGGCCAGCCAGTACCGCTTCTCCGACGGCATCGGCTCCATCGGCTTCATCGCCAGCGTCAGCCAGCCCTTCTGCCTCAACTGCAACCGCATCCGCCTGACCGCCGACGGCCACCTGCGCTACTGCCTGTTCGCGCTCGAAGAGTTCGGCGTGAAGGGTTTACTCCGCGGCGGCGCCACCGACGGCGAGATCGAGGCGCTGATCCGCTCGACGGTGGAGAAGAAGTGGCTGGGGCACGAGATCAACCAGGGGCGCTTCACACCCCCGCCGCGGCCTATGTACTCGATCGGCGGCTGAACCGGCGCGGCGCAAGCCGCTGACGTCATGCGAGTTGGAGGGTGGATTTTAGTCCGCGCCGGACTTCAGTCCGGCCAAGCGGGGATGAAGCCCCGCGCGGACTCATCTGAGACCCCGTCCTCCTCGCGTGCACGCGGGGGCTACGCTCAAGTCCGCCCTCCGAACGGAATCCCAGCCAGCGCCGACCTCCCGAGTTGGACCGTAAGTTATCACCCCGGGTAACTCGAGGGCCTCGGCAATCCACCGGCCGTCGTCCTCTCGATCCAGCTCAATCGAAAGATGCACTGCTCACAGTATAGCCCCGCAGGGGGCCAAACCCCACTACAATTGAAGAAGCAACTCACGGAGGATCACGATGCGATTTCACTCAGCGGTAATTCTCTTGTTTGGCGCCGGCCTGTTGGCGGCGCAGTCGGACCACGAGAAGAGGCTTGGCGAGGCGGCCGAGGTATTCCAGGAGATCATGGCCACGCCGGACAACAGCATCCCGCAGGACTTGCTGAACAAGGCCCACTGCGCGGTGATCGTGCCGGGCCTTAAGAAGGGCGCGTTCATCTTCGGCGCCAAGTACGGCCGCGGCTTCATCACCTGCCGCACGGGCAACGTGGGCTGGTCGGCGCCGGGTTCGGTGCGCGTCGAGGGCGGGAGCTTCGGCTTCCAGATCGGCGGCTCGGAAACCGATGTGATCATGCTGGTGATGAACGAGCGCGGCGCCAAGCGGCTGCTGTCGAGCAAGTTCACCCTGGGCGGAGACGCCAGCGTCGCCGCCGGGCCGGTGGGCCGCACCGCTTCGGCCGAGACGGACGCCTACCTGCGCGCCGAAATCCTCACCTGGTCGCGTTCGCGCGGCGTCTTCGCGGGCATCTCGCTGCAGGGAGCGACGCTGCGCCAGGATGCCCCGGCCAACAAAGACCTCTACGGCCACGCCTACGAGAACAAGAACCTGGTGAGCAAAGCCGTGCAACCGCCCAAGGCGGCGGCGCCGTTGCTCGCTTTGCTCAACAAGTATTCCGGCCGGCGGTAGGACCGGGCATGTCGAACCCCTACACCGGCCAGTCCGACGGTTCGGTGGTGGAGACCTTGATCAGCCCCTGCTGCGGCAGGGCGTCCATGGGCAGTCCGTCGCGCCACAGGGAGATTTGAAAGCCCAGGGAGTGGTTGGGCGTCACTCCCAGCGCCGCCAGCGAAAGGCGCACTTCGAGCACGGCTTCAAAAGCCGCCTCAGCGGCCGATCCCGCATGCTCGGGCGCACCGAAGCGCGCTTCCGCCACGTTCGCCGAACGGCCATGTACATTGACGGTGACGTCGCTGGCCGGACGTGCGCCGCCGGCGGGTTCCACCCGCACCCGGACGCTGATCCCCGCCAGCGTCGAAACGGCTTCGTCCTCGAAATCGACACGGAGGAACAGGCTCGCCCCGTCGCAGCCGTAGTGCAGCGCGCGGACCAGGTGGCGCCGCCCGTGCATCGCGCCGGAGCGCTGGTCGACGCGGTAGGAGCCGGCGCCCAGCCACTCGAAGTAGGAAGTGACCTGGCCGTCGATGACCGGCCGGATCGGACCCGTCGGCTGCTCGTGGAACTCCTTCACCGTCACGCGCAGGATGGGCCGCGACAGGTCCTCGGGAGGCGCCAAGCCGAGGAGCTGGTACACGTTCGCCAGGTGGTCGCGAAAGAGCTTGTCGAACTCGGGGCGGTTCTCCGAATCGTGCTCGGGGCCGTACCACCAGCACCAGTCGCTGCCCTCGGCGATGAGCAGCTCTTCGTAAGCCAACTGGCGGTTCTCCTCGGCGATGGTCTGCCCAGGCGCCTGGATCGCCCGCTCGTATGTGTCGCGCGCCAGCAAAAGGGCCTCCCAGGCGCGGTTATCTTCTTCGGCGCCGATCCACACGTCGAAGTTCGCGTTGATCCAGGAACCCGGGAAAACGTGGCCCAGGGGCTGGGACTCGATCCGGCCGAGAGCCTCGGCGACGGTGAGCGCCTCCATCTGCGCGTCGCCGGAGATGCGCCGGTAGAGCTCGCGCAGAAACGGGCGCCCGTTCAACTCGGAATGTTCCCAGGCGTTCTCGCCGTCCAGAATGACCGGCACCAGCGCATCGCGGCCTTCGGCCAGAATGCCGCGCGTGTTTTCGCGGACGCGGTCCAGAAAGTGGGCGGCGGACTCCCCGGCGCCCATGCGCGAGTACACAAAGCCGATCAGGTCGCTCAGGTAGTGGTCGCGGAAAAGAAGCTTGATTTCGCGGTCGCCCTGCCGCCACACGTAGGGGCGGTACGTCTCGGCGACACCCGCGGCGTGGCCGAGGGTGCGGCTGAGGACGCCGTTGTCGGTGGCCGCCCAGCGGAAACCGGCCTCTGCGGCCAGCGCCAGCGCTTCGTCGGATACCGAGCCCTCGGACGGCCACAAGCCCTCCGGCGCGGCGCCGAACTTCTTGCGCATGAAGGCGCGCGAGCTTTCCAGTTGCCGCCGCGCGTCCCGCGGGTAGCGGAAGCGGCCGGGCAGCGGCACGTAGGGATGCGAAACCCCGGCGATCTCGGTGTCGCACAGCAGCGGCAGAATGGGGTGATAGAAGGGCGTAGTGGAGATTTCGATCTGGCCGCTGGCGGCAAACTCGGCGTAGACTTGCAGCACGGCGCCCAGAATCCGGGCCTGGATGCGGCCCATGGCCGCCTGGTCGCCGAGCGAATAATCGCGCTGCTTTTCGGCCAGGGCGCGCACATCGGGGTCGTCCTGAAACTCCTCGTCCACCCACGACAACTGCGACAGCACCTGCAAGTCCCGCATGGCGCGCGCATCGAAGAAGCGCCGCGCGCGGGCCACCTTCCGGTCCGCCGCGCACCAGGCTTCGTACAGTTCGGCGTAGCGCGGGTAACGATAGATCAGCCGCGCCGGGTTGGCCTGGAAAAAGTAGCGCAAGATGAAGCTCTGCTCCCCCTCGCTGAGGCTCTCGGCGGGTTTGAGCGCGCAGCGCAGAAACGGGTCCGCGGCCCGCCCGGCGGCGTACTCCTCGAGTTGCACGACCAAGGACGGCACCAGGTTGAAGGTCTGCCGCACTTGCGGGAAGTCCTTCAGCACGCGCACCATGCCGTAGTAATCCTTGAGCGCATGCATGCGCGTCCAGGGCAGCCGGTACTCGCCCGAAAGCAGGTCCTTGTAGAACGGCTGGTGCATGTGCCACAGAAAGCACAGGTAGATGCGGGGCATGCTCCTTCCAGTGTAGCGGGACCGGCAGTGCTAAAATCGAGTCTTCTTATGGAACCCGTAACTCGCAGAGAATTCATCGGCGCGGCGACGGCGGCGGTTTCCACCGCCCGCGCTTATTCGCAGATCCGGGGCGCCAACGAGCGCCTGCGCATCGGCGTCATCGGCTGCGGCGGCATGGCCTCCGGCCACATGCAGCAACTGGTGCGCATGAAGGACACCGACAACCTGGAGCTAGTCGCCGTCTGCGACATCTACGACAAACGCGCCCAGAAGGCGGCCGAGGTCACCGGCGGCAAGATCGTCAAGGATTACCGCAAGCTGCTCGAGAACAAGGATATCGACTACGTTCTCATCGCCACGCCCGAGCACTGGCACGCGCAGATGAGCCTGGACGCTCTCGACGCCGGCAAGCACGTCTACTGCGAAAAGCCCATGACGCACCGGGTGGAGGAGGCCAAGAAGGTGGTGGCCAAGGTCAAGCAGTCCAAGGGCCTCAAGCTGCAGGTGGGCGTGCAGGGCATGTCGGACGAATCCTACGAAGAGGCCAACAAGTACTTTCGGGACGGCACGCTGGGCAAGGTGGTGATCGCGCAGATCGACTACTCCCGCAACCATTACACCGGCGACTTCTTCGATTATCCGATCGACCCCGACGCCAAGCCGGGCGTGAACCTGGACTGGAAGGCCTGGCTCGGCCCCGCGCCCAAGCGCGCCTGGGACCCCTACCGCTATTTCCGCTGGCGCTGCTATTGGGACTACTCGGGCGGCATCGCCACCGATCTGTTCGTGCACCGCGTCACGCGCATCATCAAGGCGCTCGGGCTGACCTTTCCGGAAAAGGGCGTGGCCACGGGCGGCACCTTTGAGTTCACCGGGAGCAAGAACGAAATCCCGGATACGACGAACTACCTGCTGGACTACCCCGGCGGGCCGACCGTAATCCTGATCTCCTCGATGGCCAGCGACACGCCCGTGAACCATGTTCTGCGCGGGCACAAAGCCACGCTGGAGTTCACCCGCACCGGCTTCACCATCCGGCCGCAGCGGGGCTACGCGAAAGAGATCCAGGAGATCGTCTACGTCAAGAAAGGCGCCGAGGACATCCGGCTGCACCACCGCAACCTGCACGCGGCCATCCGCAAGAACGAGCCGCTGAAGTGCGACTGCATGCTGGGCTACTACGGCGTGGTGGCGGTGGAAGTGGGGCTGGAATCCTACCGCCGGCGCAAATACATGAAGTGGGACCAGGCTAAGGAGCGCGTCGTCCCGGCGTGACGGCGCGCCGTCATGCCGCGCATACGAATCCCCCGGTTCCGGTACGTGATCGCCATCCTGCTGTTGCTGGCGACCATGATCAACTACGTCGACCGGCTCATGATCGCGGTCGTATCGCCGGTCCTGCGGCAGGAACTGCACCTGAGCGAGCGGGACTACGGGCAGATCCTGGCCTGGTTCATGGTGGCCTACGCCATCATGTACGCCGCCAGCGGGCCCATTGCCGACCGGCTGGGAACCCGAAAATCCTTCGCGTTGTTCGTTTCCGTCTGGTCGCTGGCCGCCATGGGCCACGCGCTGGCGCGCGGCAAGCGGTCGCTGATCTTCTGGCGCTTTCTGCTCGGGCTGGGCGAGCCCGGCAACTTCCCGGCCGCGGCTAAGGCCGTCACGGAGTGGTTTCCGCCCGAGCAGCGCGCGCTGGGCGTGGGCATCTTCAACGCCGGGTCGTCGCTGGGCTCAGTGCTGGCGCCGCCCATGGTGGTTTTCCTGACCCTGCATTTCGGCTGGCGGTCGGCTTTTCTCCTCACCGGCTCGCTGGGCCTGATCTGGCTGGTCTTCTGGCTGCTGCTGTATCAGCCGCCGCACAAGAGCCGGTTTCTCACCGGCCGGGAATGGGACTTTCTGAAGGGCAAGGTGCGGCCGCCCGAGGAAACCCTGCCCGCGCGCGCGCCCCGCGGCGAGTGGCTGCGCGTGCTGCGCATGCGGGAGTGCTACACGCTGATCCTGGCTCGCTTCTTCTCCGATCCGGTGATCTACTTCATCATTTTCTGGCTGCCCGAGTACCTCAAGAAAGAGCGCCAGTTCGATCTCGCCATGATCGGCAAGTACGCCTGGGTGCCGTTCATTTTCGGGGACGTCGGCTACCTGTTCGGCGGCTGGGTTTCGGGCTACTTCATGCGCCGGGGCCTGTCGCTGCCGCGCGCCCGGCGGAGAGTGCTCCTCATGGCCGCCGTGCTGACGCCCATTTCCATCCTGGCGCCGTTCGTCTCCCAAGCCTGGATGGCCATCGGCCTTACCTCGGTGGTCGTCTTCGCTCACGCCCTGTGGATTTCGAACCTGCTGACCCTGCCGACGGATCTGTTTCCGGGGCCGCGCGTGGGGACGGCGACCGGCCTTTCCGGCATGGGCGGCGCCGTGGGTGGCGTGCTGGCCAACTACGTCACCGGCTTTATCGTGCAAAACTTCTCTTATAAACCGATCTTCATCGCCGCGGGCCTGATGCACCCGCTGGCCTGCCTGATTGTGCTGACTCTGCTGCGGCGAACACTGAAACGACTGGAGGCTTGAGATGGTTCTGAGCAGACTGACGATGGCGGCCGTCCTGCTGCCGGCCGCCGCTTTGTGCCAGGAGGACGCCGCCCCCCGGGTGGTCACGCCCGGCCAGGGAGACGCGCCGCCCTCCGACGCCGTCGTGCTATTCAACGGCAAGGACATGAGCGGCTGGCTCTCGACCGCCGGCGGCCCGTCGCGGTGGAAGGTGGAAAACGGCGAGATGCTGTGCGTGACCTACACGGGCAGCGCCTACACCGAGCGGAAATTCGGCAGCGCGCAGATCCACCTGGAGTTCAAAGTGCCCGACATGCCGCAACACAAAGGGCAACTCAAGGGCAACAGCGGGGTCTACCTGGGCGGCGCCACCGAGATCCAGATCCTGGACGGCTACAACAACCCGACCTATGCCCTGGGTGTGGTGGGCGCCATCTACAACCAGCACCCGCCCCTGGTCAACGCCTCGCGCAAACCGGGCGAGTGGCAGACCTGCGACATCGTCTATCACGCGCCGGTCTGCGACAGCCAGGGCGCGGTGCGGGAGGAGGGGACCGTCACGCTGTTTTTGAACGGCGTGCTGGTCCAGGACCACGCCGGGCTCAAGACTCGGGAAGAGATGTGCCAGCCCGGACCGCTGCTGCTGCAAGACCACTCCGGCTTCAAGGGCGCCCCGGTGACCGAAATCCGCTTCCGCAACCTCTGGTCCCGCCCCCTCTAATTCGGTGACAGGCTACTCTTTCCCCAATTTCGGACCGCCTGATCTTAGCCGGGTTTTCCGATCGGGCAGGGAAAACCGCGGGATTCCGAGTGCTGGGCCGGAGTCTGCCGGACCGGCTGATGCAGCGATCGGCGAACGCAACAAGTCCCTCCGGCCGGATCGGGGGGCTCAGAATTGGGGAAAGAGTAGCCTGTCACCGAATTGTCTGCTGGGGTAGACTGGTTCCCAAAGGGGGACCACGTGTTGCTGCGAAGCCTGGCCGTTTGGCTGGGAATCTCGATTCCCGCGGCCGCGCAAACCGTTCAGTTTACCTGGATCGGGCAGTCGTGTTACGTCGTGCGGACCGAAGGCGGACCCGTCGTGGTCACCGACCCGCCGGCCGCCTCCACCGGCTACCCGCTGCCGCGAATCACGGCGGATGTGGTCACCGTTTCCCATAACCACAGCGACCACAACTTCACCGCCGGTGTCAGCGGCGAGTTCGCCCTGGTGGATGGCCGCTCCATCACCGGGCTCAGCCGGACGACCGCCGCGGGCATGACCTTCACGCTGGTCCCGGGCTTCCACGACAACCAGAAAGGCGCGCTGCGCGGCGCCAACGCCATCGTCGCGTGGACCCAGTCGGGCATCCGTTTCGCGCACCTGGGCGATTATGGCGAAGACGAGATCTCCGAGGCGCAGGCTGCGGAGTTGCGCAATATCGACGTCATGTTCATGCCCGCCGGCGGCTTCTACACGATCGATGCCGCGCGCGCCGCGCGATTCGTCGCTCAGTTGAAGCCGCAAGTCGCCGTGCTGATGCACTATAGGACGGCGCTGGGCGGCTCAGCGCAACTGGTGGTGCTGCCGGATGTCGCCGAGCCGTTCGAACCGGTGATGTACAAGCCCTCGACGGTCTCTCTGGATCGCAGCCGGCTTCCCGCCGGCGGCGAAGTCTGGATCATGGAGCCGGCCGCCGATGCAGCCGCCGTCAACGCGGCCGGGGGTCTGGCGGGCGTGCCGGCGCCCGTGCTGCGTGCGTCCCCGGCGCGGATCGACTTCCAGGTGCCGGCCCGCCAGGCGCCGGGCCAGCCATTGCTCGAGGCCAAGGTGGCCAGGCAGCGCGTGGCGCGCGCGCCGCTGACGGTGGTCCCCGCCGCGCCGGGGCTGTTCGGCGTGCTGAATGAGGACGGCCGGGTCAATTCAGCCGTAAATCCGGCGCGCCGCGGCCGGGTGATCCAGATCTTCGGCACCGGGCAAGGGGCGGTACAGCCTCCGGTCGCCGACGGCGCGACGGCGCCCGCGCAGCCGCTTTCGGTTTCCGTGCTGCCGCCTTCGGTCTATCTCGAAGGCCGGCTCATT
>JACQZT010000092.1 GCA_016213755.1 Acidobacteriota bacterium | reverse complement strand
CGACCTCTCAAGCCTGCGCCTGCTCGGCTCTGTGGGTGAGCCCATCAATCCGGCCGCATGGGAGTGGTATCACAAGGTGATCGGCAAGGATCGCTGCCCGATTGTGGACACCTGGTGGCAGACCGAAACCGGAGCGATCATGATCGCGCCCATGCCCGGCGCGGTGCCGCTGAAACCCGGCTCGGCCACGCTGCCCCTGCCCGGCGTGCTCGTGGACGTCGTGGACTTCGAAGGCAAGTCCGTAGGCCCAGAGGAGGAGGGCTTCCTCATTGTCCGCCGGCCCTGGCCAAGCATGCTGCGCACCATCTGGGGCGATCCGCAGCGCTTCAAGGATCAGTACTGGAGCCGCGTGCCTGGGGTCTACTTCACCGGCGACGCCGCGCGGCGCGACGCCGATGGCTATGTCTGGGTGCTGGGGCGCGTCGACGACGTCATGAATGTCAGCGGCCACCGGCTGAGCACCATGGAAGTGGAATCGGCCCTGGTGCGGCATCCGTCGGTGGCGGAAGCGGCGGTGGTGGGCAAGCCGCACGAGATCACCGGCCAGGCGGTGTGCGCCTTCGTAACGCTCAAGTCCGGCAACTGGGATCACGCCAAACTGGCGCGGGATCTGCGGCAGTGGGTGGCGCACGAGATCGGAAGCTTCGCCCGCCCCGACGAGATCCGCTTCGCCGAGGCGCTGCCCAAGACCCGCAGCGGCAAGATCATGCGCCGTCTCCTGCGCGAGATCGTCAGCACGCACTCGGTCTTGGGCGACGTCACCACGCTGGAAGACATGGGCGTGGTCACGCGCCTGGCGGCGCAACAGGACGAAGATTAGCCTGCAAGCGCTCCAGTAACTGCTGCGCCGCCTTCTGTGCCGCGCTCTTCTTGGAGCCGCCGTCGGACTGCGCCGACCAATCCTTGCCCACGCGCACTTCGACGGTGAAAACCTTGGAGTGCTCGGGTCCGTGTTCTTGCACGATGAGGTAGCGCGGCGCGGGCAGCTTCAGGGTTTGGGCCGTCTCCTGGAGCGCGCTCTTGTAGTCGTGCCCGCTGGAGTCCGGCAGGGCTTCCAGTTCCGCCAGGGCGCGGAGGATATGGCGCGAGACGAATTCGCGCGCCGCCGCCAGGCCGCCGTCCAGGTACACGGCGGCGATCAAGGCTTCCACGGCATTGGACAGCAGAGTCCGCTTGGATCTTCCGCCGCTCGCCTCCTCGCCGCGGCCGAGCAGCAAATGGTCCCCCAGACCTAACTCCCGCGCGACCTGGTAGAGGTGCGCGGCGCTCACCAGGTGGGCCTTCAGCTTCGAGAGCCGTCCTTCGTGAAAATGGGGGTGAAGATGGACCAGCGCCTCGCTGACCAGGAAGCCCAGAACGGAGTCGCCCAGAAACTCCAGCAACTCGTTGTCGCCCGGGCCGGCCGCCTGCTCGAAGGCGCGCGACTTATGAGTGAGGGCGCGCTGCAACAGGTCGCGGTCCTGGAACGCGTGGCCGAGAGCAGCCTCCAGGACTGCCGGGTCCGTTTGCATGGTGCGCCCTCGCGGGGCTACTTCTTGACTTCGACCTGCGCCGGGGCGCTGGCCGGCGCGGCGGGCTTGGCGCCGCCCTTGGCCTGGGTGGCGCGCACTTTCTCGGCCTGCGCGAACTGCCGGATGGTGGGGTGCAGGTCCGCGACTGCCATCACCTTGTCCAGCATCGCGATGGCTTCGTCCGGCTTGCCGGCCAGGTTGTAGACCGCGCCCAGCCGAACCATGGTCGCCGGGTCGGGCTGCGTGGCGCCCTCGACGGCGGTCTTGAACTCGGCGACGGCGACATCGTACTTCTTGCGCACCATGGCCGCCATGCCGAGCGCCTGGTGCGCCTGCGCGGCGAAGTCCTTCTTGGCGCCGGTCCACTGCTCGTCGGTGATATCGGGCCGCGGCTTGGCGGCGGCGTTGATCGACGCGATGGCTCCATTGGACATCTTTTCGCTGCGGGCCAGCTTCTCTTCCTTGTCCAAATCGTTCTCGCGCGTGCGCTGCGCCAGCGCCTCGGCGATCATCAGCATGGCCTGGTAGTTATTCGCGTCCGCTTCCAGCGTCCGCTCGGCCGCGATGATCATGTTGTCCGGATCGTTCTTCTGCTGGTAGCTCAGCGCGACCATCAACCGGGCCAGCGACTTGAACTCCGTGTCGGCGAACTTGGTTTCCAAATCCTTGGCGGCCGCGATCCGCGCGTCGGGATCCTGAGCGTTGAAAACCGCCATTACCGCCTCGGCTTCTTTCTGCGACTTCGGCTTGGGCTGCTTGGCCACCGGGGCCTCCTGCCCGAACAGCAGCGCCGTCGCGCAGGCCAGACCCGCGAGCGCTTTCCCGAAAACTCCCATCTTCATGAATGACTCCTTATTTTTTGGTTACTCCAGCCAATCCTTTTTCGGCGCCCTGCCGCGCGGCGACAGAGCCACCCTCCACGGCCAGCGCGGCCCGGTAATGCCCGGCCGCCCGGTCTCGCTCGCCCGCGGCTTCCGACAGCCGGCCGAGATAGACGCGCGTCCAAGCCTTGGTGTAGCCGTCGGGATCGCACTCCAGGGTCTTGTGGAATAACCGTTCCGCCAACTCCGGGTCCTTTTCGAGCGCGGCGATCCGTGCTAAACCATAATACGACTTTGCGTGCAGCCGTTTCTCGCCGGTCTCTTTCAGCCCCCGCAAGAACGCTTCTTTCGCTCGGGGCAGTTCCCGCGCGCTGTACAACCTCTCGGCCTCGTCGAGGGTTTTGTACACTCCGACCGGTTCGGCTGCCTTCTCCTGAGGCGCGACCACCTTGGCCTTGCGCACCGCCCTGGAAGGGGCAAACTCGAAGTTCTCCAGCCGCTGCTCCTCGCGCTTCAGGCTGATCGCTTCGATCATGTCGAGCACGAAATAGCGCATCGCCCGCTCCTGCTTCTCGTAGGCCGGGAGCTGTTCGGCGAAATGCGGGGTGAGGATGAAGCCCTGTTTGAGCGCCTGGCCGACCATGGCCTGCCGCCGGCTCGGATGCGCCAGGCGCGCCTCGATGGCGTGAATCAGGGAAGTCGACGCCTGCAACACGAAATCCGATTTATAGTGCTCTTCCAGGGCCGGGGCGGCGATGGCGTAATCGGCCAGCGCCTTGCGCTTCATGAGCGCCTCCGACTGCCGGGCGACCATGGGATCCACCAGATAGTGCAGGTAGAAGTACCGGATATCGTCCACCTGCGGCTCCGGCGAGGGTGTGACCACGACGAAATAGTCGTCCGCGTAACTGCGGCTCTGAATGTTGTTCGGGGCTCCGAGCAGGTCCACATAGATCTGGAACCGCCTCCCCAGCGCGCCGCTGGCGACGTAGCGCAGGTAAGCGTTGACCTCGGTCACCGCCCGCGTCACCGGTTCGTGGTAACGCGCGATGGCCTGCTCGAAGGCCGGTTGCACCTGCTGCCACAACGCATCGATTTCGGCTTCCTTGTGGAATTGCACCATCAGCTTTTCGAACCCGTCTAACCGTTGCACATCAGGCGGCAACAGGTAGTTCTTGAAGCGGTACTTGAAGTCCGGAGGGCCGTCCACCGCCAGGGCAAACGAGATGTACTGGCTCAGTTCCGCCGTGGGATTGGCCTGCCGGTGGTCCCGAAAGAAGCGCCTTAGATCGCCCGCCACAGCCGGCGGCCGGCTTTCGAAATGCTTGCGCAGAGCCTGCCGCAGAGGGTGATTGGCGGGGGAGTCGAGGTCCGCGTCATAGCCCCCCACGTGGATCGCGGCCAGCACGCTGAACAGCGAAAGACTGGCGTCCAACTGGCCCTGCTCGGCGGCCAATGCCGGCCCCAGCAACGCCGGAACGAGTGCGAGTATCACGAATGGGCGGGTCAAATCTCAGTGTAGACCACTCCCTGACGGTCGTGGTTCGGCATCCGATTCCGAGCAGCCTTGAAAAGAAGAAGCCCCGGGGTCTGGGTTCCCCGGGGCCTCACTCAGAGGGGCTGGCGACGGGCTGGGCCCCGTCGCCGGGGGATGCTATAAGTCATTACGACTTATTGTTGTTGTCTATTCCAGTGCATATGACGTGCCAAACCGAACGTGTTGAAAAACACCATATTTAGAGATTAACCGCTCTGAATATCTGGGCGCTATTCCCCAATTGCGCGATTTCGCTCACCCACGTTCGCCCTGTTTTCGCACCCGAGCCTGTTCGGCGATGCGGCACTCCGAGTGGACCGCCCGAACCGCCTTTTCCAAACCCTCTCGCCGCACGACGATCGAAATGGTCAGCTCACTGGATCCTTGCGCGATCGAGATGATGTTCACGTTCTCGCGCGAGATGGCGGTGAAGATGCGGCCGGCCAGGCCGGGAGTGCCCTTCATCCCTTCCCCCACCACGCTCAGCAGGCCCACGTTTTCGTCCACCTGGATCGGTTTCAGGTAGCCGTGCGCCAGTTCCAGCGAGAGGGTCGCCTCCAGGCACTCCAGCACCGCCGCCAGTTCGTCCTTGCGGACCAGGAAACAGAAACTCTGCCGGTAGCTGGAACTGGACAGCGCCAGCACTTCGGCGTTGGCAGCCGACAGCGCCTCCAGCGCGCGCGCCATGGCCTTGGTGCCGCTGAGAACGGCGCTGGCCGGCTCCAGTGAGACGAGCGCCACGTTGGTCATCGACGTGACGGCCCGCGGCCCGTGCTCTTCCGCCGCCAGCCGGGGGACGATCTTGGTGCCCGGCTTGCCGGGCGCGAAGCTGTTCTTGCTCCACACCGGGATCTGCTTTTCCACCAGCGGAGCCAGCGTCCTCGGGTGCAGCACCTTGGCGCCGCGGTAGGCCAGTTCGGCCGCTTCCCCGTAGGTCACTTCGTCCAGCACCGCGGCGTCCGGCGCCAGGCGCGGGTCGGCGGTCATGATGCCGTCCACGTCGGTCCAGATCCACAGTTCGGCGGCGTCCAGCGCCGCGGCCAGAATGGAGGCCGAGAAGTCCGACCCGCCGCGGCCCAGCGTGGTCGGCCGGCCGTCAACGGTGGCGCCGTTGAAGCCGGTGACGACGGGGATGACGCCGCCCTCCAGCCAGGGCAGCAGGTTCTGGCGGGCCTTGTCGCGAGTCGGCTCCATCAACGGGCTGGCGCTGCCGAACACGGCGTCGGTAACGATCACCTCGGCGCCGTTGACGGCCACCGCCCGGATGCCCTGCGATTCCAGGCAAGCGGCCATCAGCAGGGCCGAAAGCCGCTCGCCGATAGCGATGGCCTCGTCCACCGAGCGCGGCGGCCGCTCGCCCAGCATGAGCACGCCGTTGGCGATGCGCTGGAATTCGGCCACCAGGTTGTGGACCGCCTGCAAGGCCGCCTCCTGCTTCTCGGGCGGCAGCAGTTCCCGGCAGGTGAGTGTGTGGCGGTCCTGGAGCTTCTGAAGGTTGGCCTCCAGGCCCGGGCCGTCTCCGCCTTCGGCGCGGCGCAGCGAATCCAGCAGCAGGTCGGTGATCTTGGACATCGCCGACACGACGGCCACCACCGGGCGCCGCTCCCGCCCTTGGGCGATGATCCGGGCCGCGGCCTGAATGCAGCCGGCCGAACCCATGCTGGTGCCGCCGAACTTCATCACCAATAGGTCGTTCACTGCGAGATTTCCTTTCCGTTCGAGGTGCGATCGCGAACGATTTTCAGGATTGCCCGTTCCACTTCCTCCGGGCTGAGCGGCGTCGAGTCCAGGTAGACCGCGTCGGGCGCCTGGCGGAGCGGTGAATCCGCGCGCCCGGTGTCGCGCGCGTCGCGGTCGCGCAACTCGCTAGCCACCTCCCCGGCGTCGGCCGCCACTCCTTTCAAGCGCATTTCGAGCACCCGGCGCTCGGCGCGCACGCGCGGGTCGGCGTCCAGGTAGATTTTCACCGTGGCATCCGGAAATACCACCGTCCCGATGTCGCGTCCCTCCATGACCACCGAGGATTGGGCGCCCATGGCGCGCTGCTTTTCCACCAGCGCCCGCCTCACTCCGCGCAGGGCCGAGATCCGGGACGCCGCCTGCGACATCTCCGGCGCGCGGACGGCCTCGGTGACGTCTTCGCCGTTCAGCAGCACGCGCGAGCTGCCGGCCTCGAAGCGGATCTCGGCCGCTTCGGCGAGCTGTTCCAGGCGCGGCATATCCGCCAGGTCGATGTTCAGCCGCGCCGCCCACAGCGCCACGGCGCGGTACATGGCCCCGGTATCGATGTAAACGCAGCCGAGCTTTTCCGCCACCCGCCGCGCCAGGGTGCTCTTGCCGGCGCCGCCCGGGCCGTCGATGGCTACCACGATCCGTTTCGTCATACTCCGATCCCGTTACAATGAGGGTGCCCGATGCGCCCGGCCGACTTCGACAAGCTGGTGGAAAAGGCGGTGCGAAGGATCCCTCCGCGCTTTCGCCGCCGTCTGCACAACGTCGTCTTCGTCGTCGAGCAGGAGCCGCCCCGGCCCAACCTGCTCGGTCTCTACGAAGGCCGTCCCCTCACCACGCGCAGCGTCATGAGCGAGGGATTCCAGATGCCGGATCGCATCACCATCTACCAGGCTACCCACGAGCGCATCGCCCGCGGTCCGGTCCATCTCGAACAACTGGTCGAAGAAACAGTATGGCACGAGGTGGCCCACTATTTCGGGATGGACGAACGCCGCGTCCGCGCCGCCGAGCGCCGGCGGCGGCGATCGGCGCGGGATTAGCGCATGCGCCCGAAGGGGAAGAGGGAGCGGAGCGCCAGGATGTGCGACTTGGGCTCGCCGGGCTTGTTGGCGGCGTAGAAGCCCACCGTCGTGTTCAGGCGGAAGAAGTAGGCGTCGCCCGGCTTGGCCGGGAAGCGGCCTTCGATGCCGTCCATGCCGCCGCCGGCCACCATGTCCCCGTGCCCGTCGAGGACGATGTAAATCTCTTCCTCGCGCTCGTGATGGTGGGGGAAGTTCGTGCCGCCGGCGTCGAACTCCATGATGAACAGGCTGGTCAGGATGTGCGCCACGGCCAGACGGTCGCGCGTGCTGGTGGTGTCGCCGATCAGCAGTTGATACAGCGTCGTCGGCGGATGATTGCCCACCACCTGTTTCTTCACCTCGTCGATATTGGCGATGGGCAGTTTCTCGGGGACCTTCACCTGCGTGCCCGGAGGGATCTTGAACCCCATCACCAGCACGCGCAGCGGCCCGCCCGCGGCGCCGTGCTTCACGCCCGGCGCGAAATACATGAAATCGTTCTTCTTCACCGGCGCCTGCTGGTCGTTATGACTCACCGTGCCGGTGCCGTCGAGCACGTAGTAGACCTGCTCCTCGGCCGGGTAACCGACCGGCGCGCTGGCGCCGCCCGCGTCGACGATCATTTCGCCGAAACGCGCCACGCCGCGCAGCAGGCGGGCGTCGGCGTCGCCCGCGCCGAAGACGGGCTTGTATCGGCAGGTCGCGGTCGTCACGTCGGATTGCTGCGGCTTTACATCGGCCAGGTTCTTGCGAAGGAAGGTGGCGTCCACCTTGCGATCCTCCGCCGCCAGTCCTCCGCCGGCCATGACGAGGGCTAAGAGCGAGATTCGGATGAGCATGTGTTCGATGCTATGACGGCGCACGAAAGAATGCAACTCTGTCATGCTGAGGAGTGAAATGAAGACCTGGGACTTCGAAGTGCTGGATCCCGCCTGCGGCGGAGTGACCGAGGGCCCCGCCTGGGACGGATCGGGCCTGCTGTTTACACGCATTCAGCAGAGCCGCATCCTGCGCTACGATCCGGCCACCTCCGCATGCACCGTCTGGCGCGAGAACACCAACTGCGCCAACGGTCTCACGTTCGACGACCACGGCCGGCTCTTCGCGTGCGAAGGCGGCGCGACGGCCGACGCGCGGCGCGTGGTGCGCTACAACCCCGACGGCGGCACAACGGTTCTGGCCGACCGCTTCGAAGGCCGGCGGCTCAACATCCCCAACGACCTGGTGGCCGGCGCACAAGGACGCATCTGGTTCACCGATCCCTTCTATGAAGGCGCGGCCGGCCCGTGGAGCTTCGACCGCGCCCACAAGGAGTTGGACCACGACTCGGTCTACCGCCTGGACCCGCGGCCGGACGATAGCTACCGCATCGTGCGCGTCACCTTCGACACCACGCGCCCCAACGGCCTGCTCTTCTCGTTGGATGGCCGCACGCTCTATGTGGCGCAGAGCGGACGCGGGCCCGAGGAAGCGCGCCAGTTGCGCGCCTACCCGGTGCAAGCGGATCTCAGCCTGGGCGCGCCCGTGATCCTCCACGACTTCGGCTCGCACCGCGGCATCGACGGTATGCGCCTGGACGCCGAGGGCAACATCGTTGCCACCGCGGGCTGGGAACTGGGCGGGCCCGGCCCATTGATTTACGTCTTCTCTCCCTCCGGCGAGGTGCTCGAAACGCACGCCGTCCCCTGCCGCCGTCCGACCAACTGCGCCTTCGGCGGAGAAGACCTCTCCACGCTCTACGTGACTACCATCGAGGGTTTTCTGCTGCGGGCGCGGACCGATCGTGCGGGCAGCGCGCCCTCGTGCCGCAGCAGCCAGAGTTTGCGACCCAGGCCGCCGGCATAGCCGGTCAAGCTTCCGTTGGAGCCGATCACGCGGTGGCACGGCGTCACGATCGCCACCGGGTTGTGCGAGTTCGCCAGCCCCACGGCGCGGGCGGCCGCGGGCGCGCCGAGCCGCGCGGCGATCTCGCCGTAGGAGGCCGTCTTCCCGGGTGGAATCGAGCGCAGCGCCTTCCAGACCCGGCACTGAAATGGCGTGCCTCTTTCGTCCAGCCGAATCGCTTCCAGCGCGCCGAAGTCGCCGCCGAAGTACGCCTGGAGTAGGCCGCTATACCCGTTGGAGTCGTTCCTGCGCGTGAGCACTACTTCGCCGAAGCGCGAGTGGATCAGTTCGTGCATGCGCGTCGAATAGTCGCCGTAATCCAGCCCGCAGAGCGCATCCTCGCGGCACACGATCAAAATCGTGCCGATTGGCGAGGTGAAGTCGTCGTAGTGCAGCTCAGTCATGACTTTGCTCCATCCACAGGTGCAGGGCCGCGTAAGCTCGCCACGGCCGCCAGGCTTCGGCTTGCCGCGCAACGTCCCTCCCGGCCGCGCGGATCAGGCCCAGGTCGGAGGCGGGGAATGCGTCCGGCTCGTTGAAAGCCCGCATAGCGATGTACTGCGCCGTCCAGTCGCCCACGCCGGGCAGCGCGCGGAGGTCTTCGATCGTTTCCGGAGGGCGCGAGGCGGCAAAGGCTCGCGCGGCGGCGTTGAGCGCCCCGGCCCGGGCGCGCGGCAGCCCAACGCCGGCCAGATCGGCGCGGGCCAGGGTTTGGGCGGCGGGGAACAGCCAGCCTTGCGCCCGCCTTTCTCCGAACCTTTCGACCAGCCGGCCGGCGAGGGTGGTTGCCCCCTTGACCGTGACTTGCTGGCCCAGAATCGCGCGTACGGCCAATTCGAACGAGTCCCAGGCGCCCGGCACGCGCAGGCCCGATTGCGCCTGCACGGTCTTCGCCAGGCGGGGGTCTTTGGCCAGGTGCGATTCGATATCTTGGATCGGCGCGCCAGTGTCGAACAGACGCCGCAGCCGCGTGGCCAGCCGCCCCAAATCGCCGAGGGTGGCCAGCTCGAACTTCGCCGTCAGGCGGTGGGCCTGGGGATCCGGGCGAACCTCGACCGAGCCTTCGGGCAGTGTCCGCCGGTAGCACTCCGGCGTGACCTCCTCGACGCCCGGCATCGCTCGCGGCGCGAGAAAGCGCACCAGCGCGGCCCAGTTGTAGGGCGGCTGGTAGGGCAGCGTCAGGACCAAATCGCCGGCGGGCGCAAGGGCGCGCTTTCCGCGCAGTACCCGCGGCGTTTGCTGGAACGCCGTCCGCACGGCATGGTGGAAGCGGCGCAGGCTCGAGAACCCGGCCGCGCAGGCGACGCCGGCAACGGGCAGAGAGGTTTCAGCCAGGAGTCTCTTGGCGAACAGCAGGCGGCGCGTGCCGGCCACGGCGATGGGCGAGGCCCCCAGCCGCTCGTCGAACAGGCGGCGCAGGTGGCGCTCGCCGATCCCCAGACGGGAGGCCAGGTCTCCGACCGGCGCTTCATCCAGCGCACCCTCCGAGATCAGCCGCAGGGCGCGTGAGACGGTCGCCGAAGTGCCGGTCCAGGCCGGCAGCTCGGGCGAGATCTCGGGACGGCAGCGCAGGCAGGGCCGGAAGCCCGCCTCTTGCGCCGCCGCGGCGCACAGGAAGAACCGGCAATGCTCGCGCTTCGGCGCCGGCGCCGGACAGATCGGACGGCAGTAGATTCCCGTGCTGGTGACGCCCGTGAAGAACCGCCCGTCGAAGCGCGCGTCGCGCGTCCGCACCGCGCGATAGCAGGCGTCCGGATCGATTCCCATAACGCCATTATGCGGGACTACGAGGCTCAGAGTAGCCGTTTTCGGACGTGAATCACCCCGCCCGCCGGCGGCGGAACAGCGCGCCGACGGCCGCGAGCCAGGCCAGCCCGCTGACGCCGGCCATGAGGCGCGGTTCGAGGCCCGCCGCGTAGCGCAGCGTGATGCGCGTGCGGGCGGCCGGGCGGGCGCGAATCAGCATTGCTCCCAACGGGGTGGCTTCCAGCGGCACGCTCTGCCCGTCCTGCTCGGCTCGCCAGCCCGGATCGTGGTTCACCAGGGCGATGACCACCATGCCCTCCGGGATCGGTCCTTCGACCCGCAACTCGTTCGGTCCGTTCCATGCGGAAGCCAGGCGCGGGCGGTCCAACCCGTCGATGGCCGCCGCATAGGGAGGAAGCCAGTGCGGATGATGGTGGACCGGGAGTTCGGCCGGGCGCAACAGGTGCGCATAGGAGTGGAACGGCACGCGGTAAATGCAGTTGTCGCCGTCCGAGTGAACCTTTTCGAGCACCCCGTCGAACTTCGTCGCGCGCCGGATGTCCCGGTAGTACTCCTCCGATTGCGGACCGTGCACGACGATGTATTCGACGCCCATTGACTTGAGCTGGTAGACCGCCTCGATGCCGTCCTTGCCTTCCTCGCTGCCGATTCCGGTGCGGATTTGGTACGTCCAGTGGAGGGGCACGCGATTGCGCAGCCCGGTTTCGAAGGTTCCCCCGGTCTGCGGGACGCCGAACCAGGAATTGAGCCGGAAGCGCAACCCGCCGGTGGCCAGCACCCGGCCCTTCGGCTTCTGCTGGTCGAGCCAGCGGGCCAGCCGGTATTCGACGGTCCGCTCGCGCGGGACGGGGAGCCACCTCTCGTAGCCCCGGGTAAACGTCCGCCAAAGCTGCGGCGCTCCCGCCACGGCCATGGCCGTTGCCAGCACCAGCGTGCAGCCGGTCAGGCCGCCACTGCCGCGCGCGAAGGCCTGCCGCAGCAGTTCCATTCCCAGCACGAGCAGGAACATCTCGAGTTCGATCGCGTAGCGGCGCGACTCGGGAATCACGTCGTGACCGCGCCAGTAGAAGTTGAGCGTCACCCAGGCGAAGCCGAACAGCGCCAGCGCGAGAAAGGTCTGGTAGCGGTGCTCCTTGAGGCGCAGAAACACCAGGCGCAGCAGCAACAGGCCCGCCGGCAGCGCCGCCAGCAGCAGCACCTGCTCGCCCTTCATCTTGTAAGCGAAGGCGTCGGTTGGCCAGTTGAAGGCGATGAGCTGGATGAGGCCGGGCGTCAGCCAGAAGGCCGAGAGAAGATACGCCAAACCGGCGGCGGCCAGCGCGCGCCAGGCGCGGAAACCGGGGGCGCCCATTCCGGATACCAGCAGCGACAGGCAGCACCAGGCCAGCGCCAGCGCGGCCACCCAGTTAATGAGGGCGGTCAGGGCCAGCAGCACCGCGCAGACGAAAATGTGCCAGTAGCGGCGTCCGGTGGCGGCCACCCAGACGGCAATGAGAGTGACCGGCAGCAGGGTCAGGCCGGCGTTGTGCGGACCTTCGCCGTACTTGGCGAACACCTGCATGCGCCAGGGCAGGTAGAGCAACCCGCGGTCCTTGTCGATGGTGCGGATCAGGCCGTAGGCCGGCGATAAGATCATGTAAGCCAGGGCCGTGGCCAGGGCCCATCCGCGGCTGCGCGTGAAGTAGCGCACAAACAAGTAGAGGGTAGCGGGGCCGAAGCAAGTGAGCGTCGCGGTGAGCAGACGCCACATGTACTCGGCGTCGGCCGGCAGCAGGCGGTCGAGGATTGCGGCCACGTAGATGAGCCCCGGCAGGTACGTGTTGAGCGTGGGCAGGCCGCAATACTGCGTCGGATTCCAGCCCCACGGGTCGGGATACTCGGCGACGAAGCGCGCCATGGAGGCGTAGCCGGAACCGATGGAGCCGCGGAAGGGCATTTCGCCGGGAAGAAACAGCGGCAGGTTCAGCACCGCGTTCAGGACGAAGAGGCCCAAGACGGCGGCGAGATCCCAGAGCCAGGGGCGGCGGTTCAGAGTCAGACCTCCTTTCGCCGCCGCAACCCCAGACCGGCCAGGGTCAGCACGACCAGGCCCGAGGCGGCGGTTAGGAAGCGTCCGGCCTGGTTCTCGAACGGCGTCTCGAAGACCAGGCGGATTTCGTGTTGGCCCGGTGGCGCATCAATAAGCATGAACCGCATCGAATCCTTGCGCACCGCCAGCGGCGAACCGCCGGCATACGCGTGCCAGGCCGGGTCGAAGGTCTCCTGCACCAGCACGCTCTGGCCCTCGGAGAGGCGCGCGCGCAGCCTGATCTTCGTGGCGCTCTCGCGGTGCAGCTCCACCGGCGAATCGGGGCCTTTCTCGATCACCTCGACATAGGCTCGCAGGGCTGCGAGGCCCGGTTCGGGAAGCGGTTTGAGCGCATCGGCGCGGGCGCGGTCGACCACGCGCGCCCGGGCCGGCCAGCGACGCGGAACGCGGTACACCCGGTTGCCTTTCCGGTCGTCCCACAGCACTTCCAGCTTGCCCTCGAACTTCTTCGGATGCACGAAGTCGTGGTAGATCTCCTCGGAGTTCTGGTCGTGGACCAGCACCACGCCGGCGCCCAGGCATTGCAGCCAGAGAATGGACGGCTCCGGTTCGGGGGCGCCGGTGAGCTGCCACTGCGCCGGAATCACCATGGTATTCATGAGCCCCTGTTCCGAGCCGCCGCCCACCTGCGGCAGGTCGTGCCAGGTGTTATACCAGAAGCGCACCGAGCCGGTGGCCAGCGCGCGCGATTCCGGCATGTTCTTCGCCATCCAGTCGGTGATCCGGTATTCGATTCGCCGGTCGAAGTAGATGTCGCGCACGAAGGGCGTCCAGGCGTGGCGCACGTAATGACGGGCCTGCGCGAAGGCCGCTACCACCAAGACCACAGCGACGGCGCGCGGCAGTCGTCCGCGGCGCCGCCACAGCCGGCGCAGGATCTCGATCGAGGCTAGAATCATCACCAGGTCCAGCTCGGGAACCAGGCGCAGTGGTTCGCCGGCCACCCGGAAGTTGACGAAGTGATTGCCCAGCACGTTGACCGAGAAAAAAAGCAGCGAGCCCCACACGAAGACCGCCCAGGCTCGCTCGGGCCGGCCCTTGCCCAGGCGCCAGCTTAGCGCGGCGAAGATGGCGATGAGCGCCAGCGCCACCGCGTAGGACCAGCGATTGCCGGGCTGCGATACCCAGCGCATGTTCTCGACCGTCACGCGCAGATACGAGGGCGTCAGCCAGAGAGCCGTGAGACCGTAAGCCAGCGCGGCGATGGCTGCGGCGCGCAGCCAGATGCGGTGGTCCCGTTCGCCCAGCCAGATGGCCCACACCAGGACGGGAAAGAACATCGCCAGCGCCGTGGCGCCATAGAAGTTGTTCGAAACGACCAGCGCGCAAAGAAAGGCGCTGAGCGCCAGCGCGGCGGGCCGTCCTTTGCGCACGCCGAACCACGCGGCCGCCAGCGCCAGGCCCAAGACGGCGAAGGCGGTCATGTGGGGCCCTTCGCCGTATCGTACGAGAACGCTCAATCGTTGCGGCAGCCAATGCACGGTGCTGGCCTCGTTGCGGTAAGTGTCGAGGAAGAGGAAGGCCGGCGAAAGGGTGCCGGCGGCCGCCGCGGCCAGCCAGCCCGCCGCGCGCGACCCGCTCCCCAGCCGGGTCAGCAGATAAACGCCGGCGATGCCCAGGCAGTAGAAGATGCCCGTGTAGATGTGATACGCCTTGGCCGGGATGACGCCCAGCGCCATCGAGATGGCGGCCGTGCCGTAGCGCAGCGCGGGCGGATAGATGTAGTCGTAGCGCGTGCCGCAATACCAGTTGGGCTGCCAGCCGGGGCTGGGCCAGTTCTCTTTCAGGAAGCGGGCGTCGGCGATGAAGGTGCTCTCGATGGACCACCAGTTGTCCAGGTACTTCAGCCGGATCCACGGCCCGACCAGGATCACGGTGAGCACGAAGATCGCCGCCGCGTCGATGGCGATCCAGCGCGCGCGCTTCACCGTCTGGCTCCAGCGGCGTTCACATAGCGGTGCCGCAAGCTCTCGAACTGCCGGCTGCGGACCAGTCCCGCGCGGTGCAGCAGGAAGCGCGCCAGCAGCCCCAGGATCGACAGGCCGTAAATCGAGCTCTGCACGAAGGAAGCCGACGAGGCCGCCGGAAAGTAGCGTGTGGGCACGGGCACCTCGGCGACGCGCAGCTTCACTTCCACGAACTGGGCCATGATCTCCTGGTCGAAAATGAAGTTGTCGGAGTTCATCTCCAGGTTCACCGCCTCCAGCGCCCGGCGCAGGTAGGCGCGGTAGCCGGTGTGGTATTCGGCCAGCCGCAGGCCGAAGACTCTGTTCTCCAGCGCCGTGAGGAAGCGGTTCGAGACGTACTTCCACCACGGCATGCCCTGCTTCATCGGCTGGCCGCCCAGCAGGCGCGAGCCCAGCACCACGTCCGCCTCGCCGCGCTGGATGGGCGCGATGATGTCGGGCACCAGCGTGGGATCGTACTGATAATCCGGGTGCACCATCACCACGATGTCGGCGCCAGCCTTGAGCGCCTCCCGGTAACAGGTCTTCTGATTGGCGCCGTAACCGTAATTGCGGTTGTGGACGAACAGCTCCAGGCCCAGCTCGCGGGCGATTTTGGCGGTCTCGTCCGAGCTGCCGTCGTCGACCAGGATCACTAGGTCGACCACCTCGCGCGGAAGTTCGGCGAAGTACATGCGCAGCGTCTTGGCGGCGTTGTAGGCCGGCATCACCACTACGACTTTGAGTTTTTCGGTCACGCGCGTCCGCCTGCCGGGCGCCAGGTGACGATGAACTGATAGGCAAACATGGTTTTCCAGATGCGGGCTAACTCGTAGGATACCCGCTCGGCGGCGCGAATCGGAAGCGTGTGAGCCAGGCTCGAGAAAGCCAGGCCCACCGGGATGCCGCTGCTGTGAAACTTCTCCCTGGCGAAACCGGCGGACCGGAACAGCTCCACCCAGTTGGCCCACATGCAAAAATGCAGGTGCGTGCGGTCGAACAGCCCGTGCGCGTGGCGCGGAAAGCGCCCGGCCAGGATGTTCAGCCGGAAGTAAAGGTTTCCGCTGTTGGGCAGGGAAGCGATCACGCGGCCGTCCAGCGCCAGCACATTGCGGATCTCTCCGAGCAGCTTGACCGGGTCCTTCAGGTGCTCGAGGACGTCGGCGCAGAGGACGTAGTCGAACTGCCCTTTCAGGCGGGGCAGGCCACGGTCGAGGTCGGCCTCGACCAGTTCGACCTCGCGCGGGAAGCCCGGCGGAGCGCCGCCCGGCTGCTCGACACCGGTGACGCGGTACCCGCGCTGGGCCAGCGCCGTGGCCAGGTATCCGCCGGCGCAGCCCAGGTCCAGGACGCGCCGGCCTTCGCCTTTGACGGGAAAGGCCGCCAGCAGCAGAGAGTGGCTGCTGTAGGGGCCCGCCCGAAAACTGTAGCGTGACTCGACAGCGGCGCCCATAGGCCAGATTATCGGGGAAATGGGTGCTCGAACGCAAAGGCCGTCACGGAGCGGTCGCCTGGAGTATGATGTAGGACGGTCTTTGAAACCAGACAAAGGAGTCTGAAGCTATGCCGCTCTTGCCAGTGATTGAGAATTCCAACACCCTCAGCCGCCGCGGCTTCTTGGGCGCCTGCGCCGGGTGCGCGGCCTGTTCGGTTTGCCCTTCGAGCGCCTCCGCCGCGCCGGAGGAAAAGGCCAGAGTCCGCCTGGTGTTCACGCATCCGCCCAAGGACCTCGAGGGCTGGCCCTACGTCAACTACAACTACGAACCGCGCAAGCAGGAGGTCCTCAAACGCCTGACCGCCGCGCTGCCGGGCGTCGAGTTCCTGCCGCTCACGGTCATGAAACAGGAAGAGGCCAAGGCCCTGCTCGAGAACGACGCGGACATCGACGGCTATCTCTGCTACATGATGGGCATCCCGTCGGCGCGCGCCGCGCGCATCCTCATGGACGCCGGCCGCCGAGTCGTGGTGGTGGACGACCTGTACGGCGGCACGGGCGAGTTCCTGCCCACTTACGCCTACGCGCGGCGGCAGAAACTCAAGGTCGCCGGCGTCTCGTCGGCGCGCTTCCAGGACGTCATCGATACTACGCGCGTCTTCGCAGTGCAGCGCAAGCTGCGCTCCTCGACCATCCTCGACGTCTGCGACCGGCGCGACAGCACCCTTCCGAAGGCCATCACCGACGCTTTCGGCGTGCAGATCCGCACCACTTCGTCGGAGGAGATCAACGCCGCCTACAAGAGCGCCGGCCAGGCGGAAGCGGAAAAATGGGCCAAGACGTGGATCGCCGGGGCCAAGAAAGTCGTCGAGCCCAAGCGCGACGAGATCGTCCGCTCGGGCCTGATGTACGTGGCCATGCGCCAGTTGATGGCCGATACGAAAGCGCAGGCCATCGACATCGACTGCCTGCGAATGTTCTACGGCAAGAAGCTCCCCGCCTATCCCTGCCTGGGCTTCTTCCAGTTGAACAACGACGGCCTGGTGGGCGCCTGCGAGGCGGACCTGAACTCCACCATTTCGATGCTGGCCATGACCTACCTGACGAACCGGCCGGGCTACATCTCCGATCCGGTCATCGACACGTCGAAGAACCAGATCATTTACGCCCACTGCGTGGCGCCGACCAAGATGTACGGCCCCAACGGCAAGAGCAATCCCTACCACATCCGCGACCACTCGGAGGACCGCAAGGGCGCGGTGGTGCAGTCCTTTATGCCGCTGGGCGAGATGACCACCACCATCATGCTGAGCGCTCCCCGCAAGGAGATGGTGATCCACCAGGGCCGCTCGGTCGCCAACATCGAAGAGGACCGCGCCTGCCGCAGCAAGCTCGCCGTCGAAGTGAAGGACGTCCACAAACTGCTGGGCGAATGGGACCGCTGGGGCTGGCACCGCGTGACCTTCTACGGCGACTTACGCCAGACCTTTGAAGCCTTCGCGGCCCTGAGCGGATTCCAGACCGTGGCGGAAGGCTGACGCAACCGGAGGCTCAGCAGAACCGCTAGCGCCAGGGCGTACGCGGCCGGCGCGCGGAGGTCCGACTTCACCAGCCACCAGTAGTGCACCACGCCGGCGGCGGCGCTGGCCCAGACCAGGCGGTGCAGGCGGCGCCAGTTACGCCCGCCCAGGCGGCGGATCCAGCCGGTGGTGGAGGTGACCGCCAGCGGGATCATCACCGCGAGCGCCAGCGCGCCGGCGGTGATGAAGCGCCGTTTGGCAATGTCTTTCAGAATTTCCGAGATGTCAAAGAACTTGTCCAGCCACAGGTATGTGGCCAGGTGCAGCAGGCCGTAGAAGAAGGCGAACAGGCCCAACATGCGGCGGTACCGGATGAGGCCGGGCGCGTTGAGCAGCTTGCGCGTCGGCGTGACGGCCAGAGTAAGCAAGAGAAACCGCAGCGTCCAGGCGCCCGTGGCGTGCGTGATGTACTCGATGGGGTTGGCGCCCAGATCCTGCCGGACTCCCTTCCACACCAGCAGCCCGAGCGGCGCCAGGCAGAGAAGAAAGACCAGGGTTTTCCGCATCAGTAGTATTTGCGCAGGTCCAATCCACTATACAGCGCCGAGACGTGGCCGCCGTAGCCGTTAAACGGGAGCGTGTCGCGTTTGAAGAACTCGCCGATGCGCCGCTCCTTGGCCTGGCTCCAGCGGGGGTGATCGACCGCCGGATTGACGTTGGAATAGAAGCCGTATTCGCGCGGGTTGGAAAGGCTCCAGGTGGTGGGCGGCTGCTTCTCGACGAAGCGGATGCGGGCGATGGACTTGATGCTTTTGAAGCCGTACTTCCAGGGCACGACCAGGCGCACCGGAGCGCCGTTCTGCTTGGGGAGCAGGTCGCCGTACAGGCCCACGCACAGGAGCGTGAGCGGGTTCAGCGCTTCGTCCAGCCGCAGTCCCTCGACGTAGGGGAAGTCTATGCCCGCCCAGCGGGCGGCGGGCATCTGTTTGGAGTTGTAGAAGCTCTCGAAGGCCACGTAGCGCGCTTTGCCGAGCGGCTCGACGCGCTTGATCAGCTCGCCGAGGGAAAAGCCGATCCAGGGGATCACCATGGACCAGCCTTCGACGCAGCGCATGCGGTAGATGCGCTCTTCCAGCGGCGCGAGCTTGCGGATCTCGTCGACATCCAGCACGCGCGGCTTGGCCACCAGCCCCTCCACCCGGACCGACCAGGGCGAGGTGACCAGCGTGTGCGCCAGTTGCGCCGGCTGGGACTTGTCCGTGCCGAACTCGTAGAAGTTGTTGTAGGTGGTGACGTCCTTGAGGGGCGTGGGCTGTTCGGAGGTGCTGAAAGGACTCTTGCCGAGCGGCGCGAGACCCGCCGCCGAAGCCAGAAAGCGCCGCCGGTTCAGGTAGACCTCCCGGGGCGTGACCTGCGAGTAGCGGAGAGGCATGCTGGCTGGTTAGATGGCCGGTGAGTGCGAAACGATTCCGAGGGCGAAAATTCGGCGAATCAGGCACATTTTTGCGCCAAAAACGCGGAACCAGAGAAAGAATACAATTAATGATCTCAACAAGTTGGCCGGGTTCGTTTGGAACCCCGGCTCCTTGCGGATCGAGTCCGTGGGAAAAAGACCTCGCCGCCCGGGCGCGGGAATCGGGTTGTGGGTGAGCGGCGCTCATTCGACCTCGGCCATAGTATACAACGGGGTTGGGAGGGATGATGGCTTAACCTATTGATAATACGTGGTGGGAGGCTTGTGACTGAAAAAGGTTTGCTCGACTGAAACACGCACCTTCGCATATGCTGGTTCAAGAACATGTACCAGGTGGTCGTCGACACCAACGTCGTCGTCGCCGCGCTACTTTCCCGCCGGGGCGCTTCGCACCGCCTGATGCGCCTGGTTGGCGACGCGCGATGGAAGATGAACCTTTCGGTCCCGCTGGTTCTGGAGTATGAGCAAACGCTGAAACGCCTTTGCATCGGAGGCGCGCTGGGGGCGAGCGACATCGACCGGATCGTTGAGTTTCTCTGCGCCAGCGCCAGCCTGCGCCCCATCTTTTTCCTTTGGCGGCCGTTGTTACCGGACCCGAAAGACCATATGGTCCTGGAACTCGCGGTGGAAAGCCGGGCGGACTTCATCGTAACCTTCAATGCCAGGGACTTTGCGGGCACCGGGCAGTTTGGCATCTCGGTGGTTCCGCCAGGCCGGTTTCTTGCGATAATAGGAGAGAAGCCATGACCCTCAGCGTGACGCTACCGGATGCCCTGTATCAACAGGTCGCCGACTTGGCGAGCCGCCAGCAGGTTTCCGTCGAACGCATGGTTGCCGCCGCCCTCGCCGAGCAGCTCGCCGGCTGGAGGCGCGTGGAACAGATGGCGAAACTGGCCGGGCACGACCAGTTTCTCGCCGCCCTGGACAAAGTCCCCGACACCGAACCCGCGCCCGAAGACCGTTTTTGACCGCACAGGGTTCGCCGGGGTCCGCTCGGAACCCAACCCGCTCATCTTCCAGTGTTCGACCGCTTCACAATTCGCGCAACTGGGAAGAGGCCTGGACTTTTGGAATCGCCCCCGTGGCGTCCGTGGTACGCCGGGCCCTGAAACCGAGAGTGCCGGCGCACGGAAAACGGTCATTGTGGTTCCGGTTCCGCGGAGGCAACCCCGGCGCCAAAGAGCGCCCGACGGGCGGCGCGACTGCAACGGGTTTTCTTGCAGGGTGTTCAATCAGGCGATTACGGAGAGCGTCACGCCGGGCCAGTCCGCGAAGGGAAACTCGCACGGGATTCCGGCCACATCGAGGGCCGCCAGCAGGTCTTCAAACGAGCCAACATGGCGCGGCCCGAACAATGTCGCCACGACGAAATCCGGTGCAGCACCTGCTCGATGGACCATCCAGGCGATTCCCCGGCCATCCGATGCCTGGGCACTCTCATCCACGCAGAAAGCAGCGAACACGCTGCCACCCGGTGAGAACAATTGCAGGTTGTCGGCGGAGAACTCGAAGACCGCTGGATCGGTCGTCACCCGGATGGGCACGCCGCCCGGCAGCCCAATGCCGTATGACCCAGGATCGAGTGGCCGGAAATCCGCCTCGGGCGGCCGCGCGCGCGCAATCTGAATCGCACGGTCGAGGTCGCGGAGCGTCAGGGCCGGTTCCGGAAGCGCGGGCAGATCCAGCGAGCCCTCCACCGTCGCATCGATATCGAAACCGCTCTCGTCCGCATCTCTCACCTGTTGTTCCAGGTCCGCAAGGAATCTCTGACGCGCCGCGTCTCGCGCGTCCCGGTCGAGCAGCGCCAACTCCTCGAACCGGCGCGGCAAGCGGGACAGAATAGGCTGGAGCCGCCCCACGATTCCCTGAAACAAATTGATGCGGTTGCCAACGGTGAAGAACACGTCCTGCTCCACGGTGTCTTTGTAGGCCAAGCTCAAAATCCGAACCACCGGACGCTGCTGGCCCAGGCGGTCGATACGTCCGATGCGCTGCTCCACCTTCATGGGATTCCACGGCAGATCGTAGTTCACCAGCACACCGGCGAACTGAAGGTTCAATCCTTCGCCCGCGGCGTCCGTGCATACCAGCAACCGCACTTGGCCGTCCCGGAGTCTGCGCTTGATTTCCTCTTTCGAGCACGGCACCCACTGGCCGCTGGCATCGCGCCAGGCGCCGCCCGCGCCCGAGTAGCAGGCCACCGGCATTCCAGGCATCTGGCCGGCCAGGTAATCCCGCAGGTATTCCATCGTGTCGGTGTATTGTGTAAACACGATCGTCGAATCGAAGCCATCCGCGAGACAGGCCTCCAACTCAATCTTGAGCCGGCGCGCCTTGCTGTCCGTGCCCAACTGCGCGATCCGCCGGAGCAGATCGTTGATCCGCTCCCGTTCGTCAATCGCCTCTGGCGCTTCCGCCGCAAGACAAGCCACTTCCTCGGAGGACATCACTTCGTCCGACGTCTCATCCTGGGATACGTCTTCCTCCGTGATACCTCCCGTCCGCATCAGCCGCCCGTTGAGAGTCCGCTTCAGCGCCTCGAAGCTCGACGCCAGCCGGCGGCGATACACCGTCACGACGAAACCCACCGCCGAGCGCTTCTCGGGCGACGCCGCCCGGTACACATCGCCGATGAAATCCTCCACCGCGGTGTAGAGCGCGCTTTCCGCCGGGGTCATCTCCACGACAACTTCACGCGGATCGCGCTTGGGAACGGGAAGGTTGTACCGCCGCAGCAATTCGCGCGTGTTCCGGACCATGCGGTGGCGCAAGGGGCTCGCCGCCTGCAACAACCGCGTTGCGGCGCGACGGGCGTCCGCATCCAAAGTCTTCCGCGGGATCGCACTCACATCCCGCAGCGCGCGCAGCACCTTCTTGCGCTTCAGTGCGGAAACACCCGGCAGGACTTGAGCCGCATCGGAATCCATCATCTCCCCGAAGGTCGCCTCCGTCGAACGAAATAGCGACGCGAGGTACTCCAGGTCCTCGGGAGAAGGAT
>JACQZT010000091.1 GCA_016213755.1 Acidobacteriota bacterium | reverse complement strand
CTGTCATGACTGACTGCTCAGCCGCGCTTGCCCGCCAGGAGGACAATTGCTTCCGTGCACTGACGGAGCTGGCACTCGATTTTGTCGTGGTCATCGACCTCGCGGGTGTCGTCAGGTACGTTAGTCCCGCGATCACGCGGGTCATGGGTTACCTGCCCGGCGAGGTCGTCGGACGGTCGTTCCTGGATTTCGTCCATCCGGAAGACCGGCCAGCGGGGCGGGAGGATTTGGCGAGATGGTCCGGCAGCCGCGACATCGTAGCGGTCAATCTGCGCTTCCGGCACAAGGACGGTTCCCTGCGCGTGCTCGAAACCAGCGGCGTGCCGATATTCGGCGACGCCGGTGCATTTCTGGGGTTTCGGGGCATCGACCGCGACATCACCGCGCACCGGCGGGCGGAGGAGGCGCTTCGTCTGCAAGCCTTCGTGCAAATCATCCCCGACCACGTCTGGCGGTTGGACCTGGAGCCGCCGGTCCCGCTGAATCTAACCGCCGGCGAGCAGCTAAAGTGGATCTTGCGCGGTGGCCGCCTGGCGGAGTGCAACGATGCGGCGGCGCAAGCCCTGGGTTACGAAGGGGCGCGGGACGTCCGCGGGAAACAACTGCGGGAACTCTTCGGAGAGTCCGCCGGGAGCTATAACGAGTTGATCTTGAAAGGCATCCAGTCCGGATACCGGTTGACCAATTTCGAGCAACGGACGCAGGATTCCCACGGAAACCCGCAGTGGCATCTCTGCAACGTCGTCGGCATGGTCGAGGACGGCTGCCTGGTGTGCGCCTGGGGCATCGAGCGGGACATCACCGAACGCAAGCGGGAACAGGAAGAGCGCGAGCAACTGGAAGAACGGCTCCGGCAATCCCAACAGCTCGAGAGCATCGGCCGCCTGGCGGGCGGCCTGGCGCACGAGTACAACAACCTGCTCACGGTCATAAATGGCTATGGCGACCTGCTGCTGGGCCGGCTGAACGAGAGCAACCCGCTGCGCGCGCCGGTGGAGCAGATTCGCAAGGCGGGCGAGCGCGCCGCGGCCCTGACCCGGCAACTGCTGGCCTTCAGCCGGAAACAGGTCTTGCAGCCGCAGCCTCTGGACCTGAACGCGTTGGTGGCCGAACACGAAGACATGTTCCGCGGCCTGGCGGATGCCGGGGTCGAGGTGGTGACTCGCCTGGAACCCTCTCTGCATCCGGTGCTGGCCGATGGCGCGCAAATCCGGCAGGTGCTGCTGAACCTGGTGGCGAACGCGCGAGAGGCAATGCCCTCCGGCGGGGTGCTGCGGATCGAGACCGCGAACGTGGACGTGGATGCCAAATTCGTTTCCCAGCACCCGGAAGCGGCGCCCGGCTCGTACGTGCTGCTGGCCATCACCGACAGCGGGACGGGAATGGATCCGGAGGCGCGCCGGCGCATCTTCGAGCCTTTCTTCGCCGGCCCGGAGGCCGGCTCGGGTACCGGGCTGGAATTGCCCGTGGTGCACGGCATCGTGCGCCAGAGCGAGGGCTGGATCTCGGTCCGCAGCGAACCCGGAGTGGGCACCACGTTTCAGATCTACTTGCCCCGGTCCGAAGAACCCATCCCGGCGGCGGATGCGTTCTCGCCGGCCGGCTTCCCGGCGCGGAATCCGGAAACCATCCTGGTGGTGGAAGACCAGGAGGCCGTGCGCAGGCTGACGGTGGAGGTTCTGAAGACCCAGGGTTACCTGATCCTGGAGGCCGCCAGCGGCGAAGAAGCGTTGCACGTGGCCGGGCGCCACTCCGGATCCATCCACTTGATGGTGAGCGACGTTCTGATGCCGGGTATGAGCGGGCGGGACCTGGCGGACCGGCTGGCGCCGCTGCGGCCGCGGATGAAAGTGCTGTTCATGTCCGGGTACACGGAAGACGTGATTGCCCAGCGGGGAGTGCTCGATGCGGGCCTGGCCTTTATCTCCAAGCCTTTCGCACCCAAGGCGCTGGCGTTGAAGGTGCGGGACTTGCTGGGCCCCTCGCGGCCGAACCGGATCCTGGTGGTGGACGACGAGCCAGGCATCCGGCACTTGTTCGAGGAGATCCTGCGGGCCGAGGGCTACGAGGTCCGGACGGCGGCCAACGGGATCGAGGCGCTGAAGAGGCTGAAGGAATCCGCCTGCGACCTGGTGATTACCGACCTGGTGATGCCGGAACAGGAAGGGATCGAGACCATCCAGGCCATCCGCAGCGATTACCCGGAGGCCCGGATCATCGCCATTTCGGGGCAGTTCGAGGGCCGCTTCCTGCAAGTGGCCCGGATGATGGGCGCGCAGGCCGCGCTGCTGAAACCGATCCGCTCCGACGAGTTGCTGGACACGGTGAAGCGCGTCCTGGAATGAAAGGAGTCACGCTCATGCCTGCTCTGTCTCGCCGCGACCTGGCTCGGGCCGCGGCTCTCGCGGCCTTGGGCCGGTTGGGAAGCGAAAGCGCGCTGGCGCAGCGCGCGCTGGCGGGGTTCAACGCCCCGCCGGACACGGTCTGGCTGAATGCCAATGAGAACCCCGACGGACTTTGCCCGGTCGCGCTGGCGGCCGTCCAGGAAGCTCTCCCGGCGTCTTTTCGCTACCACTACCGGGAGTGGCGCGAGCACTCGGCGGCCATTGGGCGCTCGGCCGGCGTGGCCGGCGACCAGGTGCTGGTCGGCTCCGGATCGAGCGAGATCCTCTGCGCCGCGGTACACGCCTTCACCGCGCCGGACCGTCCGCTGATCTACATGCAGCCCACGTTCGAACTGCCCGTCACGCTGGCTCAGGCGCTCGGCCGGCAGACCGTTCCCGTGCCGCTCGCCTCCGCCTGGGCCGCGGACGTCAAGCGCCTGCGCGAGGAGGCGGCCAAGGCGCGCGGGGGGTTGATCTACCTGTGCAACCCCAACAACCCGACTTCGTCCCTCACGCCCAAAGCCGGCCTCGACTGGCTGATCGCGAACCTGCCGCCGAACACCGTCGTGCTGGTGGACGAAGCCTACCTGGATTTCGCCCACGGCCCGCAGGCGGCAAGCGCGCTGGATCACGTCCGGGCCGGCCGCGAGGTGGTGGTCACACGAACATTCTCCAAGATCTACGGCATGGCCGGGCTGCGCATCGGCTTCGGCTGCGCGAAGCGGGATCTTATCGACAGGATGGCGCCGTACGTGGCGGGCGTTATCGCCTATCCGAGCCTGCGCGCGGCCCTGGCGGCGCTGGGCGACACGCGACTGCTCCCCGAGCGGCGCGCGCGCTGCCAGCGCGTCCGCGCCGGCCTGGTCGGCTGGCTGGACGCGCAGGGCTACCAGTGCATCGAGCCGCACGCCAACTTCGTCATGATCGACGTGAAACGCAACGCGCGGCAGGTGATCCAGGCCATGGTGGAGCGCGGCGTCGCCCCGGGCCGGCCGTTCCCGCCGCTCGACAACATGCTGCGCGTAACGCTGGGCACGGAAACCGAAATGGCCAAGTTCAAGAAGGTTTTTCTGGAAGTGGTGCGAGGCTGATATGAGACTGCTCGTTCTATTCCTGGCCCTGGCGGCCGCACAGGGCGCCGAGCGGCGCGTGGTGACTCCCCCCGGCGCGGTGCGCGTGGGGCCGTATAGCCCCGGCATTCTGGCCGGCGATTATCTCTACGTTTCCGGTCAAGGCGCAATCGATTCCAGCGGCCGCATGCCGTCCGGCTTCGAGGCGCAGGCGCGGCTCACCCTGGAGAACGTCAAGACCATCGTGCAGACGGCGGGCCTCACGCTGGAGCATGTGGTCTACGCGCAAGTCTACCTTATCGATATGTCGAAGCTGGCCGAGTTCGACCGCGTGTGGGCCGGCTACTTCCCCGCCAACGCGCCCGCGCGCGCCACGCTGGGCATGGCGCGCATGCCGGTTAACACGCCGGTAGAGATCACCGTGGTGGCGGTGCGCGACCTGGCGCACAAGAAGGCGGTCGATGGCGCGGTGATCACTCACGACCGCATTTTTTTGAGCGGCGTGTACGGCCGGGGCGCGGACCCGGCGGCACAGGCCGAGGACGCGCTGGCGCGCGCCGAAGGCGTGCTGCGCCAGGCCGGGGCGAGCCTCGCCAACCTGGTCTTCGTCAATCCGTACCTGACGGACGCGATGCCCATGGAGGTCATGAACCGGGTCTACGCCCGGCGCTTCGAGCGCGGCTACGCGCCCGCGCGGGCCACCATTCGCGTGGCGTCATTGCCGCACGGCGCCTCGTTCGAGATCACCGGCGTGGCCGTGCGCGACCTGCGCGACCGCCGCGTGGTGCGGCCCCGCAACATGGCTCCCAGCGCCACCGCCAGCCCCTGCGTGTTCGCCGCCGATACGCTGTACTGCTCGGCCAAATCGGCCTTCATCCCGGGACCCAACAGCGGCATCTACGCCTCCACCGTCGAGCACCAGGTGCGGCAGAGCTTGCGCAACCTGCTGGACGGCTTGGAGGAGGCGGGCCTGGACTTTTCCCATGTGGTCGCCACCAACGTGTACCTGGACTCGATCGACGAGTTCGCGAAGATGAACGCGACCTACGCGACTTATTTCGGCGCCGCCCCGCCCACCCGCACCACGGTGCAGCCGCTCGCGCCGGCCGAGCGCCCGTCCATGCTAGAGCAAATCTCCCTCATCGCCGTCCGCAGAGTTTCGGGGCTACGAAACTCGGGTGTATGATCGGCATATGCTGAAATGTTTTGGCGCAGTGGCGTTTGTGGTGTCTTTGTTTTCCGCCGCGTTGTGGGGCCAGAGCATCTCCGGTTCGATCGTCGGTTCGGTGGCCGACTCGTCGGAGGCCGCGGTGGCGGGAGCCGAGGTCACCCTGGTCCAAAAGGCCACCGGAGCGCGGCGCACGGCGCGGACCGGCGTGCAGGGCGACTTTGTCTTTGGCACGCTGGCGCCGGGCGAGTACACGCTCACCGTTCGCTTCACCGGCTTCAAATCCTTCACCAAGGACGGCATCAACCTGAGCGCCGCCGAGCGCCTGCCGGTGGGCACGCTGACGCTCCAGGTGGGCGAGGTCTCCGATTCCATCACGGTGGACGCCCGCGGCGCCGTGGTCCAGACCGCCAGCGCCGAGCGCGCCGGCTCCATCACCAGTTCGCAGGTGGACCAGATCGCCATTCGCGGCCGCAACGTGATGGAGCTTCTGCAACTCCTGCCCGGCGTGGTCAACAACTCCAACAGCGACGTCATCGCCCGCAATTGGAACCTGAACGTCAACGGCAACCGCCAGAACACCACCAGCATGACCTTCGACGGCATGGCCACCAACGCCATCGGCAACAACAACAACTCGGTGATCATGATCAGCCAGGACGCCGTGGCCGAAGTGAAAGTGCTGCTCACCAACTACCAGGCCGAATACGGCCGCATGTCCGGCGCCAACGTGCAACTGGTGTCCAAATCCGGCGCGCGCGAGTTCCATGGCGGCGGCTCCTACTACAAGCGCCACGAGCAGTTCAACGCCAACAATTTCTTCAACAACCAGGTGGGCGCGCCGGTTCCGCGCTACCGCTACAACACGTTCAACTACAACCTGGGCGGGCCGGTCTACATTCCCGGCAAGTTCAACCGCCAGCGGGAGAAGATCTTCTTCTTCTGGAACCAGGAGTTCTGGCCGCTGAAAACCGCCACCGCGCTGCAACGCCTCACCGTCCCCACGCCGCTCGAAAAGAACGGGGACTTTTCCCAGACGGTGGACTTGAACAACCGGATGATCGTCATTCGCGACCCCGCCGCCAGCGTTTCCTTCCCCGGGAACGCGATCCCCAAGGCGCGCCTCAACTCGAGCGGGCAGGCGCTCTTGGGCGTGTTCCCCGCGCCCAACTACTTCGACCGCGCCATCTCCGGCGGGCGCTACAACTACATCTACCAGGGCGAGGACAGCCAGCCCAAGCGGACCGCCACGCTAAAGACGGATTTCAACCTCGACTCCAACAACCTGGTGACGGTGAACTACTCCTGGCACGGCGACTCGAGCCAGGGCCCCTTCGTGGGCCACGACATGCGCTGGGGCATCCTGAACCAGAAGCGCACCTTCGACGGCAAGGCCATCATTGGCAGCTACAAGCGCGTCTTTTCTCCCACTCTGGTGAACGAGTTGAACGCCGGCTTCATCGACCGGCCGGAGGAGGAGATCAATGGCACATCGCTCGACGCCGTGCAGCGCGACAAGGTTGGCTTCCGGGTGAGCCAGTTTAACTCCCAGGCCAACCCGCTCAACCTGCTGCCGGAAGCCGTCTTCACCGGCGTCAACGCCGCCGCCCAGATCGGCTACGACGGCCGCTTTCCGCTTCATACCACCCATAAGATCTTCACCGTCAACGACAACCTCACCAAGACGCTCCATTCCCATACCTTCAAGGCGGGGTTCTACTACGACTTCTACTGGCGCGGCGCTTCCGACAACAGTATCATCCCCACCGGCCGGTTCGACTTCGGCCGCGACGTCAACAACCCGCTGGACACCAACTACGCCTACTCCAACACCGTGCTGGGCATCTTCCGCAGCTACACCGAAACCGCCAGCAAGCCCTTCGCCGAGTGGCGCCTGAGCAACATCGAATGGTTCGTCCAGGACGCCTGGAAGCTCACCCGCCGCTTCACTCTCGACTACGGCATGCGCTTCATGGCCGTGGTGCCCATCTATGAAACCGGGAACCGCGTGGCGGGCTTTCTGCCCAGCGCCTGGAACCCGGCCCGGAAAACCCAGTTGATCCAGCCCGCCATGGTGGGCGGCCGGCGCGTGGGCATGCACCCGGTGACCGGACAGGTCTACCCGGTGACGGCCATCGGAGCGGTGGCGCCCGGCGTTGGCAATCCGCTCAATGGCATGGTCTCGCCGCTCACCGACTCCTCGCTCCCGCGCGGCCTGGTCCGCAGCCGCGGCGTGCAGTACGCGCCGCGCTTCGGCTTTGCCTGGGACGTGGCCGGCAACGGCAAGACGGCGGTGCGCGGCGGCTTCGGCATGTTCTATAACCGGCAGAACCTGGACGCCCAGATCCTGAACCACGCCTTCATGCCGCCGCTGGTCGACAACCCGGTGGTGAACAACAGCACCCTCGACACGTTCCTGAATTCCCGCGACGTGGCTTCCCCCCAGAATGTCCTGGGCATCGACACAATCGGCAAGCTGCCCACGGTCTATAACTGGAGCCTCACCGTGCAGCGGGACATCGGCTTCGGCACGGTGCTGGACGCGGGTTATGTGGGCAGCGTGGGACGCCACCTGATGTGGCAGCGGGACATCAACATCGTTCCTCTGGGAGCCAACTTCGACCCGGCCAACATCGACCCCACGACCAGGCGGGCCTATCCAAAACCCTTTCTGGTACCCTACACCGGCTACAACAACGTGGACTATCGCGAGTGGGCTTCGTCGTCCAACTATCACTCGATGCAGGTTACCGTCAACCGGCGCTTCGCGCGCGGGCTGCAATTCGGCGCCGCCTGGACCTGGTCCAAGGCCATGGACTACAACTCCGGCGACACCAATTCCGTCAGCGCCCTAGTGCCGGTCCGGGTGTGGAACTACGGGCTCTCCGACTTCGACCGCACCCACATTCTGAAGATCAACTGGTTGTGGGACGTCCCCAAGGCGCCGTTGGCAAACGCGGTGCTCGACCGGGTGGTCAACGGCTGGCAGCTTTCCGGCATCGCCAGCTTCGTCAGCGGGAACCCGATGAGCGTCGGGTACGGCACCACCACCGCCATTGACATCACCGGCACGCCCACCCAGGGCGCTCGCATCGTGGTCCTCGGCAGTCCCGTGCTGCCCAAAAGCGAGCGGACTTTCGACCGCTACTTCGACACCGAAGTCTTCCGCCTGCCGGCGGTGGGCACGTTCGGTAATGCCGCCCGCACCCTCCTGCGCGGCCCCGGCGTCAACAACTGGGACATCGCCCTGTTCAAGAACATCCCGGTCCGCGAAAAAATGCGCTTCCAGTTCCGCTGGGAGACCTACAACACGTTCAACCACACGCAGTTCAGCGGTCTGGACACCACGGCCCGCTTCGACCCGGCCACCGGCGAGCAGGTCAACGCCCGCTTCGGCGAGCTGACCGGCGCCCGCGACGCCCGGATCATGCAACTGGCGCTGCGCTTCCTGTTCTGAGTTTCGCGCGACAGGCTGCGCAATCCCGAAACGATGTGCTATAGTTTTTCCAACCGAAGGCAGTTAGGGTGAACTGCCCCGCGAGGGGCGGCATTGGGTGGACTGATTTGTGCGGGATTGCCGGCTTCACGCATAAGAACACGCGGCCAACTGACGGGCGGATCCGCGATGCCACGCTCGCGCTGGTGCATCGCGGCCCCGACGAGCAGGACGTGTGGGAAGATCAGTGTGTCTCGCTGGGAGCGGTCCGGCTCAAGATCATCGACCTCACCGGCGGCAGCCAGCCCATGGTGGCCGGCGACGGGCAGGCGGTCATCGTCTTCAACGGCGAGATTTACAATCACGCCGAGCTGCGCCGCGAACTCGAAAGCCGGGGGCATCGTTTCCGTTCGCGCTGCGACACCGAAGTGGTTCTGCACGCCTTTCTGGAGTGGGACGTGGCCTGCTTCACGCGCCTGCGCGGGATGTTTGCCGCGGCGCTGTGGCAGCCCGAGCGGCGGCGTCTGCTTCTGGTGCGCGACCGCATGGGGATCAAGCCGCTGTACTTCCACCGCCGCGGCCAGGACCTTTACTTCGGTTCGGAACTGAAAGCCATACTGGAGCACCCCGAGATCGAGCGGCGCATCGATCCCGGCGGGCTGGGCCTGTACCTGTCGCTGAACTACGTTCCCGGCCCGTACACGCTGGCCGGCGGCATCCGGAAACTCCCGCCGGGGCACTGGCTGGAGTGGCGCGACGGCGAGGTGCGGACCGGCGCCTACTGGCGCCTCCAGTTCGAGCCGCGCCAGCGCCCGCTAGAGGAAGCCAAGGAGGAGCTCGATTTCCTGCTGCGGGAATCGGTTCGCGAGCACCTGCTTTCGGACGTTCCGCTGGGCGTGTGGGCCAGCGGCGGCATCGATTCTTCGACTATCCTGCACTACGCCGCGCAGGCTTCGGCTTCCCAACTGAAGACCTTTTCGGTCTCCTTCCGCGGCCGGAGCTTCGATGAAAGCCCCTATTTCCGCGAGGTGGCCCGCGCTTACGGCACCGATCATCACGAGTTCGACCTGAATCCCGAGAAGGACCTCGAAGAGGCCATCCAGGAACTGGCGTTTTATTCGGACGAGCCCAGCGCCGACGCCGGCGCCCTGCCGGTCTGGTTCCTGTCCAAGATGAGCCGCCGGCATGTCACCGTGGCGCTCAGCGGCGAGGGAGCCGACGAGTTGTTCGGCGGCTACTATACTTACCTGGCCGATTCGCTGGTGCGCCCCTTGCGCCATGTGCCGGCCGTGCTGCGCCGAGCGGCTCTGCGCGCGCTCTCGCTGTGGCCGGTGTCGGACGACAAGATCGGCTTCGAATACAAGCTGAAGCGCTTCCTGGCCGGTTCGCTGCTGGATCCCGCGGCGGCGCACTTCTTCTGGAACGGTACCTTCTCGGAAAGCGACAGGCAAAGGCTGCTGGCCGCCAACGGCTGCCCGCCGCTGGCATCTCTCGCCGGCGCGCTGCCCGCGGAGGCGGAACGCCTCGACCCCCTAAACCGCTTTCTGTGGCTCGACCAGTTGTACTACCTGCCCGACGACATCCTCTACAAGTGCGACCGCATGAGCATGGCGCACTCGCTCGAGGTGCGCCCTCCCTTCCTCGACCACCGCATCGTGGAGTTCGCGGCCGCGCTGCCCATGGACATGAAAGTGCGCGGCTCCCGGCTCAAGTTCTTGCTCAAGGAACTGATGCGCGACAAGCTTCCGCCGTCGATTCTGGCGCGGCGCAAAGAGGGATTCGACATCCCGGCGCACGACTGGCTGCGCGGCGGCCTGCGTCCGCTGGTGGAAGAGACGCTCAGCCCGCAAGCCCTCCGGCGGAGCGGTCTGTTCCGCGCCGGGGCGGTTGAGGAGGCAGTCCGTGCGCACATGGAGCGGCGTGCTAATCTCGGATATCACTTATGGGGTCTTCTGGTTCTCTTCCTGTGGATGAAGAGATGGGGCATCGAATCGCTGGAGGCGCAGCCTCAGGACAGCGAGCCGGCGCCGGGCTTCGCCTCCGCGATCAACTCCTAGTCGTTCTCTTCGCCGCCGTTATTTTTCTGGGCACGGCTGTCGGCCCGCCCGGACTGATGGACGACGTCGACGCCGTGCAGGCGCAGATCGCCCGCAACATGCTCGAATCCGGCGATTGGGTCTCGGCGCAACTGAACGGGATCAAGTACCTCGAGAAGTCTCCGCTCAAGTACTGGATGATGGCTGTTTCCTACAGGCTCTTCGGGGTCCGCGACTGGGCCGCGAGAATTCCGCTGGCGCTCTGTGCGGTGCTGCTGTGCTGGGTGACGGCGCGCTTCGGCGCCTGGGCCGTCTCGCCCCGCGCCGGCTTGTGGGCCGGCCTGGCGCTGGCCACCTGCGTGGGGCTGTTTCTGTTCACCCGCATTCTCATCCCGGACGTGATTCTGACCCTCACCGTCACGCTGGCGATGTGGTCGTTTCTGCGCGCGCTGGAAGAGGACGAGCCGCACCCCCGCCTGTGGGCGGCGGTGATGGCGGCGGCCATCGGGACCGGACTCCTGCTCAAGGGCTTGATCGCCGCGGTGTTTCCCATGGCCGCCGCTTTTCTGTACCTGGCCTTCACGCGGCAACTGTTCGCACGGCGCGCGTGGCGGCGGCTGCGGCCCTTCTCCGGCGCGCTGATCCTGCTGGGGGTGGCCGCTCCCTGGCACGTGCTTGCGATCCTGCGCAATCCGCCGTATTTCGACTTCACCCTGCACAGCGTGCCGGTCGCGTGGCGCGGATTCTTCTGGTTCTACTTCCTGAACGAGCACGTTTTCCGGTTTCTCAACATCCGGCATCCGCGCGACTACAACACCGTGCCCCGGCTGCTGTTTTGGCTCTTCCACTTGCTGTGGCTGTTCCCCTGGAGCGCGTTCTTCCCGGCGGCCGCGAGGCTGAGCTACCGCCCCGTGAACCGGGCCGGACGCGCGCGCCTGCTGGCGCTGTGCTGGATCGGCTTCCTGCTCGTGTTCTTCACCTTCTCGACCACGCAGGAGTACTACTCGATGCCCTGCTACCCGGCGCTGGCCTTGTTGCTGGGCTCGGCCATGGCCGAAGAGGGCGCCTGGATCCGCCGCGGCAAAAAAGCGGTGGCGGTGGTGGCAGCGCTGGCGGCGTGCGCGACCGGAGGGCTGTGGTTCGCGGTGCGCCATCTGCCGGCGCCGGGCGACATCGCCGGCGCTCTGACGCAGAACCCCGACGCTTACACCCTCTCGCTGGGCCACCTGGGCGATCTCACGCTGGCGTCGTTTGCCTACCTGCGGCTGCCGCTGCTCGTCGCCTGCGCCGCCATGCTGGTGGGAGTGGCCGCCTGGCGCCTGGCGCCGCGCCGCGCGTTCTTCGCGCTGGCTTTGATGATGACGCTCTTCCTCCACGCCGCCCGCCTGGCGATGGTGGCCTTCGACCCGTACCTGGGTTCGCGGCCCCTGGCCCAGGCGCTGCTGCGCGCCCCCGAGGGGCAGTTAATCGCCGACGACCAGTACTACACCTGGTCGTCTGTGTTCTTCTACAGCAACCGCCGCGCGCTGCTTCTGAACGGCCGGGTCAACAATCTGGAGTACGGCTCTTACGCGCCGGGCGCGCCGGATGTCTTCCTCGCGGATGAGGACCTCCCTCGCCTGTGGTCCCAGTTGCGGTGCTACTATCTTCTGGTCGAAGGTCCGTCGGTGGCGCGCATCGAGCGCTTGGTGGGGCGGGAAAAGCTGCACGTGGTGGCCGCCAGCGGAGGCAAGTACCTGTTTTCGAATCGTCCGATTCGCTGAGTGCATCGAAAGTTTACAACCAAGAAGTGATAGAGTAGGCGCGAGAGAGGCACGAGAGGTGATGCGGATGACACGCATTGCGGTGGCAGCCCTGGTAACGGCGGCAATCAGCCTGGGGGCGGACGATTCGGTTTCCCGAGCGCGAGATCTGGAAGCCAAAGGCGATTCACTGGGTGCGCGCACGCTGTTGGAGCGCAGCACCCGCGCCGGCTCGGCCGGCGCGGAGACCCTGGCCGCCTACGCCGAGTTCCTGGACCGGCGGGGGGACCCGGAGGCGCGCGGAGCCTATGAGCGCGCCCTGAACGCGGCGCCACCGGCCGAGACGCGCCGGGCGATCGCGCGGCGCCTGGTGGTGCTGGCGCTGCTGGGCGACGATCGGCCGGCCGCGGTGCGCTTTCTGGACCAGTACCGCGCCGCGGGAGGCGCGGACTTCGCTTCGCCGCCCGCGGTGCGCAAGCAGACCACCGAGGTGGAACAGCGCCCGGTGGTGGAGATCCCCGGACCGCTGCGCTCCTTCGCGCGCATGGCCGCGCTCGCGCCGGACCTGGCGCCCGAGGAACTGCTCCCCGCGCTGGCGCGCAACGTGGTTACCAACGGATATCAGGCCTCCTCGGGGGCCGAGGCGCTCGAGCAGACCGAGTACCTGAAGCTGGTGGTCCGTTATCTGTCCCAGGCGCGCGAACTCGCGCGGCTGGCGGGCGAGGCGAAACGGATTCACATTGAAGCCTGCGAATCCACCCAGACGGGAGATCTGCTGCGCATCCTGGGCTACCGCATGCGGGGCGGCTGCGGAGCGGAGGTGGTGCTGGAAACGGTAAACGCCTCGCGCGCCTTTCTGACCATCGACTCGGGCTTCCCGCTGGCCGAACTGGAGCAGGCCCTGCGCACCAACCGCCCCTTCACCTGCGACTACCGGGCGACGCAAGTCCCCATCCTGTACGGCGGCGAATACTGGCTGGGCGGCCTCAAGGAGAAGCAGTCCGGCGAGTTCATCGACCAGTTCGTGGGCGACCCGGCCGTTTGCCGGCTGTATCTGGGCCTGTCGCGCCTGGATCGGGAAACCGCCGACGAGCTGCGCAAGGCCCTGCCGGTGCAGCGCATCCGCGCCTTCGCGCACGTGCTGGATTTCTTCGGCGGCATGTTCCAGATCCGCGAGGGCAAGGCGATTGTGCCGGGCGCCCCGCGTTCGACCGGGATGTGGACCGAACTCACGGGCCTCTCGCCGGATCGCGGCGCGCAGTTCTTCGAGCGCCTGATCTCGCGCGACGACGGCTGGATGGCCAGCTACTTCGACTCGCTGGCGCGCGTTCACGGGCCGGTGCAGGAGTACCTCACCGAGCCGGCGCGCATGAAGCGTTTTTACCAGGCGCTGCGCGGCCGCGTCACCAGTCCCGGCCCCGCGCGCCCGGTGTTCCGCTCGAACACCGACCTGATGCTGCTGACCGCCCGCCTGCACGTGGGCGCCGATGGACGGCCGCGCATTCCCGGCAGTATCGAGGTCTGGAAGAATCTCTTCGTCAACCACCCGCACGGCAAGTACGACGGCAAGCTGACGCGGCTGGCGACCAGTTGGAAGGAGCCCGACGACGTCCTCGAAGCGCTGTTCGCGCTGTGCCGCAAGGCGGTGGAAAACGAGCCTCTGAAGATCTTCCTGGCGTTGAGCGACATCGACCGCCGCCGCGGCACGCCGCTGGAACCGGCGACCGTGGACCGGCTGGCGCGCAATTGGCGGCAGTTCGGTTCGCAGTATCCCATCTTCAACGAAACCGGAGCGCTGGGCGATAAGACCATCCTGGAATTCCTGGACACCGCGCAAGCGGTGGGCCAGATCCGGGACCAGGGCCTGCGGGCGGACACGGCCGGCACGTTGCAGGCGCTGGCGGGCCTGTGGCAGATCTTCACCCGGCAGGACGAGATCCTCGCCGCGGACGCCGGCGCCGCGCTGGCCGAGATCCTGAGCGG
>JACQZT010000013.1 GCA_016213755.1 Acidobacteriota bacterium | reverse complement strand
GATGCCGGCCCGATCCCGATCCGCGCCGGTAAAGGCGCCGCGCAGGGAACCGAACAGTTCCGACTCCCACAGCGTTCCGGTCACCGCTCCGGAATCCAGGGCGGCAAACGGCCGGCTGGCGCGCGGGCTCTGATCGTGAATCGCGCGGGCGACCATTTCCTTGCCCACTCCGGTCTCCCCCAGGATCAGAACCGTGTCTTCCGCTTGGGCGAAGCGGGCGATGCGTTTGTAGACGTCCACCATCGCCGGGGAGAACCCGATCATGTCGCCGAACTGCTCCATGTCCTCGGGTTCGAGCGCCGGAGCCTCCGGCCCCGCCGCCGCGCGCCGCGCGCGTTCGACGACGTTCAGGAGTTCCCGCAGCTCAAACGGCTTCGCCAGGTATTCGAAAGCGCCGCCGGCTTCGGCCTGCATGGTCGTGCGCATGGATCCGCGCGCGGTCATCAGAATTACCGCCACGTCCGGCCGGGCGGCTTTCGCCTGGCTGAGAATCTCAAGGCCGGTTACCCGGTCGATATAGATATCGGTAATGACGATGGCGTAGCGGCCCGATCCCGCGATTTCCAGCCCCTCCTGTCCGTCATGCGCGACATCCACCTGGTAGCCCTTCGTCCGGAGGTAGGTGGAGACGGTCGTGGCGATCGCCTCGTCGTCGTCGATCACCAGAATTCGCGTGGCCATCAGGACTCACCTCGCGGCAGCGCCAGCGTGAACCGCGATCCCTTTCCCGGCGCGCTTTCCACCCCGATGCGTCCGCCGTGCTGTTCGGCGATTTCCTTCACCAGCGCCAGTCCGATCCCGCTTCCCTCCACGGCGCCCGCTTCGTCGCGCTTCAGCCGATAGAACCTTTCGAAGACCCTCTGCTGCTCTGCCGGAGCGATACCCGAACCCTGGTCGCTTACGGAGATGGATACGGTATCGGACGATTCGGTGACGCGCAGGAGGATGGAGCTGTTCTTGGGGCTGTACTTTACGCCGTTGGTCAGCAAATTGTAGAGGGCGAAGGCGAGCAGCTCCGGATCGACCGGCACCGCGAGATCCGGGACCTCGAGATCGATTTGAATGCGTTTGCGCGCGGCATACAGGCGCGCACGGTCCGCGACCTCCCGGCACAAGGGTCCGAGCGGCGTGGACTGTTTCTGAAGCGTCAGGGCGCCGGCGGCCATGCGCTCCACATCCAGGAACGTGTGGATCAGGTTCGTCAGCCGTTTCGATTCCTTGAAAATGAGCCCCGCCACTTCCGCGCGTTGCGCGGAAGAAATCTCGTCCTCCGACAGCATTTCGCTGGACCCCTGGATCGCCGTCAGAGGGGTCTTGATCTCGTGCGCTATCGCCTGAACGCGAAAAGCGTAATCCTTGCGCTTGCGCTCGCTGCTTCCGAGCGCCGCCACCGCCAGCGCGTACTCGCTGCCTCCGGAAACCGCCGCGGAAGCCAGAAACACCGCCAGGAACGCCCCCAGTGGCCACAGCCGGCCGGCCGCCAGGGCCGCGGCGCAGGCGGCCGGCAGCGCCGCGGCCAGGCCCGCGAAGAGCGGAATCAAGCGCAGACCGCGAACTCGCACGACGCCCAAGACACACACCGAGGCGATGACGAATCCGGCCAGCACCTCACCGCCGGGTCCCAGCGGAAGCAGGAACGCGCGGTCCAGGATGGTGCGCGCGATGCCGGCGTGGATTTCGATGCCGCTCATGCCGATCCCGCTCGAAAGCGGCGTGAAGAGACGATCTCCGCTGCCCTGGGCGGTGACGCCCAGGATCACCGTCTTGTCCCGAAAGTCCTCCTCGCTGGCGCTTCCTTCCAGCAGCGCCGAGAACGGAACGCGGCGAAACGTCCCCTCGGGGCCGGCGTAGTGGATGGCCAGGGCGCGACCCTCGGCTTGCCGGGCGGGAATCCGGACCGAGCCGAGCTGAAGCCAGTCCTGCGCTTCCACCGGCCGGTCAGCGCCGAGCGTCAAGCGGGCGGCTTCCAGCCCCAGAGCCCAGAATCGCCGGCCATCCCCCTCCTTGGCCAGCAGCACGCGACGCACAACGCCGTCCGCGTCCGGAGCCGCGTGGACATGGGCGGTGGTCGCCCAGCGCGCCAGAACCGGCAAAGGCAGGATCCAAGACGGCCGGGCGGCGCCATCGCTCGCCAAAGCCGCGCTGACCGCCACACGCGGGAACCGGCGCACCGCTTGCGCAAGTTCCTCGTCCTGGACGGTCTGGGCCGGTTCGGAGAGCAGAAGGTCGATGACCAGGACGCGGGGAGCGAACACCGCCAGCTTGGCGAGGCCCTCGGCGAGCCGGCCGCGCGGCAGCGGGAGCGGGCCGTAGCGGCCGGCGGTCTGGTCGTCGATGGCCAGCAGTACGATCTGGCGCACCGCGGGAGTGTCCGCCGGGGCGCGCATGCGAAGCAGGATGTCGCACAGCCCCGCGTTGATCTGCTGCACGAATCCGTTCCAGGCCAGGAGCGGGATCAGCCCGGCCAGGACAATCAGGTACCCGGCCCGCGCCAGCAGGGCACGCCTCGGTCCTCCCGTTCCGCCCAGCTCCATCAGTTCTCACTATATCCGTTGGGCGCGGCCCGGAGGGCGGGTTTCAACCCGCGCGGGACTTCAGTCCCGCTAGCCGCGGGGCTCAAGCCCCGCGCGGACTGAAGTCCGCCATCCAGTCGCCCCGCACCAGTCAGGCGTACTGGCGCCGCCAGGCTTCGAGTTCCTTGCGCAGGCGGTCGCGCACGGTGACGTACTGCGGTTCGTTGAACTGGTTGATCTTCTCGCGCGGGTCGTGGCGCAGATCGAAGAGTTCGTTGGGGCCCTGGCCGTTGTTGCGCAGCACCAGCTTGAAGCGGTTGTCGCGCGCCATTTCGGTGTTGCGGAAGTGGCCGAAGACGGTGGCCGGCCAGGGCTGCTTCTTGGGCAGCGGCCGGTTGAGAGCCAGGGGGGCGTAGCTGCGCCCGCACAGGTTGCGGCCGGCGGGCGGCTTCAGGCCGGTCACTTCGCACAGGCTGGGCAGCAGGTCGTAGAAGCTGACCAGTTCCGGGCGCACGGACTCGGCGGGGATGCGGCCGGTCCAGCTCCACAGCATGGGGACCTGCATCACCTCCTCGTACATGTTGATGGGGTCCGAGGCCAGCCCCTTGCTCCACAGGCCGTGGCGGCCGAGCAGGAAACCGTTGTCGCCGG
>JACQZT010000088.1 GCA_016213755.1 Acidobacteriota bacterium | reverse complement strand
TCTCGACACGGTCGTCAATTCCAAGAACAACTTCTTCTTTCGTTACGGCCAGAACCCGTTCAACGAGTACCGCTCCATCGTGTTCGGCCTGAACAACCCGGCCGAACCCAGCGGCAACGCGCCGCTGCTGCGCAACGCGCGAAGCTGGACCATGAACTGGACTTCGACGCTTTCCCCCCGCATGACCTTCGACCTGCGCGCCGGGTTGAACCGCTGGGAGAGCGCCGGCGGCAGCCTCATCGGCATGAACTTCGATCCCGCACAACTGGGTTTCGATCGCGCGCTGACGTCGCAGTTCACCCGCGCGCAGTTCCCGAGCATCGGCTTGGGAAGCTACCAGGGCATGGGCTCGCGCCCGCCCGATTTCTCGACCTACGACGCCTATAGCGTCCAGCCCAACTTCAACCTGGTGCAGGGCCGGCATTTCATGAAGATGGGCGCCGAGGCGCGCCAGTACCGCGATCAGACCCCCAGCGCGGGACAGGCGGTCGGCGCCTACTCCTTCGACAAGACCTGGACCCGGGCCAACTACTCCCAGAGCGACGCCGTCTCGGGCAACGAACTGGCGTCCTTCCTGCTGGGCTATCCGGCCTCCGCGTACGCGGATCGCAACATCGACCCGGCCTTCGCGCACAAATACTGGGCCGTGTTCTTCAACGACGACTGGAAAATCACCGCACGCATTACCCTCAACCTGGGCCTCCTCTGTGACTAAGAAGCTCCCAACATGGAGCGTTACAACCGCATGGGGCGCGGGCTGGACTTCAACGCCCCCAGCCCCATCGCCGGCCAGGTGAAGGGCCTGGACCTGAAGGGCCAGGTGCTGTTCGCGAACGTAAATGGCCAGCCTCGGGGCGCCTTTAACCCCGACAAGAACAACCTCCAGCCGCGCATCGGCGCTTCCTACCGCCTGAGTTCCAAGTGGGTGCTGCGGGGCGGCTACGGGCTGTACTATCTGGGGCAGAACGAAAACGGTTCCACTCAGGGTTTCAGCCAGCGGACCAGCGCCGTCGTCACCACCGGCAACCTGATGCCCGCCGTCAATCTGACCAATGCGTTTACCTTGCTGCCGGGCGGAAAGCTGCTGGACGCCGTCGGCGCGAGCAAAGGCGCGGCGAGTTTCCTGGGCGAAGGCGTGTCCGCGAACTACCTCAACCGGCCGCTGCCGTACTCGCACCAGTATTCCATCGACATTCAGCGTGAACTGCCGGGCAACCTGCTGGCCGAGGTGGCCTATGTGGGCAACATCACGCGCAAGCTGCCCATGTCGTTCGGTCTGAACTACGTTCCAACCAGCGAGCTCAACCGGCGCACCGCCGCCGGCGCCATCGATACCGCCTATTACACCGCCCAGGTGCCCAACCCCATGGCGGGCTTGATCCCCAATAACGCGTCCCTGAACGGCGCGACCATCCAGCGGCGCAACCTCTGGTTCGCTTACCCGCAATTCAGCGGCGTCACCGCGGCCAATGTCCCGCTCGGCAAACAGCGTTATCACGGCATGCAGGCGAAACTCACCAAGCGCTTCTCGCAGGGGTTCACTTTCCTGACCAGTTACACCGTCGCCAAAACCCTGGAACAGGTGGCGGTTCTCAACGCACAGGATTTCGTGCTGTCGAATGTGGAAGGCACCCGCCTGGTGAAGCAATCGGCCTGGCAGATCGACGCGCCGCAGAAGTTTAACCTCACCGGCGTCTGGGAGCTGCCGGTCGGCAAGGGCAAGCGCTGGGCCGGTGGCATCCCCAAGGCGCTGGACCTGATCCTCGGCGGCTGGCAGCTCAACGCCGACATCAACTACATGAGCGGCTGGACCGCCAACTACCCCAACGCCAACCAGGTCAAGCCGGGCACCGCCAAGCTTCCCGCCGATCAGCGAAGCATGCTGCGCTGGTTCAACACCTCCCTGTGGGACGACCCGGCCACCGGCCGCCGCGTAACCGCTCAGGAACCCAACACCCTGCGCACGTTCCCGCTGCGCTTCAGCGACATGCGCGTGCCCGACTACCAGAACTGGGACGCCTCCGTCTCCAAGTACTTCCCCATCTACGAACAGATGCGCTTGCAATTCCGGGCCGAGTTCATTAACGCTTTCAACCATCCCTGGTTCTCGGACCTGGCCACCACCGACGTGACCAACGCGGCCTTCGGCAGCCTGACCCTGCAACAGCGCAACCTGCCGCGCTTCGTCAAGCTGGCCTTGCAGCTTTCCTGGTAGAAACCCGGGGACAGACGGAACGTTCCCCCGTTTCTGTGGAGTTTCTCGGCAAGGAATTGGGGAACGTTCCGTCTGTCCCCGGGTTTTCGGGTAGAATCCAAGCTGGGTATGCTCAATTTCGCATGGACACGGAGAGAGTGGCTGCGGTGCGCGGCCGCGGCGCCGCTGGCCGCGGCGGCGCCGGGGGAGACCGCGGTGCATCCCCGCGTCATGCTCACGCCGGAACTGGTGCGGGAGATCGCCGCCAAGGTCAGCGGGCCGTTCGCCGCCGAGTATCGCATGATGACCGAGACCGCGCGCCTGGGCCCGCGCGGCCTCGATAACCAGTGGTCCATTCCGGGCGCCTTCATGGAAGCCGGGCTGGCCTGGCTGGTGGAACGGGAACTGGGCCGCGACGGCCGCCCGTTCGCCGAGCAGATCCTGGCCCTGTGGCGGCAGCCGCAGTGGCAAACGCCCGGCCTCACCCGCCACTTCGGCTGGCAGGGCCTGCTCTTCGATTGGATCTGCGATGCCATGACGCCCGAAGAGCGCGCGCGCTTCGGCGAACTGCTCGGCGAGTGGGTGGCCACCTGGTGGAACACCTCCCTGGTGAACATCCCGCGCTCGGGCTGGTGGTACAACCAGCACTGGGGTCCGGGCCATCTGGACATCGCCAACCACCGCGTGGCGCTCACGGCCAAGCTCTTCATGAGCCTCGCCACGGCGGGCAACGCGGGCCGGTTTGAAGAGGCGGTGCGCGCCAACCTGAAGAGCTTCGACGAGAAGTTCCGCGCCGACGGTCAGTCCGCGCTGGACGAGATGGGCGGCGTGTGGTCGGAATCGAGCGGGCACGGCGGCTACGGTCCGCTGCTGGTGATTCCGCTGGCGATGGAAGCCGTGAACTCGGGGCTGGGTCTCGATCCGTTCGCCGCCGGCGACCCGCGCGGCTTCCTGCGCGAGTACATCGAGGCGTCGATTTACGGCCTGATGCCGCACAACCTCAAGCTGGCCTATATCGACGACTCGTCGAGCGGCTACCCGGTGCAGCAGGCCCGCTGCGCGCCCTTGTTCGCGCGGCATTACGGCGACCCGGTGGCCCGCTGGCTCAGCGACCTGGCGCTGGAACGGCACTGGATGCGCAGCTCCAGCGTGCCCCAGGACGAAGTCTGGCAGCGCATCGCGTTCCTTCCCGCGGACCTCAAGCCCAAGAGCCCGCGCGAGTGCGGCTGGCCGCTGGCCCGCCTGTTCCGCGGCGCGGGCCACGTCTATATGCTGGGCGCCTGGGACGATCCCAACGCCACCTGGGCCTTCTTCGGCGCGGGGCCGTCCTACGCCGGACACTCGCGCGACGACGAAGGGCACTTCCTCATCACCCGCCGCGGCCAGCTTGTCAACCGTTCCGGAGGGCAGGGGCACAACGACAACTGCTATTACTCGGGCGGCTCGCTGATCTACAACATCGTCACCGTGTACCATCCCGGGGAGCGCATGCGCCGCTCCAACTACAACGAAAACGACGGCGGGCTGGTGCGCCATGTCTACGAGCAGCAGTTCCCCATCCAGCGCGGCCACCTCACGGCTTACTGGCACGACGACCGCCTGGCCACTTACGCCGCGGCGGATTTAACGCAGGGCTATTGGGCCGGCAAGGTGCGCGAAGTCACCCGGCAGTTCCTTTATCTGCGCGGGAGCCCCGAGTGCTTCGTCATCTTCGACCGCGTCGAATCCACTAGCGCCGAGCTCCCCAAGGTCTGGTTCCTGCATTTACCCGCCGAGCCGGTGGTGAGCGGCGACGGGAATCGAGCCACGTGGACCAGCGCGCCGGCCGGCGACACCGGCGCGGCCTCCACGGGCGCCAGCCGGGCGGTGCTCGAAACCCTGGCCCCGGCCGCGGTCTCCATCACCAAGCGCGGCGGCGCCGGGCACGACTTCTGGGGCCATCCCCACAATCCCGCCGCGCAGTACAACCACACGCTCGACAAGGACGGCATCGATCAATCCGCCTACCGCCTGCCGCCGTATTCACCCTGGCGGCTGGAGGTGGAGCCAACCGTCCGCGCCGAGCGCGACTGCTTCCTGCATGTGCTGTTCGTCGCCGACGAGCCGGCGGGCGACATCGCCCCGGCCGAGCGCATCGAGCGCGACGGCATGCTGGGCGCGCGCTTCTCTCTCGGCGGGCGCGCCGTGGAGGCGCTGTTCCGCACCGCCGGTCCGGCGGGCGGCCGCCTCTCGATCCGCGAGGGCTCGGAAACGCTTTGGGACGCGGACCTGCCGCAGTCGCTGCCTCAGGATTGAGCCGCGCCGCGCGGGCGCCACACCGAATCGGTCTTGGTGAGTGAATCCAGCACGACGCGGCCGTTCTTGCGCCGGTAGCTGGCGCACGAGACGAAGTACCGGGTCACGGTTTCCGGCGTGCATTCGCGCGCCGCCGTGCGCGGCGAGAAAGCGAAGTAGGGGACTCTCTCGTCCGGCCGGTGGTCGGGCATGCCCTGTTCTTCGCGCACGGCCAGGTCCTGGGGATGCAGAAAGCGCACGGCGGCCTTGGCTTGCCGGTTGGTCAGCACCACCTGGTTGCCTTGCAGTTCGGCCTTGCCGTCGTAGTGCAGGAGCCAGTCCAGCCGGCCGGCTTCGTGGGCCAGCACGTCGTCGAAAATGAGAATCGCGTTTCCGATCCACAGCCAGTGGCGGTAGTTGCGCGAGAAGTAGCGCGACATGGGGCCGGTGGCATCGGCGTAGACGTACTTGAGGCCGTGCCGGATGTCTTCCCGCGGCTCACCCTCGCCGTTGAACAGGATGACGTTGAGCGCCCGGCTCTGCACGTAGTAATCGCCGTACTCGCGCCGCGAGTAGCTGCACGCCCCCGAATCCGCGATCAGCGGTTCGCCGGCGTGGAACATCAGGAACGAGCCGGCGTCGGCGTGCGCGTGGTTCCAGGCGAAGCCGGACTTCATGGCCAGGAAGGTGGCGTCGTCTTTCCAGGAGGAGCGCATCGCCGCCCACCCGATCTCGGAGTACAGCACCGACTGCGGCAGCTTGCCGGGCGGCGCCGAGGGCACGGGCCGGCTGGACAGGAGTTCGAGCGGATCGGGAGCCTCGTTGCCCGCGGTCTTCTTCAAATACCAGCCCGCCGAAGGATGCGCGAAGCCCGTTTCCACCAGCAGCCGCACCCTGGGCGCGCTTCTCTGGCGCAGCGAACCGTCGCCGAGATTCGGCGTGTAGAACCCGGAGGAGGTTGGATACAACGTCCGCAGAAAAAAGTCCGCGGTTTTGTCGAGCGGAGCGAAGCGCGGCTGCCGCCGGCCGCGGTACGTGTTCGAGTACGCCAGCCGGAAGCGCAGGTATTCCGAGAGCGCGTAGTCGGTGTAGCCCAGGCTCTCGTAGAAGGCCCCCGCCGGGTCGAAGTTGGCGGGTTTGTTCTGGAGCACGTTGCCGCGGTAGCCGAACCACTCGGCCAGTCCGCGCAGGACGGCCTCGGCCCAGCCCGGCGCGCGCGGGTCGTCCCCGATGAGCGCCAGCGCCGCCACGCCGGCCATGGCCACGCACACGCTCCACCAGTTGTGGCCCATCGAATCCAGCGCATGGATGCGCTTTTCGGGCAGTACCCAGTCGTCCAGTGTCGGCAGCACGCCCAGGCGGATCATGCCCGCGGCGATCTTCTTGCGGTCGTCCGCGGACAGGAACTCGTGGATCGCATCGTAGCCCGCGCCGTAGCCGAAACAGAACCGGGCGGTGTTGATGCCAGGGCGGAACGCGCTCGGCCAGCCCCTGCCCGCCCCAGCGCTGGTATCCCGCATAGTAGAGCAGCGCCTCGCGCAGCTTGTCGGCGTACTGCTTCCGACCGGTGACGTGCCAGGCCAGGCCCAGCGTCAGTCTCATCTCGGAAACCTGCGCCGACGGCCGTCCGTAGTTGGCGTGCTGCCCGCCGCCTTGTTCGGCCACCTCCTCGGTGACCAGGCGGCTGTCGGCGAGCGCCCTGGCCCGCTCGAGCAGCTTCGTCCAGCGCCCCTTGAACGCCGGCTCTTTTTCCATACGCAGCCGCAGCCGCTCGGCCGCGCCCCGGTCGAAGTACAGCCGGGGCCGGGCGGCCACCCACTGCTTGGACGCCGGCGCGGCAGCGGCGGCAACCGGGGCCAGCAGGAATTCGCGTCGCCCGATCATAGGTGAAGTCCAGCATACCCGATCCGAGCTCTGGCGCAAACGCTCCAAACGGCGCAAAAATCGAAAGAGCCGTTGCGTTTAGAATCAATCACATACTGGAGATCCTGGATAGGCCGGATCGCTCGTTTCAGTTCCATCCAAATCCGATCGAGGGGAAGATGGCGCGATACAGGTGATAGAGGGCCGACCGGCGCACGGTGTCGTCGGCCTTGAAGATTGGCCCGCCCGCTGTCGATGAGACAAACGAGATGGGTGAAGCAGTCCCCGACAGCGGTACAATCAGTGTCAAAGCACCAAAGCTGGTCTTTGGGCAGGTCCTGGCAGGCAGGAGACATTTGAGCAAGGTTCGGAGAAACGGACACCCAGCGCAACAAGCCCTCTTCAGGAATGCAACGGCGAAGAGTGCAAAGCGTGTGCCGTCTCTCCCGTCTGAAGACAATACGCCCGAGGGTTTGCAGGCGCTTCTCGCCGCCAATCGTCATTACCGTGAAGTGGCGTGGCCTGAGCCTTACAACCGCACTGTGCACCGCCTTCATCTCGGAGATGCCCGCGAGTTGTCATGGTTGCCGGACGCCTCGGTTCATCTGGTGGTTACCTCGCCGCCCTACTGGACGCTGAAGGAATACGCCCCCGGCAACCGGGATCAAATGGGCCACTTCGAGGATTACGAGCATTTTCTCTCGGAGTTGGACAAGGTATGGCGTGAGTGCGAGCGCGTCCTGGTTGGCGGTGGCCGGATTTGCTGTGTAGTCGGTGATGTTTGTATTCCGCGCAAGAAGGCCGGCAGGCATTACCTCGTTCCGCTCCACTCCGACATTCAGGTGCGCGCCCGTAAACTTGGCTTGGACTGCCTGCAGCCCATCCTCTGGCACAAGATCTCCAACGGCGTGACCGAGGCCGAAGGCAACGGAGCGGGCTTCTATGGGAAGCCTTATCAGCCGGGCGGCATCATCAAGAACGACATCGAGTACATTCTGTTCTTTCGAAAGGGTGGTGAATATCGTTCCGTTCCCATGCTGCAGAAGGCGCTCTCGATGCTCACAAGAGAAGACATGAAGATGTGGCAGCGGTCGTTTTGGACGGACCTTCGAGGGGCCTCTACCCGTGGAGGTCACCCCGCGCCCTATCCTGTTGAACTGGCGGAGCGCCTCATCAAGCTGTTTTCCTTTGCTGGTGATACCGTTCTGGACCCTTTCGCAGGTACCGGCTCTACGTCGCAGGCTGCTATCATGTCAGGCAGGAATTCGATATCCAACGACATCGAGCCTGCCTACGTCGAGATTGCGCGACAGCGGGTGATGAAGACCGCCCGACAGCACCGCGTCGCTGGCGCAACTGAGGCCGAGGTTGTATTTGACACGGACGCCTGCACAACTCGAATACCAATTGCTGGCAGAGTTCCGGCGGCTGTTTGAGGGCAAAATATACAAGCATCGCGCATCGAATCAGGGTGACTTCGTGGCGATGCATCTCTATGAAGACCTTGTCGCCATCAACCGCTCTCCGAAGCTGATCGACGCCACCGTTAACCGCAAGGACCGCGTTCTGAATGTCCAGAACAAGCGGCGCGGAGTTTCAGCCCGGCGTGGTGATGGCACGTTTGGCGAGATCATTCCAGGCGAGACTCCCATAATCGACCCTGGCTACTTGGTGGCGCGGGGGTCCATCGCCACGGTTGAGATCGGCGTTGAGGTGAAGGTGCTGGCTAAGGCGATGATTAAGCAGATTGATCGCGTCATCAACGACCTTCGAAACCAAGTCGCCCAATTCAAGCGTGGTGGCGGAAACCCCATTTGCGTCGCCATCGTCGGGATCAACTGCGCCGATCATACCATTGGATACGAAGGGGACCGTCCGTTTCCGACAACCGGCAAGGCGGGATTCCTTCATCCCTGCCAGGAAGCACCCGGAGCGGAGCGACGGTTGCGGACGCACGTTGCCAGTGAGTTCGATGAATTCCTGGCGCTGCGCTTCAGGGCCACAAACGAAGGATCATTTCCGTTCGAGTGGGCCAACTACGACGAGACGCGGCTGGACTATGCGGCGGCTCTCTCCCGCGTCAGCGCCCGCTATCAACAACGGTTTTGATTCGTGCGTGCCGGCTGCTGGAAACCCGGTTGGGTGTTGAGTTCGGACTTCCAGGGCGGAATTCGCTCGGGGCCGGACCCTGCCCGCCCCAGCGCCGGTATCCGTGCAGGATAATAGCGCCCTGGCGCGCTCCAAGAGCTTGGACCGGCGCTCTTTGAGCGCCCGCGCGACAGCGGCGGCGGGGGCCAACAGAAACCTGCGGCCCCCGGTCATAGGTGCAGTCCAAACATACTTGATCGGAGCCCCGGCGCAAACGTCCGAAACAACGCTAAAATTGAAAGAGCCGGGGCGGTTAGCTCAGCCGGTTAGAGCGCCTGCCTTACAAGCAGGAGGTCCGCGGTTCGAGCCCGCGACCGCCCACCATGTTTTCAACAACTTACAGGCGACTCCAGAAAAACTACCCACTGAAAACCCACTGAAAATGAAATGGAATCACTTGGCGCGCCTCGGTTGCAGGACGACCAGTTTCTCCGCCGGCGCCCGCCCCGTGAACTCCGCGTCCAACGCTTCGACCGCCGCGCGGTGATCGGCGCTGATCGTTTGCTGGTAGACCCCGGCCGTGGTCGCGGGAGTGGAGTGCCGCAGTTGGGCCTGAGCGCTCTTGACGTCCTGCCGGAAGTAGGTCGCGCACGTCCGGCGGAGCATCTGGAAGTCCAGGGCCTCGACGCCGGCACTCTGAGCGAGCGGCTTCAGCACGTCGTCCAGGTGGTCGCGCGG
>JACQZT010000087.1 GCA_016213755.1 Acidobacteriota bacterium | reverse complement strand
TGGCCAAAACCCCCGGCTACCTGTTCCGCCTTACCAGCGCGCTCGAAAACGCACATAACTTGTGGCGTTTGGAACGCGAACAGGCTTCTCTCCGCGAATCCGAACTGCGCTTCCGGACGCTGTTTGAGAGTGTCCCGGCCTTCATCTGGACCAAGGACCGGGAGGGCCGCTATGCTAGCGCCAACTCGGCCGCGCTCCAGCTTTTCTCCCGGCCTCCGGCCGGGCTGACGGACAACGAGTTGTTCCCGCCGGAGGTCGCGGCCGCCAGGCAGGAGGCGGAGAACCGGGTTCTGGAGACGGGCGGGGAGGAAGTCCGCGAAGAAGCGCTTCCCGCGACGGACGGAGCGCGGGTTTTGCTCACTCGCACCGTCCCGCTCCGCGACGGCTCGGGCTCGGTGACTGGGACCCTCTCCATCGGTCTCGACGTGACGGAGCGGAAAACGCTGGAGGCGCAGTTGGCCCAGGCCCAGAAAATGGAAGCCATTGGGCGCCTGGCGGGCGGAGGGGCCCACGATTTCAACAACCTGCTGACGGTCATCGGCGGGTATGCCATGCTGGTGCGAAACGGAATGCAAGCCGGCGACCCGCTGCGCGAGCGGGTACAGCAGATTTGTCTGGCCGCCGAACGGGCCGCCGCACTGACTCGCCAGTTGCTGGCCTTCAGCCGCCGCCAGATGCTGACCCGGGAAACCATCGATCTGAACGCGGTGCTGGCGGGTCTGTCGGAGATGCTGGGACGCCTGATGGGGGAAGACGTGTCGCTGGAAATCGCGCCGGCGCCGGCGCTCGGCCCGGTGACCGCGGATCGGAACCAGATGGAGCAGGTGGTTTTAAATCTGGCCGTGAACGCGCGCGACGCCATGCCCGGCGGAGGCGCCCTGCGGATCGGGACGGCGGCAGTCTCCCTGGCCAAGCCGCGCACGGACGGCCGTTCCGCGGTTCCGCCCGGCGATTACACGCGCCTGACGGTGAGCGACACCGGCGTCGGGATGGATGAGCGGACGCTGGCCCGGATCTTCGAGCCCTTTTTCACCACCAAGGAAGAGGGCAAAGGAACCGGGCTCGGCCTGGCCACCGTCTTTGGGATCGTCGAACAGAGCCGCAGTCACATCCTGGTGTGGAGCGAACCGGGCCGCGGAACCGCCTTTGAAGTCTATCTGCCAGTGGAGCGGGCCGGGGTGTCCGAGACGGTACCCGAGGAACCTCCGCCCCCCGTCTCCGCCGGCGCGGGGACGGTGCTGCTGGTGGAGGATGAAGCATCGATCCGAGCGCTGGTGGCCACCGTCCTGCGCGACGGCGGCTTCGAGGTGATCGAGGCCGGCGATGGCGCCGAGGCGCTGGACCTTCTCGAAGAGCTCTCGGGCCCCCTCCGGCTGCTGATCACCGACATCGGGCTGCCCCGCATGAAAGGGCCGGAGGTGGTCCAGCGGGTGCGGGCCCGGCGTCCCGGCACGCGGGTGCTGTTCATCTCGGGCTACCCGGACGAGACCCTGGCCGCCCAAGGCATCACGGGGACGAACGAGTCCTTTCTTCAAAAGCCGTTCAGCCCGCGGAACCTGCTCCAGAGGGTGCAGGAAATTCTCGGCGCTACCGGTCAATCCGCTTAGTCGTCCGGTCGAGCTCGGCCCGGTCGATCTCGTAGCCCAGGCCCGGCTTGGCGGGCGCGTAGACGTAGCCGTCGGGGGCCACGCGGATCTTGTCCTTCATGTACGCGCGGTCGTAGGAGCCTTGCGGCACGGTCATCTCGAAGTAGACGTTGTTGGGCATGGCCAGCTCGCAGTGGAAATGGACCGCGTGGTCGAGCACGGTGCCCCAGTTGTGCGGCGCGCATTCCAGGCCGAAGCACTCGGCCATGTGCGCCAGCTTCATGCCGCCCGTGATGCCGCCCACGTTGTCCACGATGAAGCGCACCACGTCGAGCGCGCCGCGGCGGATGCGCTCGGCGTAGTCGTACATCGAGAAGATGAACTCGCCGGCGTGGATGGGCACATCCAGCGCGCGGCACAGTTCCACGTATCCTTCGATGTCGCTGGTGGGAATTGGATCCTCGTAGGCCACATAGTGCAGTTCGTCCAGGAGCCGGCCGACGATCATCGCCTCGCCGCGCGAGTAGACGCCCACCGGGTCGTGCAGAAGCTGGAAGTCCTCGCCGGCGGCCTTGCGCACCGCCCTGCACACTTCCAGGTCCAGCTTGAGATCGCTGCCCCGGGCCGCCGACACCTCCGGCGGATGGATCTTGTAAGCCTTGAATCCTTCCTTCTTGCACTGGACCACGGAGTCGACGAACTGCTCCACGGTCTTCAGGTGCTGCGAACTGGCGTAGGCCAGCACGCGGTGGCGGTGCGCGCCGAGCAGCCTGTAGACCGGCAGCCCCACCGCCTTGCCGGCGATGTCCCACAGGCAGTTGTCGATCGCGCTGGCGTACGGACTCTGCCCGCGGCGCCGGTAAGGCGACTCCCATTGCGAGGTGAACAGGGCGCGGTCGAGCGCGCTCTTGCCCACCAGCAGACGCTTGGCGTAACCCAGCCAGCCGTCCGTGCTCCAGTCCGGGTGCCAGTAGCGCGGATGCAGATCGTAGTTGCCTTCCAGGCCGCTCTCGGTCACCACCGAGGCCAGGCCGCCCTGAGCGGTGACGTAGACCTTGACCTCCTTGACGGTGAGGTTGGGCAGGTCGGCGGCGCGAATGCCGGCGGCGTTGGACGCCAGTGCCGCGGCGCCCAAAAAGCCGCGGCGGGAAAACGACGATTGAGACATGACAACCTCCCGCGCTTAGCGCGCGTTGAGCGCGGTCATTTTCCGCGCGATCAGCATGGCCATTTCGAGCGCCTGCTCCGAGTTCAGGCGCGGATCGACTTCCGACTGGTAGGCGCGTTTGAGGTCCTGCTCCGAGAGCCCGCGCGCGCCGCCGGTGCACTCGGTCACGTTGTCGCCGGTGAGTTCGAAGTGGACGCCGCCCAGCCGGCCGCTGGCCTCCGCGTGCAGTTCGAAGGCCTGTTCCAACTCGCCCAGGATGTCGTCGAAAGCGCGTGTCTTCAGGCCCTCCGCGGTCGGGCGCGTGTTGCCGTGCATGGGATCGCACACCCACAACGGCGCGCGCCCGGAAGCCCGCACCGCCGCCAGCAGGGGCGGCAAAGCGGCGCGGATGTGTTCGCGGCCGAAGCGGTGGATCAGCGTCATGCGGCCCGGTTCGCGCGCCGGGTCGAGAACGTCGAGCAGACGCAGCAGGCGCTCGGGCGAGGTCGCCGGGCCCACTTTCAGCCCGATCGGATTGGCGATGCCGCGGAAATACTCGGCGTGCGCGCCGCTGGGGTCCGAGGTGCGCATCCCGATCCAGGGGAAGTGCGTCGAGAGGTTGTACCAGCGCCCGGCGGCGTCCAGCCAGCGCGTCTGCGCCTCTTCGTAATCCAGCAGCAGGCCCTCGTGGCTGACGTAGAAGTCGACTTCCTGGATCTCGCCCGGCCGCGCGCCCAGGATGTTCTCCATGAAGCGCAGCGAATTGCCGATGCGCCGCACCAGGCGCTGGTATTCCTCGGCCAGCGGCGAGCGCTCGACGAAGTCCAGGTCCCAGTACTCGGGATGGTGCAGGTCGGCGAAACCGCCCTTGACCAGCGCGCGGACGTAGTTGAGGGTCATCGCGCCGCGGGAATAGCCGCGGCGCAGCCGGCGCGGATCGGGCGTGCGCGCCGCGGCGGTGAACTCGGGTGCGTTGACCAGGTCGCCGCGGTAGGCGGGCAGCGTCACGCCGTCGCGCGTTTCCAGGTCCTCCGTGCGCGGCTTGGCGTACTGGCCGGCGAAGCGCCCCACGCGGATGATGGGCGCCTGCGCGCCCTCCACCAGCACCAGGCTCATTTGCAGCAGGATCTTGAGCTTGTTGGTGATGGTATCGGCGCGGCAGTCGGAGAAGCGCTCGGCACAATCGCCCCCCTGCAACAGGAACTTGCGCCCCGCCGCGGCGTCGGCCAGTTGCGCCCGCAGCGCGTCGATCTCCCAGGGCGAAACCAGCGGCGGCAATTGCCGCAGTTCGTCCACCACCGCCCGCAGCGCGCTCTCGTCGGGGTAGTTGGGCTGCTGCACGCGCGGCCGCGCGCGCCAGGAGTCCGGCGACCAGTCCGGAGCCGTCTTCATGCGCCCTTCAGCGAATCCCAGACCTTCTGCGCCGTGCGGCGCACCTTGGGGTCGCTCGATTTGAGCTTGGGGAAAATCAGCGCCGCGGCCTCGGCCGTGCCGAGCCTGCCGATGCCGATGATGGCCGCGCACTGCAAATGCTCCTCGGGCCGGGCCAGCGCGATCTGGTAGAGCTTCACCGCTTCGGCCGTGGCGCCCTGGCGTGCCATGGCGCCGGCGTAACGCAGGGTGCTGTCGGCGAACTCGAGCAGTTGGAAATCGCTCAGCGCATCCGGGGACGGCGCCGTGACGGGGATAGACGGCTTCACTCCGATGCGCGCCAGCGCCTTCATGCCCGCCAGGGCAATCTCGACTTTGGGCGACTGCATGGCCTGTGCGCACAGGTCGGCGGCCGCCTTGTCGCCGCGGTGGCCCAGCGCGGCCAGAATCCGCGGCTTGAAATCGTCGGGAACCGATTTGGCAGCCGCCATCAGCGCGTTGGTCGAGGCTGCGCCGGGAATGCGCTCCAGGCAGAAGGCCGCCTCTTCCCGCATTTCGGCGTTCGTGAGCAGCGGCGCCACGGCGGCCACCACGTCCTCGCCGCCCACCAGTGAAAGCTGCCGCAGGGCGATGGTCCGCACCCACACGTTCTGCTTTGTATTCAGCAAGCCGGTTAGGCCGCGCACCACCGCCTGCCGGCGCGCGCCCGCCGCCGCCTGGCCCACCGAATGAACCAGCCGGTTGAGCGCTTCTCCGGCCGCTTTGGCCACTCCGGGATTCGAACCGCCGATCAGTTTCGCCAGCTCCGGAATCACTTCCGGATCCATTTCGCCGCCCAATGCCCACGCCGCGTAGCGCACATCGGCGTTATCACTGGCCAGGTCCGCCAAGAACTTCTTTTCTTTTTCTCCCATGGTCGCGCCCTCCCTCACAAATGCCACGGCCCGCGCCCGGGCCGGGACAGCATCCGGTTTGCCTCGTCGTCGTTGGCCACGCGCTCGCCGACCGGGTCCCATTCCAGCGGCCGGCCCAGCAGGTAAGCGATGTTGCCCAGCACGCACAGCGCCGCCACGCGATGGCCGGCCTCGATGTGCATGATGGGCTTCTTACGCGACTTTATGCAGTCGTAGAAATCCTCCATGTGACCGGGGCTTTTGTAAACTGGCGGACCGTCGCAAGGCGGCGTGTAATCCTTGGCCTTCTGTTCGGTGGCGGTGCCGGCGCCGTCGCCCAGGGTGACCGTCAGCTTGCCCTTGTCGCCGTGGTAGATGGCCCCGTAGCGGGCTTCCAGTTCTTTGGAGGGTTCGCCCGGCTGGGCCCACACCAGGGTCCAGTCCGGGTTTTTGAACTCGTAGGTCACGTTCATGGTGTTGGGAGTGTCGTACATGCCGTCGTGGTGCGGCTCGCCGGTGGCGGTGATGCGCACCGGCCCGGTGTGATCCGCGTCCATGACGAACATGGCGATGCTCATGACGTGCGCGCCGCGGTCGCGAATTTGGCCGCCGCCGAACTCGATCATCCAGCGGAAGGAGCCGTGCGTGCGCTTGGCGTTGAAGGGCAGCCAGCGCGCCGGCCCCACCCACGTCTCGTAGTCCAGCTCGGGCGGCGCCGCCGCGTCGGGCGTCCAGTCGCCGGCCGGGTTGGCGTAGTGCCAGCAGGCGACCCGGCCGACCTTGCCGAGCTGCCCGTTGCGGACATACCGGGCGGCCTGGTAGGCGGCCAGTTGCGAGCGGCCCTGCGAGCCGATCTGCACCACGCGGTCGTAGCGCTCGGCCGCCGTCACCATCGCGCGACCCTCCTCGATGGTGTTGCAGGCGGGCTTCTCGCAGTAGACGTCCTTGCCGGCCATGCAGGCCATCACGGTGAGCAGCGCGTGCCAGTGGTCGGGCGCGGCGATGACCACCGCGTCCAGGTCCTTCTGCTCCAGCAGCTTTCGAAAATCCTTGTAGAGGCGCGGCTGGCCGCCCACAACGGAGGCGGCCTTGTCCATGCGGCCCGAGTCGATGTCGCACAGCGCCACCGAGCGCGCCGGGCTCTTCATGCGCGTGCCGTCGCCGCCCAGGTTGGACGAGGCCGGCTTGCCGCCCATGGCTTCGGCCTCCGGCACCAGAAAGCCGCGGCCGCGCCCGCCGATGCCGATGTGCCCCAGCGCGATGGTGTCGCTCGGCGCCGGGCTGGCCAGCACGCGGGACGAAACAATGTCGAATAGGCTCACCGCCGTCGCCGAGGCGGAAGTGGTGAGAAACGTACGTCGCGAGGGGTGATTGGTAGCGCCCATGACCCCAACAGCATACCTCGTCTTGTATCATCGGAGGTTGGCCCCCGAAGAGAATCAGTGCTCCTGGCTGGCCGCGGGCCGCCAGGCCATGCAGGCCGAGGCCGAGGCGATCATGCTGGCCGCCTCTCGCCTGGGCGAGAACCTGTGCCAGGCGGTGCAGGTGATCCTGGCGCATCCCGGCAAAGTGGTCGTGAGCGGCGTGGGCAAGTCGGGACAGGTGGGGCAGAAGCTGGCCGCCACTCTGTCCAGCACCGGCATCCCGTCCGTATTTCTGCACGCCGCCGATGCCGTACACGGCGACCTGGGAATTCTCGCTCCTGGAGATCCCGCCATCTTGATTTCCAAAAGCGGTTCCACGGCTGAGCTCACCCGTCTGCTGCCGGCCCTGCGGGAGCTCGAAGCTCCGCTGGTGGGTATTATCGGCAACCCCAATTCCAGGCTGGCCCGCGAGGTGGACATTTTCTTGGACGCCTCGGTGGACCGCGAGGCCAGCCCCGCCCATCCCGTCCCCACCGCCAGCACCACCGTGGCCATGGCCCTGGGCGATGCGCTGGCGGTGGCCCTGATGCAGGCCCGGAATTTCACCGCGGACGATTTCGGGCGCAACCATCCCGGCGGGCAACTGGGGCGCAACCTGCTCCTTCCCGTGCGGGCGGCCATGCACTGCGGCCACGAAGTGGCGTGGGCCGGGCGCGACGATTCCCTCAAGAGCGTGGTGATCGCCATGACGCGCCATCCGCTGGGCGCGGCCTGCGTGGTGGACCCGGACGGCTGTCTGGCGGGGATCGTCACCGACGGCGATCTGCGCCGGGCGCTCGAAGCGCACGACGATATCCGCGGCCTGCGCGCGGGCGATGTCATGACCGCCCGGCCGGCGACGATCAGCCCCGAAGCGCGGCTACAGGACGCCTTGGAAAGCATGGAGAACCGGCCCCGGCAGATCTCGGTGCTGCCGGTGGTGGAAACGAAAACCGGCCGCTGCCTGGGTCTGTTGCGGCTGCACGACATCTATCAAGGTCATGGCTCCTCTCCCCGTTGAACTGACCGATCCGGCGGGGCGCGCGATCGTCTTCGGCGGCGGCGCGCCGCTGGCGCTCATCGCCGGGCCTTGCGTCATCGAAAGCGAAGAGCACGTCCGGTTTCTGGCGGAGAAGATCTCCGCCGCCGGCCCATTCGTCTTCAAAGCCTCGTTCGACAAGGCCAACCGCAGCAGCCTCTACGGCTATCGCGGACCGGGGTTGAAGGAGGGGTTGCGCATCCTGGCTACCGTGAAAGCCGCCGGTTTCGCGATTCTGTCCGACATCCACGAACCCGCGCAGGCGGCGCCGGTGGCCGAGGTCGCCGACATCCTTCAGATACCGGCTTTCCTGTGCCGGCAGACGGACCTGCTCGTGGAAGCCGGGCGGACCGGCCGGGTGGTCAACATCAAGAAGGGGCAGTTTGTGGCGCCCCACGATTTCCGGCTGGCCGTCGATAAGGTCGCCTCGACCGGGAACACCCGCATCCTGTGTACCGAGCGCGGCAGTTGTTTCGGCTACAACAACCTGGTGGTGGACATGCGCAGCCTGGTGATCCTGCGCGGGTTCGGCTTTCCGGTGGTTTTCGACGCCACGCACAGCGTGCAGTTGCCCGGCGGCGCCGGGACCTCCTCGGGCGGGCAGGCGCAATTCATCGAGCCGCTGGCCCGCGCGGCCACGGCGGTGGGCATCGACGGGCTGTTCGTCGAGGTCCACGAAGCCCCCGAGAAGGCCCTGTCCGACGGCCCCAACGCCCTGCGCCTGGACCGGCTCGAACCCCTGCTTTCCGGCCTGCGCCGGCTCCACAGTCTCGGGCTGCGAGACTAGCCTGACTTTCGCACTTCGCGGGTTTTGCGAGGGCTAAGTCTTGCAGAATCAGTGAGGGCTGCCCCAAGGTCTTCA
>JACQZT010000096.1 GCA_016213755.1 Acidobacteriota bacterium | reverse complement strand
GCCCAATCTGGACAGAAGACACAGACTTCTTCGGCTGCGGTGTCGCGACGTGGACTTCGAGCCGCGTGGAGATGTTCCTGACTCCTTCCAAGCCTCACTCCGCCACGTAAATCGTAAATCGGCCCACCCCGCGGTAGCCCATGCGTTCGTAAAGCGCGTGGCCGATGGGGGTGGATTGGAGCACGTAGGGTCCCGAGCCGCCGGCCTGGGACAGGGCGTGGCGCACGATGGCTTCGGCGTAGCCGTGGCGGCGGCACTCGGGCAGGGTGGCCACCGAGTAGAGGCCGATGGCGCCGCCGGCGGTGAGGGTGGCCGCGGTGGTGACGGGGAGTCCGTCGCGGTAGCCCACCCAGCCGCGGTAGTCGCCGCGCCAGAATTCCTCCGAGCCGTAGATGGTCTGGGCGATGGCGGGGGGCAGATGGAAGGCGGCCGAAGTGATGTGGCAGAACTCCTGGCGCGTGCCGCGGCCGGACACGGGGAACCAGTCGAGCCGGGGCAGCTCGCGCCGGGGCGGGGCGAGCGTTTCGGCGCGCATGGCGGGCGTCTCGGTCAGGCGGCGCAGGCCGCGCGCGGCCAGGATCTGCTCGGCGCGCCGGCGGGTGGAGGGGTCGAGCCATTCCTCGCACAGCCAGAACGACCAGCCCATGCGGCGCATCGAGAAATGCACGGCGGCGATGGCCGCGCGGCGGTCGAGGCCGCCGTCCGCCGCGGACACGGCCGAAGAGAGCATGGCGGAGTTGAAGACCGAGTAGTCGACGCCCGAGGACACCAGTGTGACGCCGGGCATGTCGCGCGCTTCGCCGCGTTCGGTGGCCAGCGAAAACTGCCGCATGGCGTGCCGCAGATTCACTTCAACCGCTTGCCAGCTCATGGTTGCGTCAAGGCGCGGCGTCATTACAGCAAACTCACCGGGTCGACGTCAATCACCAGCGCCGTGGGCGGCCAGCGCTCGTCCAGCGCGTGGCGCCGCAGAGCCTGCAACGTCTCGTTGAGCGTCTTGCGGCTGGCCGCCTTGAGCAGGATCTGGTAGCGGAACTCCTCCTTGAGCCGCGGCACCGGCGCTTCGGCGGGCCCCAGCACGCGCATCGTCGCGGGCGGAGGCGTCAGCAAACGGCCCAGGTCGGAGCTCATGCGCAGTGCGTCCTCCTGCTTGCGGCCGCGCACGACGATGTTGGCCAGCGCGGCGAAGGGCGGGTAGCGCATCACCTTGCGGAAGTGCACCTCCTTCTCGTAGAACAGCGCGTAATCCTGCGCCGCGGCGAAGCGCACGGCGTAGTGCTCGGGGTTGATGGTCTGCACCACCACGATGCCGGGCAGCGTGCCGCGGCCGGCCCGGCCGGCCACCTGGGTCAGGAGCTGGAAGCTGCGCTCGGCGGCGCGGAAATCGGGCATGCCCAGGCCGACGTCGGCCGAGATGACGCCCACCAGCGTGACGTTGGGGATGTCGTGCCCCTTGGCGATCATCTGCGTGCCCACCAGGATGTCGAAGTTGCGTTCGCGGAAACCCTCCAGGATGGTCTCGTACTGCCGCTTGCCGGTCACCGTGTCGCGGTCCATGCGCGCCACGCGCGCGGCGGGGAACTCGCGATGCAGTTCCTCTTCCACCTTCTCCGAGCCGGTCCCCAGGAAGTAAATGTGCTCGCTTTGGCACTTGGGGCACAGCGAAGGCACGCGCTCGGCGTAGCCGCAGTAATGGCACAGCATGCGCCGGTCGCGGCGGTGATAGGTGAGCGTGACGGCGCAATTGACGCACTCGAGGCGGTGGCCGCAGGAGCGGCAGGCGGCGAAACTCGAGAACCCGCGGCGGTTCAGCAGCAGCATGGTCTGTTCGCCGTTGTCCAGGCGCTCGCGGATGGCGTCCAGCAGGCGCCGCGAGAAGACCGCCTGCTTGCGCGTTTCGAGGAATTCGACGCGCATGTCCACTACTTCGACTTCCGGCATGGGGCGCTGTTCGATGCGCTCGGGCAAATCGAGCAGTTCGTATTTGCCCTTCTCGGCGTTGTAGCGGCTCTCCAGGCTGGGCGTGGCCGAACCCAGCACCACCACGGCGCCCGCCGCCTGGGCACGCACGATGGCCGTGTCGCGGCCGTGATAGCGCGGTGTCTCTTCCTGCTTGTAGCTGCCGTCGTGCTCCTCGTCCACCACGATCAGCCCCAGGTTGCGCACCGGCGCGAAAACCCCCGAGCGGGTGCCCACCACCACGCCCGCCGCGCCCGACTGGATGCGCCGCCATTGCTCGGCGCGCTCGATGTCGGTGAAGGCCGAATGCAGAATTGCCACCCGGTCGCCGAAGCGGTGGAAAAACTGCCCGGCCATGGCGGGCGTGAGCGCGATTTCGGGAACCAGCAGCATGGCGCCGCGCCCGGCGGCCAGCGCCGACTCGATGGCCCGCAGATAGACTTCGGTTTTGCCCGAGCCGGTGACGCCGTGCAGCAGGAAGGTTTTGAACTCGCGCCGCTCCACGGCCTGGCGGATGCGCTCGAAGGCCCGCTGCTGCGGCGGGTTCAACTGGTGCGGGTCGCGGGCCGCGGGATGACCCCACACGGGCGTTTCGGTGCGCAGCGTGGCCAGTCCTTTACGCGCCAGCGAGCGCGCCGCCACGCTGGCGCCGGCCACCGCCGCCTCCAGTTCCTGGAGATTGTGCGAGCCGGGGTGGAGTTCGAGGAAGGCGGCCAGCTCGCGCTCGCGCTTGGCCAGTTTCACGTCTCCGGGCCGGCCCCGGAACTCGATGCGCAGGCGCGCGGCCGAGGCGCGCAGCGGGTCGCGCTCGGTGTCCAGCTCTTCCACCTGGATGAACCCCTTCCTTTCGAGCGACTTCAGCGCCCGGTCGGCCAGTGGCAGTTTGTTCTTGAGATAACCCGCCGACCGCGGCCGCGCCTCGAGCAAGCGCAGAATGGCCACCATGGGATCGGCGGCGGCGGCGCCGAGCAGCAGTTGCCGCGTCGCATCGCGCCCGGAGTCGGTAAGCGCGTAGGTCTTGGTGTGGCGGATCTCGCCCCCCAGCGGGGTCATGGTCCGCAGCACCTCTCCCAGCGGCGCGCAGTAATACCCGGCCACCCACCGGCCCAGCGCCAGCATCTCGGGCTCGATGGCCGGCTGCTCGTCCAGCAGGCGGAAGACCGGGCGCGCCGGTGCGTCGGGCGGCTCGGAGTGACAGCGCACCACCACGCCGGTGAGTTTCCGCGTCCCGAAGGGGACCGTTACGCGGGACCCGGCCCGCACGCGGTGGCGCAGCGTCTCCGGCAGCGCGTAGGTGAATGGCTGATCGATGGGAACCGGAAGACAGACGTCGCAATAGAGTTCGTTCATCCCGAGGGTGACCTCCTCCATGGTAACTTTGTGCCCGGATCGGTGTTCAGTTATCAAGGAGGATCGAGTTCAATATGCGAAAAGTTGCCTGGCTCGTTGGGTTGCTCTGCATCGCGGCCCTGGTGGTTTCGGCCGCCGCCATAGACGGCAAGTGGGTGGCGGACGTGAAGATGCCCGCCGGAAAGAAGGGCGGAGAAGGAAAGACCGCCAGTGTCACCCTGAACCTCAAGTCGGACGGGGCGGCACTCACCGGAACCGCTTCGGTCACCACCGGGCGGCGCGATAACCCAATGGAGATCCAGAACGGCAAGATCGAGGGCGACAGCATCTCGTTCACCACCGTCCAGAAGGGCAAGAAGAAGGAACAGAAACTGGCCTGGCGCGGAACGATTCAGGGAGCCGAGCTGAAAGGCGAGTGGAGCCGCGACGGCGCCCGCCGCGGCACGCAGTTCACCGCCAAACGGCAGTAGTTCGGAGGAAGCGGACGGAGGGTCCCCGAGGCTTGCTATAGTGGCCTTTGTGACCCTTTCCCGCTTTTTCAAAGCCGTTGCGCTGCTGGTTGTGCTCGGCGGCATCGTATATTGGTATGCTCCGGCGCGCTTGGCCGCCCTGGTGCTGATGGGGCGAAGTCCGGATTGCCCTTTCCCTCAAGCCATCCGCGCCGCAGACGGCCTGCGCCGCCAGATCCAACTGAAGGACGAGATCCTCGCGGCCAGCCGGGAAGTTGAAAAAGATCCCGCCGGCTACCACCTTTGGGAGACTCCAAAGGGACGGTACTGGATGCCCGCGGGCAGCGACTACGTGCTGCCCTTCAATCTGGCCGAGCAGGTCCGCAAGATCTACGGCACGGGTCCGACGGCGGTCCGGAGCGGCGACACGGTGCTGGACTGCGGGGCCAACGTGGGGGTCTACACGCGCGATGCCCTCGAGGCCGGGGCCAAGCTGGTGGTGGCCATCGAACCCGCGCCGGAGAACATCGAGTGCCTCAACCGGAATTTTCAGGCGGAGATCGCGGCCGGCCGCGTCGTGGTGTACCCCAAAGGCGTCTGGGACAAAGACGATTTCCTGACCCTGAACGTCGATCCGAACAACTCCGCGGCCGACAGCTTTCTGATCCAGCGCGAAGGATCCCACGGAGTCCAGAAGGTGCCGCTGACGACCATCGACAAACTTGTGGCCGAGCTGAAACTGGACCGCGTCGACCTGATTAAGATGGATATCGAAGGGGCCGAGCCAAACGCTCTGCGCGGCGCCCGTGAAACTCTCACGCGCTTCAAACCCCGGCTGACCATCTCCGCCTACCACGCGCCCGACCATCCCCGCCTGATTCCCGAAACCGTGAAGTCCATGCGCGCCGACTACAAGGTCGAGTGCGGCCCCTGCGCCGAGATCGAATGGGGTGTGCGACCGGACATCCTGCACTTCTTCTGAGCGGTGAGGGTATTGAATTCCGATTGGAAATAAAAACCGGTGAGCACTCGGAGGAAGATGCTCACCGGGTAGCTCACGTCTCCAAATCTGGAGGGTATGGGAGCCAAAACTATATGATAACTACTACCAGAATACCTCCTTTTATTCAAAGCTACAAGGGGTTTACGCTATCCCCTTCGGTTTCAGTAAATTCAGGTCTTTTTATCTCAGCATAACTGCGTAACCCCGTGGCGCTGAGCCAAGATTTGCCGGACCCCTCGATACAGCGGAGACCGGCGAACGGCTGCGCTCGGCGCCGTTGCCTGAGATCCGATGGCGAGGGGGGCAACATCTGCGATAAATCCTTTTTTATCAGTCGCGTTACACGACGTTACACGGCTGTTATCCGGATGCCGAACGATGATCGCCCGGCGGCCTGACCGGCTGCCGCGGTGGCTTTGGGTCCGGCAACCGGGTCGAAAACAGGACCGTCGGTTCTGAAACCGCCGGCCGGCGGAGGCTACGGTCTTGGCAGCCAGCGCCGGATGCCAAGGTCGTACAGCCCGGCGCCGAGGAGACCGCCGACCAGCGGGGCGACGATGGGGACCCAGAAGACCCCGCTGGCGTCGGTCAGCCCGTTCTTT
>JACQZT010000098.1 GCA_016213755.1 Acidobacteriota bacterium | reverse complement strand
CCGGTGCCGGGGTCATAGGAAACGATGCGTAAGACCGACTCTTGGAACCGAGGATCGTCGGGAAACTGGCCGGGATCGTACTCCAGTTTCAGATCGGCCTGAAAGGTGCCGTTCTCGGCGATGGGCGGGTCGAACTGCCAAGTGGCGCCCAGACCGAGCAGGTCCTTGACCGCGACGAGCTCGGCGGTTTGCGCCGCCCGCCACGGGGTGTTGGCGCGAGCGCCAGGATCCAGACTGCCGCCCGGCTTGCTGTTCATGGCGCCGAGCATGTCCTGCGCCACCCTGGCTGCCGTTAACTGCTTGATGGCCTCGTTCTTGATGGTCTCCAGTGTCACGCCCGGCTCGATCTTGGTTTTGCCCGCTCCGGCGGGGACAGTGGCCTGGGACGCAAACCTCCGATACCTGATGCGATCTTCGCCATACTTATCGCCGAAGGGCTGTCGGTGGCCCTCGGGGACCAAGAAGTACGCGATCTCGACTTCCCACGTGTTCGGGGGAATCTCCTTCTCAGGCACAACCACATCCGGCTCGGGAGAACGCGTGGTTTCTCCCGCGAAGAGCGGCGAGCTGAATGGCCAGTACTGCTCGTGGATCGGGACGCCGCACACGAGATAGGACAGTGATCCGATCAGGTAGAGAGGACCGCCGAGAACCACATTGTATTCCACCTGGTTCATGAACACCGGCTTCTCTCCGATGGGCAGTGCCGAAGAGGGGAGTGGCGATCTCCTCCAGGGTCTGACATGCACCCGCTGGACCGGGAGAGCTGCCGGTTCCGACACTACGATCTCACCCTCGCTCGGGATCAGACGCGCGCGCAGTTCCCATATATCGGCGTCGACATCGTGCACGTGAAGTAAGGGCCCCCGGATGTCGAACCAGAATACCTTCCGCTCTCCCTGCTTGACGTTCCACGAATGCACCGCTGGACGCTGCCGGATCACTTCTCCGCTGCGCAGTTTCTGGGTTACATCGAGTTCGATCCTGCCGCGGCTCTGATTGAGTGTATACTCCAATCTGCCGGTGGGGATGCAGTTCAGCGATTTGAGGATTCCCTCGCGGTCGGGCATCAAGGCGCAGGCCGGGGGCGGCGGCTTAAACGGTTCCCCGGGCCACACCCCTCCCTCACCTGCCTGAAGGCTCACGCCGTTGGTCGGCTTTGGCTCGGGCGGCGCCACCGGCGTTTCCATCTCATAACCGATGGTGTTGCTGCCCAGAATACTCTCGCCGGCCGGGTTGAGCAGCAGTGCCTGAAGCCCCAGGCGCGCGACCTTGCCGGGTATCCTGATGGCGGGAGTCGTCAACTGCATCTGGCTGGAGCCGCGATTCACAGTCGCGGGGTCCGACGAAGCCAGAGCGTCGCCGTTCTGGTCGAACAGGCGCAGCACGAGGCCGGCCGACTCGCGCGAGGCCAGCGCGTATGCGACCGTGGCGGCGAAGGAGACGCTCGTATCCGGCTTGATCTTCGTGCCCGCGGGCGGCGCGGGGGAAGCAATGCTCAGCGCATCTCTTTGATCCACGAAAGTGACTTTGAGCGGGATGACGGGCGTTTCCGGATCGGGCGCCGAATACGGCCATTGGCCGTTCGACTCGACTTCGATGCGAGCGTTGGTCACGCCGGCGTTCTGCCGGCCAGGGTCCACCGTCACCGTGACGTCGATCCCCTGGCCCGGCCGCAGCGGGTCGCCGGTGTCGGGTTTCACGGTGGCCCACGATCCAAGCTCGTAGGAGGCCTTCAAGCGCCATCGCAGCAGATAGCCGCCGGAGTTGGCCAGCCGGAAACCGGCGGTTTCGGGCACCTGGCTGCGCGCCACGGCGGTCATCTCCAGCCGCTGCGGTTCGACCCGGATCATCGGCCGCGAGAACCGGTACACAGTCCGGATCGTGATCAGGATGCCGTAGGACGCGCGGCCGCCCTCATCCATCGAAAAGCCGGCTTGCCGGCTTACCGACTCCTCCGTTTCGTAGTCGGCGCGCCGTGCGAAACGCGGTTGCAGGGCCGAATACGTGCATTCGGCGGCGTGGTCCGCCTTGGTGGCGCCCATGGGGAGATCGATCCAGGGATTGTAATCCGGATTGCAGTCCGATCCCGTGCCGGTGGAGGACGAAAAGGACGAAAAACCATGCCTGCCCCGGTACCGAAGAGCCGCATCGTTGCGCTGGAAATTGGCCGAGTAGGTGACGAGAGTCTTCGGCTTGGCGTTGTTCGTGCAGTTGGAGTTCAGCGGCCCGCACTGCTCCAGGAGCATGGGCGAAGGAGACCGGTCTTCGACGGTGAGGCTTACCTTCAGGCCGCTGCCGGCGCTGGCCGCTTTGGCGGCGTCCACCTCGATGGTCGCGCTCCGGCCGCGCTCTGTCTTTTGGTACGAGTCGGCAGTCGTGGTGCCCTTGGAGATGGAGACTTCGATTTCATGCCGGTCGAACACCGCCGAATAGTCGGCGGCCGGGAGCCTGACGGATTGCACAAGGAGAAGCTGGGCCCCCAGCATCGCGGGCGCCAGCCGGATACCAAAAACGATCCGTGCGATCCGCATCTACACAAGTTCTATCACCTCGCGCCTTCCAGGCCAAGGGTTTTTTTAGGGGGGGCCGAGGGTGACCTGGTCCAGTCTTTCCCCGGGAGGGGCGGGTTCCGGAACGTCCGAACCGATGCTCACTTGGCCGTCCTTGACGAAGTGGAGTTCCCACTTCGAACGGCCGTGGACATACAGCCGGGCCGACTCGCCCGCCAGCGTGTCGGTTTCTCCCGGGCCCAGGCCCAGGACCTGCGGGTAGTAGCCGGGCGCCCATCCGATGTTGTTGAGGATGCGAACCGGCGCGGTCCAGCCGGCGACGTCGCTCAGGTCTCCATTGAAGGTGACGTAAATTCCGTCTTGCGGCCAGTTCGGGCTGCAGCAGGCGTGGTTCAGCAAAACCACATACGACTCGAGCACGGTGTTCCAGTGGACCGCCGGTCCCCAGAACGAGTTGGTGTCGGACCGTTGCCAACTGGCGGCGGCCGGGAAAATCGGGGTGACGCGCCCGCCCAAGCCGGGTTCCATCCACTCGCCCTGGTAGTACTTCCACGCGGCGCCCACCGGAGTTTTCCGGTCCTCGATGGCCATGCGCGCCATGACGACGCCTTGGCTGGAGGCAGCTCCGCCGTAGTTGGTGAACAGGAAGTAAAAATACTTCTGCTCGCGGTCCGGAATCACCGACAGGTCGCCATGGCCTCCGGCGAAGAAGCCGTTCTGGGAGTTGCAGTCCGCCGGATCGCCCGAAGTCAGAACCAAGCCCAGGTCGTAGAACCTCTCGCCGCCGTCGTAAGAAACCGCCGCGCCGATGCGCGGCACCGTCAGTTTCCCGCCCGGGCAGACGCCGCCGGGTTCGTTGTGATACCAGCCGTACACGGTTCCATCGGTGTCCACCCAAATGGCTTCCATCCACATGGGCATGTGATCGTCGCGGTCCACCACCAGGTTGGTGGGGCGGGAAAGGGAAAACTGGTCCGAGCCTTCGGCTCTTACTGGAACGCCGGTGGAAGTAAAGAACTGGAGCCGGCCGTCCCGCCAGTAGACCGGGCTGTTGCCGTCCACCGTGAAGGGGATTTCGGTGACCGGCGCGGGCCGGACTTCCAGTCGCTGAGCGCAGGCGACCGAGACAGCAGCCAAAAGCAACAAGTAGCTCCGAGTTCGCATCCTTACTTAGTTCAGATGATTCGGACCGCCCGTTGGTTACCGGATTATTCGTGACGCAGAGCTGCCACGGGATCCAGCCGGGTGGCCCGCCGCGCCGGAACGAAGCTGGCCGCGCCAGCAACGCTCAGCATAAGAACCGCCACCGCCGCCAGGGTGAGCGGGTCCGCCGGCCGGACGCCGAACAGGAAGCTGGCCAGCAGCCGGCCCGTCGCCAGCGTGCCGGCGAGTCCCAGGGCCACTCCCGCCGCTGCCAGAACCAGGCCCCGCCGCAGGACCATCCACCGGACGCCGGCGCGTTGCGCGCCCAGGGCCATGCGGATGCCGATCTCCCGGGTCTGTTGCACCACGGTAAAGCTGATGACGCCGTACAAACCAATCGCGGCCAGCGCCAGCGCGAGGCCGGCGAAGACCGCGATCAGCGCCATCTGGAAGCGCGGCCCGGCGGTGGCCGAGTAGAGCACCTGCTCCATGCTGCCGGTGCGCTCCAGCGGCAGCTCTGGATCGACGGCGGCGACCGCGGCGCGGATGGTCGGCAGCAGACTCAAAGGCTGGGCCGCCGTGCGCACGACCAATGTGAGCGCCGGGATGGGATTGGCGGAGATCGGAATATAGATTTCGGGGACGGGATCGGATTTGAGGCCGCTGGAGCGGACATCGCTCACCACGCCGGCAATGCGCCACCAGTCTCGATACGCGCGAATGCGCCGGCCGACGGGATCGCTATCCGCGCTGCCCGGCGGCCAGAAGCGCCGGGCCAGGGCGTCGTTGATGACCACATCGTCGGAGGCGCTCGGCAAATGGCCGCGCTTCAACGCCATGCCCAGCACGCGGAAGTACTCCGGAGTCACCGCTCGGACGGCCAGGATGGGCGGCTCCTTCTCCGCCGGCCGGCCATCGATCTCTACCGTCACGGCAAACGACATCGTCGCCGCCAGGGGCATGGAACTGGTGAACGCCGCTGCGTCGATGCCCGCCACGGGTTGAAGACGTTCCAGTACCTGTTTGGCGACCTCGCCCCGTTGCGCCGGTTCCTTGTAGCGGGCCTGGGGCAGCGTCACCGAAGCCAGCAGCAGGTTGCGCGGTTCGAACCCGAGATCCACGGCACGGAGATGGAGGAAACTGCGAATCAGCAAGCCCGCCGCAGCCAGCAGCATCAGCGACAGGGCCACCTCGCCCACGATGAGCGCCCGGCGCAGGCGCAGGCCGCGCACCCAGGGTGTGAAGCCCGCCGCGCCGGCCAGCCGGCCCGCGCCCAGCGCCGGCGCCAGACCCAGGAGCAGTCCGGCCGCCAGCGTCGCGCACAGTCCGAACAACGCCACTCGCCAGTCCATGCCTGCCTCTGTGGTTCTGGAGATCAGGCCCGCGGGCGTCAGCGCCAGCAGGGTTTTCGCGCCCCACAGCGAAAGCAGCAGGCCCAGCGCTCCGCCCGCGGCCGCCACCAGCAGACTCTCGGTGAGCACTTGCCGCGCGAGTCGCAGGCGGCCGGCGCCCAAAGCGGCGCGCACGCTGAACTCTCTCGCGCGCGCCGCCGTGCGCGCCAGCAAGAGGTTGGCCACGTTGGCGCAGGCGATCAGCAGGACGCATCCGGCGGCGCTGAACAGCAGCCACAAGGCCGGGCGAACCTGGCCTGAGATCTGCTCCGTCAAAGACAGCACTCGCACTTCGCTCGGAGGGCTCGACGCGAGGCGTTCCTGGTCCAGGCGGGCGGCGATCGCCTGCATCTCGGCGCGGGCCGCGGCCGGCGACACTCCGGGCTTCAGGCGCCCCACCACGCGCAGGCTCAGAACGCGGCGGCCGAACATGAGGGATCGGGTGGGTGGAACCCACACATCCACCTGCGGCGGGAACTGCGGAAGGATGATGCGCGCCGTGGCGGGCAGAACGCCCACCACTACCGTCGGCTCGCCGTCCAGGCGGATAGTCCGGCCCACGATGTCGGGGGCCGAGGCGAAGCGGCGCTGCCACAGCGCGTGACTCAGGACGACCACCTTGTCGCGACCCGGCTGCTCCTCTTCTTTCGCGAAAGTGCGCCCCAGCCGCGGGCGGATCCCCAGGACGGGAAAGAGCGCTGCGTCGGCCAGGCCGCTGCGCACGCGCTCGGGCGCGCCGTCGCCGGTGAGGGTGAACTCCCAGGGGTCGTAGACGCCGAAATCCTCGAAGCTGCGCGCCTGTTCGCGCCAGCGGGCGACGGTGGTCAGGCGGGGCTTTCGATCGCGCTCGGTTTCCCACAGCGTCACCAGGCGACCGGAATCGGGGTAGGGAAGCGGCCGAAACATCACCGCATTCATCACACTGAAGATGGCGCTGTTGGCTCCGATGCCCAGCGCCAGCGCGGCCACCGCGGTGGCGGCGAAGCCAGGGCTGCGGCGCATTAGGCGGGCGGCGTACCGCAAATCGTCTGCCCAATCCGGCATAGCGTTTTTATTCTATCCTGAAGAACGTGAACAGACTGCGGATGTCGGTCCTTGTTGCACTTGTTACTGCGGCCACGGCCACGGCACAGGTGGCCGGCCGTCTCAGCGGCTCAGTGCTGGATTCCTCCGGCGCGGCGGTCCCCGGAGCGAAGATCTCGGTCTTTCTGGCTGGCGGCGCGCAGGCCGTTCTCACCGCCCAAACTACCAGCGAGGGGCTGTTCTCGGTCGCCGGCGTGCGGCCGGAGTTCTACGACCTGACGGTGGAGGCGCGGGGTTTTGTCAACTACACTCTGCGGCGCGTCAAGGTGGATCCCGCGCGCGAAACGGCGATTCCGCCCCTCCGGCTGGAACTGGCCGCCGTGCGGCAGACTCTGGAGGTCTCGGCCGCGGCCGAGAGCGTGCAGACGTCCAACGCCGAGATCTCCTCCACCGTCACCAACGAGCAGGTGCGGCGTCTGCCCATGCTCGACCGCGGCCCGCTGGCGCTGATCACCACCCAGCCCGGCGTCACCTACAACGGTCACCCCGACGCGGCCACCACCATCAACGGCCAGCGCACTTCCTACGCCAGCGTCACCATGGACGGCATCAACGTGCAGGACAACTACCTGCGCGACAACGCGCTGGACTACGTGCCCAACATGCTCCTGCTCGACCAGGTGGCGGAGTTCAGCGTGGTGACCTCGAACCCCAGCGCGGCCCTGGGGGGCGGTTCTTCTCACGTGGTTTTTGTGAGCCCTTCGGGCACCAATGAATATCACGGAAGCCTGTACTGGCAGAACCGCAACAATTTCTTCTCGGCCAACAACTGGTTCAATAACCAGTCGGGCGTGGAACGGCCGTTTCTGAACCAGAACCAGGGCGGCGGCGCGCTGGGCGGGCCGATCGTCAAGGACAAGCTGCTGTTCTACTTCAACTACGAGGCATTCCGCCGCCGCGAGCAGGAAACCGCGAACCGGACCATTCTCACCGCCGACGCGCGGCGCGGCGTGTTAACCTACCGCGACACGCAGGGCGCGGTGAGCAAGGTCGACATTCTGCAGGCCGCCGGCGCGCGCATCGATCCGCTGATGCAGCAGATTCTGGAGCGCGTGCCGGGGCCGGAGAAGATCAACAACTACGACCTGGGCGATTCCAGCGCGAGCCTCGCGCGCAACACCGCCGGTTACCGCTTTCTGAAGCGCTCCAACTGGACCCGCGACAACGCGCTTTTCAAGCTGGACTACAACCGCTCGCCCAAGCACGTCTTTTCGGGCTCCTACCTGTGGAACCGGGACAACTCCGACCGTCCCGACGTCGACGACGACTACTCGGCGATCCCCAAAGTGGTGAACGACAACCGAAGCCAACTGCTTTCGCTGGGCTGGCGGTGGAACCCGCGCGCCAGCTTCACCAACGAGCTGCGCGGCGGCTTCAATCTCGCACCCGGCGTGTTCGCCACCTCGGAGCAGTTCGGCAAGTTCGTGGTGGAGGGAATGATCTTCAGCAACCCGACCAACACGTTCCGCCGGCAGGGGCGAGATACCGATACGTATGTGCTCTCGGACAACGCCACCTGGGCGCGCGGGCGGCACAGCGCTCAGTTCGGTTTTCAGATGCAGCGGGTGAGTGTGCGCTCGTTCGACGACGCGGGCATCACGCCCACGCTGTACCTGGCCATGGGCACCGGACAGACCGGCCTGACCCGGTCGCGCCTGCCCAACATTCGCGGCGCCGATCTGGATGCGGCCAACGAAATGCTCGCCACCCTGGCCGGCCTGGTGG
>JACQZT010000097.1 GCA_016213755.1 Acidobacteriota bacterium | reverse complement strand
TGGTTCTGTCGGCCAGCGGTCTGGGCGACACCGAGCCCCGCATCGCCACCGGAGAGGCGGGCGCGGCAGCGCCGAAACAGGCGGTGCGGGTCTACGTCGGCGGATTGCCCGCCAGTTCCACCACCACCTATTCGGCCGACCGTCCGGGCGAGTTTGACATCCAGCTCGAGGTTCCCGCCGGCGCTCTGCCCGGGGACGTGGTGAGCGTGGTGGTCAACAACCGGGCCGCCAATCGCGCGACGTATCGGAAAATGCGGGATGCGGAAGTGAGCTACGTGCCCCTGCCCGACGGAGTCCCCGAACTGCACGCCATCTCGACCAGCGATTTGCGCGGCACTTATCTGATTGTCAACGGCGACCACGACGACGCGGGCTGCTACCCGGGCTATGTGTTCGACATGGCCAAGAAGGCTGTTTCCAAGATCCCCGACTGCCTGACTGCGACCAACCGCAACGCGGTGACCCCCATAGTGACCCTTAACGAGAGCCCGGCCCTGGCCGCTCTGGTCGGCCCGCCCAAGGGCGACGTTCAAAGCGGCGTCAGCAACCAGGTTGTCGTCTTCCAGGCCACCAAACCCGAACCGGTGAAGGCCACGCTTCCGGAGAACGCGTCCACGCTTCGCACCGGCGCCGAGGGGGATCTGGAGGCCGTGGCGCCGGGCACCCCGGTGCGCCGCTTCAACGTGGACATCGACACCGGCGCCGTCGAGGAAATCGAGGCTCCGGTTCAGCCGGCCGGAAACTTCAATCTGATGGCCATCGTCGAGAAACTGGGCACTGACATGGGGTATGCGTTGTCGGCGCCCCAGGTGTTTCCGCCCAACCTGATCATGGTCGTGGTGGGCAACGACGACGAACAGCCCACCCAAGCCAAGGTCGCCCTGTTCAACCAGCAAGGTGAGATCCAGGGCACCCGCGATTTCCCCGAAGGATGGGCGCCGCTGATCCCGCCTCGTCCGGCCCAGGCCCCGGCCGGCGGGGTGCTTCCCAACCCTCTTCCCGGCGTGCCCATCCCGCCCGACCTGGCGGCCCGGTTCGTCCCGCGCGCCGCGATGTTCACCGACCCGCAGACTCGCAACGTGTACGTGCTTTCGCGCACCGCCGACAACTCCAAACACGGCCTGGTGTTCCTCTCGCCCGCTGGTTTCAAAGCCATGCCCTTCCCCGAGGGCTGGTTCGCCGCCACCTGCGCCGCCAATGTTCCGGTCTTGAGCCTGGAACTGGCCCGCAAGGCGACGCTGTTTGGAACCCGGACCCCCGAGACCCAGATCCGCAACCCCTGCCCCGCTCAGGGTTACCTGGTCCTCGACCTGAACGACCAGACGCTGAGCGCCGTGCGCCCTCCCGGCGCCGGCCAGATCAACGTGAACGGCGGTTTCGGCGACCTGAACGACTTCATCTTCGCCACCAACACCGATCCTACGCGCCGTAACTTGGCCGACACGCTGTACATCCTGGACGGCGTCAACCTCGTGGCTTCGCGGGTGGATCTGCCCGCCGGCGTCAACTCCTTCGCCAATCTCCAGCCGGTGCGCTCGCTGAGCGCGCTGTTCGGCCTGGCCACCACCCGTGCGCAGGGTGACGCGGGCCTGGTGATGTTCGACCTGGACCGGGGCGAAGGCTACCTGTTCCCCACCCCGGACGGCTTCGCCACCGTGCAGATGCTGGGGATCTTTGAAGCTACGCGCAAGCTGGTCGCGCGCGGAATGAAGGACGGGGGCGCGGGATCGCAGTACCTGATCTACGACCTGGTCACGAAGGACCTCATTGTCGTGCCCAATCCGCCCGGCGTGGCCTGGGTGGGCCCGGTCCCGGCGCAACAGCCGCAACAGCAGCAGCCGGGAGCCGGCCAGGGCGGACAGCCGGGACAGCAACAGCGGCCGATTCAGGCGCAGGACATCAATGCCAAGGCCAGCGTCATCGCCGCCATCTGCTCCGACCAGGACCGCAATCAGGCCGGCATCATGACCGTGCGGGTGCCCTGACCCGGCGTGAAGCTGCGCTTCCTCACCTCGACGCCGCGGAACATCCGCGAGGGCAGCGGCACCTTCGCCGGCATCTCCACGCTGCGCCGCGCCGTCGAAGCGGCCGGCGCCGAGGTTGAGATGTGCGCCCCCGAGACGCGCTGGCGCAGCCTCACCGCGCAACGGTTGTGGTTCAACCGCCGCCTCAAACCCGAAACCGATTGCGACGCCACCATCGGCTTCGACATGGACGGCTTCCTGATTGCCGGCCGCGCCAGCCGGCCGCACATCGCTTCCATCAAAGGCGTCATCGCCGACGAGATGCGGCACGAGCGCGGCGTTACGCGCCGCCTGCTCGGTTTGCAGGCGGCCTGCGAGCGGCTGCACGTGCAACGGGCGGACGCGGTTTTCACCACCAGCCGCTACGCCGCCCAACGAATCCAAGAGCTCTACGGGATCTCCCAGCCGCCTTCGATTGTGCCGGAACTCATCCACCTGGCCGGCTGGCGCGAGTTGTTCCAGCGCCACGCCGCAGCGCCCGACCCGGCACGCTTCACCGTGCTGTGCGTGTGCCGGTTCTACCCGCGCAAACGCGTGCGTCTCTTGCTGGAGGCGGCGGCCCGGCTGCGCCCGCAAATGCCGCATTTGCAGGTTCGCATCGTGGGGCGCGGTCCCGAGGAAGCCCGCCTGCACCGGCTCTCGGCTCAACTGCAACTGGGCGGGACGGTCCACTGGCTGGGCGACGTTTCGATGTCCCAACTGGCCGGGGAATACCTGCGCGCCGACCTGTTCTGCCTGCCCAGCGTGCAGGAAGGATTCGGCATCGTGTTCCTGGAAGCCATGGCGGCGGGCAAACCCATCCTGGCCGCGCGCGCCGCGGCGGCGCCCGAAGTGCTCCCGCAGGGCCTGCTGGTCGAACCGGACAGCTCCGAGGCCCTTGCCGATGGCATCTCCCGGCTGGGCGCCAACGCCACCCTCCGGCGGCTCCTCGGCGAGAAAGGCCGCGCGCGCGTCGAGGAGTTCGACGCCCCGCGCGTGGCCGCGCGCTTCCTCGACGAGGTGCGCCGCGTCACGGTGATGGAGACCGCCTTCCGGCCTCGATGATAAGCAACCCCAAAATTGGTGTTTGAGTGTCCCCAGTTTAAGAGGAACTTCAGGTTCACCGACGGCTTCCGGCCGGCGGCTTTGAGCGCGTCCAGAGCGGATACGATGGCCTGCATCGGCGCCTTGTCGTCCGACGCCGCGCGCGCATAGATGCGCCACTCGGGATCGTAGCGCCCGCCGGCGGCGGGGAACGGCAGAATCCGGCCGCCGTCTTCGAGCGCCTTGTCGCGCAGCACCGGCTCGAAGGGCTTGTGTCCCACCCAGAACTTTTCCAGCACCGGCTGGCCATCGTAGTGCGCGTAGAAGACCACCGTCTGCCTGGCACCGGCCGTGCGCAGCTCGCCAAAGACCGCCGGCGGCACGCCGGGGATTTCAAGCAGCCGGCTCGCCACGCCGCGCCGCTCCAGCATGGTCCGGATGGCCTCCGCGTTGCGGCGCAGCCCGGCCGGATCGTTCGCCACGTTGGGCAGCCTCAGTAAGCCGAAGAACTCTTCGAGAATCGCCTGCTCATGAGCCGTGCGCCAGGCGCGGCCGGCCCGCGCGGCCTCCGGCGAGAAGGCCGGCAATCCGGCGGCGAGAAGCGCGAGAAGACATCCCAGTTTCATGCAGTGGTCCTATCCTTGAGCGACGATGCGGAAAATCTGCGCCCCGTACTTTTCCACGATCCCCAGTCCGACGCCGGGCAGCTCGAGCAGTTCCCGCGTCGTCTGCGGCTTCGTTTCCACGATGGCGGCCAGGGCCCGGTCGGTGAGAATGCGAAAGGCCGGCACGCCGCGGCGCTTAGCCTCGGCCAGGCGCCAGGCCCGCAGGGTCTCCGCCATCGCCGAGGGCTGCGTCTTCTCGACCGCCGCCGGCGGCGCTTTTTCCGCCTTCGGCTTCTTGGGGGCGGCCTTCTTGCGCTTCTTCGGCGGCGCCTCGGCCTCCACTTCCACCGCAATGAGCACGGGCGTGGACTCATCGGCCTGACGTCCCGCCGGCGTGAGGCGGGCCTTGCGGAAGTCGATGCGCTTGCCGTCTTTCTCGAAAGAGGCATCCGCCAGCTCGACCAGCCCGCTGCGCGCCATGCCGGCCAGCAGATCCTCGAAGCCGCGCCGGTCCAGCGCCTCGTCGGCGAAGACCTGGGAGTACAATCGCCCGGTGGCCAGGCCGTCGGTCTTCTTCAGCGCTTCGAGGATGCGCGCCGCCTGCGCCCGCTCGCCCTGGCCGGCTTGGCGGAAGGCCTGGGCGACGGCCGCCGAGGGAGCGCAGAAATCGCAAATTCCGCAACCCCCTTCGGTGTCGTCCTCGTCGCCGAAATAGCGCACCAGCGAGAGCATGCGGCAGGCGGAGTTGCCGCAATAAGCCAGCATGTGCTCGAACTGCGCCAACTTGTGCTCGCGCTGGGCCACGTACAGCTCGCGCCAGCCGCCGGTGCCGCGGCTCAGGTTCTCGGCGTAATCCACCGCCGCGCCGCCGTGGATCCAGAGTTTTTCGAGCGCGGTGTCGAAGGCCTCCTCGGCCAGACCGCTGCGGCCCTGGACGGCTTCCTTGGGCTGCGCTTCGCCGGTCAGGAGTTGGAAGATCCGTTCCAGCACGGACGGGTCGGGATAGTCGCGCTCGTAGAAATAGTCGTGCGTGAAACGGTCGGCGTAGGAGTGCAAAAGGATGGCGCGCGAGGGAGCGCCGTCCCGGCCGGCGCGGCCGATTTCCTGGTAATACCCTTCCAGGCTTCCGGGCAGAGCGGTGTGCAGCACCGTGCGGATGTTCGGCTTGTCGATGCCCATGCCGAAAGCGATGGTGGCGACAATCACCTCCAGCCGCTGCTCGATGAACGCGCTCTGCACTTCGTCGCGGCGCTTGCCATCCAGTCCCGCGTGGTAGGGAGCGGCGTGGTATTCCCGATTCAGTTCCCGCGCCAGGCTGTCGGCATCGCGGCGGCGCGGGACGTACACGATGGCGGGCCGCCGTTCGGCCGGGGCCAGAATCTGGCGGGCCAGCTCCGAGCGGCCGGAAGAGGGCGCCCGCACCACCTCGATGGCGATGTTGTGACGCCGGAAGCCGTGGATGAAGCGCCGCGGCGCGCTCAGCCCAAGCTGCCGCGCGATGTCGTTCTGCACCAGCGGCGTCGCCGTGGCCGTCAGCCCAATGACCGGCGCGGGGCGCAAGGCCGGCAGGTGCTGGCCGATGGTGCGATAGTCCGGGCGAAAATCGTGCCCCCATTGCGAGATGCAGTGCGCCTCGTCGATGGCCACCACGGCCGGCGTGCGCTTGGC
>JACQZT010000081.1 GCA_016213755.1 Acidobacteriota bacterium | reverse complement strand
CCGGTCAACCGATCACCAGAAGCGCGGTCGAAGCCGCCTGCCAGAAGGCTCGCCGGCTCTCCGGTATCCGCAAGCCCATCAGTCCTCATTCGATGCGCCATGCGTTTGCCGTGCATCGGCTGGAATCCGGAACCGACATTCGCACCATCCAACTGCTGCCCGGCCACCGCAGCCTGGCGACCACCGCCCGCTACCTGCGGATCGCCACCAGCCAGGTATGCTCCACTTCCAGTCCACTGGACCTGCTCCCGCATCCTGTGTCCGCTGAGCCCACCCCTCCCGCGCCGCAGCACTTCTGAGCGGCGGGCCCATGGATCGCCCGAAGCTGGAAGTGGCGGACGTGTTCCGCCGCTACGGCGAAGCCTACCGGCAAGAGCATGACGCGTCGATGTCCACCGCGCAGCGGCGCGTCATGACCGCAATCGAGGTGTGCCGCACGGCGGCCCTGGGCGGCCACCTTGAACGCTGCGACGAGTGCGGGCATGAGCGGAATTGCTTCAACTCGTGCCGGGATCGTCACTGCCCAAAATGCCAGTCCCTGGCCCGAGCGCAATGGATCGAGGACCGCCAATCCGAGCTTCTGGAGGCGCCCTATTTTCACGCCGTCTTTACCGTGCCGGAAGAGATCGCCGCGATCGCCTGCCAGAACAAAGGGCTCGTCTGGGGAATCTGTGGGTAACTTGGGGGCTCAGCGCAGGGGTTGAGTGAGGAAGCGGTGGAACTTGCGGCAGGTGGAGTCGAAGGAGCGCTGCTGTTGTTCCCAGCCGTTGTGGATCAGCGGGCCGCCGTCCTCGTGGATCACATTGCGGACAAGCTGTTCCGCGGCGACCTTTCTCAAGGAAGGGTTTTCGTTCAGGTCGCGGATGATCTCTCCGCCGAGCAGCCACATATTATCGAAGTGGTTTTGGATGGTTCTTTTCGACAGGCCGGACTCGGGCGCGACGAGCAGACCGGCAAGAGCGTTTGCGCTTGCCGAACCATCACGGGCAACAAGAAGGACGCGCAAGGCTGGGCGATTGAAGACGAGCGTGAGCGCGACCTGCTGGGCACCGGGGCCATCAACGCGGCGGGCTTCACGGTGGGCGACCTGCTGGATGATCTGGTGCGCGACTATGAAGAGAACGGGAAGTCTCTCGGGTGGTGCAAGATCGTGGCCAACGTTCACCTGAGGCCGGTCTTCGGCAAGCTCTCCGTCTCCAAGCTCAGCACGGCGGCCGTGCGCGCCTACATGGACCAGCGGCGTGCGAAGGGCCGCGCCAACGGCACTATCAACCGGGAGTTGTCGCTACCGCGGCGGGCGCTGAACCTCGGGAGCCGGGCCACACCGCCGAAAGTCGCCCGTGTGCTATTCATTCCCGAGTTGAAGGAAGACAACACCCGCAAGGGCTTTTTCGAGCACTCCGAATTCATGGCAGTGCGCGCCGTGCTGCCCGACCACCTGAAGCCCGTTCTGACGTTCGCCTGCTTTACCGGATGCCGGAAGGGCGAGATTCTCTCCCTCCAGTGGCCGCAGATGGACCTCATCGAGCGCATCGTGCGCCCGGAGGTGGGAACGACGAAGAATGATGAAGGGCGCATCATCCCGCTGGCACCCGAGTTGTATCAGGTGCTCTCCATCGAGAAAGAGAAGCGCGACCAACGCTATCCGGCGTGTCCCTGGGTCTTTCACATCGAGGGCCGGCGCTTCCGCGGCTTCACCCGCGCATGGGCGACCGCGTGCTGGGAGGCCGGCTTGTGGACCGGAGACGAAGAGACGGGCGAGCCGTCAAAGCTGTTTCACGACTTGCGGCGAACGGGCGTAAGGAACTTGATCCGGGCCGGCGTGCCCGAGGCGGTCGCCATGCGGATCTCGGGCCACAAGACGCGCTCCATGCTGGACCGCTACAACATCGTGACCGAGAGCGACCTGAAGGACGCGGCGCGAAAGCTGGGCGAGTACATCTCAGGCCGGGAGGCGGCTGAGAAAAACGAGGCCGAGTCGCACGCAGCCGGGAAAAGTCGCACTATAGTCGCACAAGGCCAAAAGCGGGAAACCGTACAGTAGGGTTATGGTCCGTAAGCTATTGATTCTTTGGTGCGGATGAAAGGACTTGAACCTTCACTCCCTTGCGAGAACTAGAACCTGAATCTAGCGCGTCTGCCAATTCCGCCACATCCGCACGCGGCAGCTACGCTTCTATTTTGCACACGGGCGGGGGGCCGTGTCAAACGCGGCGCGCGGGGCGGAGGTGTTACGATTCTTGGTGTATGCCTGAATCCTTCTCTCCCCTTGCGCCGCCGCGGCGGCTGCTGTTCGGACCGGGTCCGACGATGGTTCCCGAGCGGGTGTATGCCGCCATGTCCAAACCCGTGGTGGGCCATCTGGACGCCTATTTCTTCCAGGTGGCCGAGGACGTCCGCAACCTGCTGCAGACGGTTTTCGGCACCGAAAACGCCTTCACCATGGCGATCTCGGGCACCGGCAGCGCCGGCATGGAGGCGGCGGTGGCCAACTTCGTCGAGCCCGGCGCGAAGTTCGCCGTGCTGGCCAACGGTTTCTTCTGCGACCGCATCTCGGAAATGGGCAAGCGCTACGGCGGCGACCTGGTGCGTCTGGAAAAGCCCTGGGGCGAGGCATTCTCCGACCAGGAGGCGGCGGACTTTATCCGCGCCCAGAAACCGCAGGTGGTGGGCTTCGTTCAGGCCGAGACCTCGACCGGCGTCTTCCAGGCCTCGAAAGCGATCTGCGACGCCGCGCACGAAGCGGGCGCGCTGGTGATCGCCGACACGGTCACCTCGCTGGGCGGCATGCCGGTGCAGATCGACGCCAACGGCATCGACATCGCTTATAGCTGCTCGCAGAAGGGGCTGAGCTGCCCTCCCGGCCTGGCGCCCATCACGCTTTCCCCGCGGGCCCTGGAATGGCTCCGCGCGCGCACCACTCCGCGGCGCACCTGGTACTTGGACCTCAAGCTGCTGGACGAGTATTACGACGGCGCCCACCGCTATCATCACACCGCTCCCATCTCCATGTTCTACGGCTTGCGCGAGGCGCTGGTCGCCATCGCCGAGGAAGGCGTCGAGAACCGCTGGGCGCGCCACTGCCGCAACCACCTGGCCCTGGTGGCCGGCTTTGAAGCCATGGGTTTGCGGATGCTCGTGGCCGAGGGCGTGCGGCTGTGGACCCTGAACACGCCGCGCGTGCCCGAGGGCGTCGACGACCTAAAGGTGCGCAAACGCCTGCTGGCCGAGCACGACATCGAGGTTCTGGGCGGCTTCGGCCCGCTGGCCGGCAAGGTCTTCCGCGTCGGCCTCATGGGGCCGCTCTCCAGCGAAGACAACGTCACCATGCTGCTGGACGCCTTCGAGGCGTGCCTGCGCGCGGAAGGCTACCAGCCCCCCGCCAGCGGCCGCGAAGCGGCGCAGGCGTTCTACGCCGCGCAGAGTCAATAGGCCCAGCGCCAGAGGTTGGAGCCTACGGTGAAGCCGGCGCCCACGGCGGCGATCAGCACCAGGTCGCCGCGCTTCAACCGGCCTTCCCGAATGGCGTCTTCCAGTGCCAGGGGAATGGTCCCGGCGGTGGTGTTGCCGTAGTGCCCGATGTTGATCATGGTCTTCTCGGGGGCGATGCCAAGCCGGCTGGCGACGCCGTTGATGATGCGGATGTTGGCCTGGTGGGGCACGAACAGCGCCACGTCGCCGCCGGTCAGGTTGTGGCGCGTGAGCAATGTGCGGCAGGAGTCGTACATCTTCCGCACGGCGTACTTGAAGACAGCCTGACCGTCCTGGTGGACGTAATGCAGCCGCTGGTCGACGGTCTCGTGGGAAGGCGGCAGGCGGCTGCCGCCGGCCGGCATCTTCAGCGCCGAGGCTCCCGAACCGTCGATCTCGTTGTGGAAATCGAGAAAGCCCGCGTCCTCCCCCTCTTCGGCGGGTTCCACGATGACGGCGCCCGCGCCGTCGCCGAACAGCACGCAGGTGGCCCGGTCGGTGTAGTCGATGATGCGCGACATGGTGTCGGCGCCAATCACCATGACCCGCTGGTGCGACCCGGCGCCCACCAGGTGCGCGGCGGTGGTCAGACCGTAAACGAAGCTCGAACAGGCGGCAATGAGGTCGAAGCCCCAGGCGTGCGTAGCGCCCAGTTTGTGCTGCACCAGGCAGGCGGTGGAGGGAAAGAGCATGTCCGGCGTCACCGTGCAGACGATGATGGCGTCCAGGTTGCGGGCCTCCATGCCGCGGCGCTCCAGGGCGGCACGGGCGGCTTCATAGGCCAGGTCGGAGGTCGCCTGGCCGGGTTCCGCGATGTGGCGTTCGGTGATGCCGGTGCGCTCCAGAATCCACTGGTGGCTGGTTTCCACGAGCTTTTCGAGGTCCTGATTGGTCAGCAGGCGCGGCGGCACATAGCAGCCGAGCGAGCCGATTTTGGCTCTAGGCAAGAATTCGGTCTCCTTGATGAATGCCGGCCGGCGCCAGCGGCGCAAAACACCGGCCAACTTCCCTTGATATGTTAAAACGAGGAGAAATGCAAGTTCAGAGCGCGCTGCTGTTCGAGTCGCCGGAGGAGATCTTCGCCCGCGTGTTCCGCCAATGGAAGCCGCGCACGCCTCTGGAGGGGGTGCGCGTCGAGTTCCGGCGTTTTGCCAACGTCAACAGTTTCATCCGTTTGGAAGAGGGGCGCTTGCACGTGCGGCTGTCCGACCTGCTGGCGGGGGCGCCGGCGCCGATCCTGGAGGCGCTGGCCAATATCCTAGTCGCCAAGATGTACCGGCGTCCGGTCCCGGTGGCCGCCAGCCTGAGCTACCGGCGCTATCTGAACCGGCGCGAGATGCGGCGCGGCGCGCACTTGGTGCGCCAGATCCGGGGACGCAAGTACGTCTCCGGCCCCCAGGGCGAGGTCTACAACCTGGAAGAGATCTTCGAGGAACTCAACGCAGCACACTTCCACGGCCTGATGGCCCGTCCGGACCTGGGCTGGAGCCGCCGGCCTTCGCGGGTGACGCTGGGACACTACGACCCCTCCCACAACGCCATCATTCTAAGCAAGATTCTGGACCGGCTGGAAGTTCCGCGCCTGGTCCTGGAGTACGTGATCTACCACGAAATGCTGCACTTGCGCTTTCCGGTGGAGCACTCGGGCGCGCGGCGGCGGGTTCACACGCGGGAATTCCGGGAGGCGGAGAAGGCCTTTCCCCGCCTCCCGGAAGCTAAGGCCCTGCTTAAGAAGTTGTAGCCAGGGTGCCAGAAGGCAGTGCCGAGAGCATCCGGACTTGGGAGCTCAGTTTTGCGATAGCGGCAGTGAGGCCGCAAACGTCCACGGGCGTGCCCGCCGCCCAATTGAGCAGCAGGCGCCAGCGGACCACCAGCAGCGCGCGCTGAAAAACGAACTGCTGGCACACCAGGGCCGAGGCAAAGGCCGAGCGGTCTTCGGAAGCGCTCAGGATGAGCGCCCGCGCGGCGCGGTGCAGCCGCCCGAAATCCCGCTCCAGGTTTCGCAAATAGAGGCGAAAAATTCTTCTCCGCTCCGCCCGGAGCCGGGCGGCCAGCACCCGGGTGTCACCGGGCTGGTCCGCCAGGAACTCAAGGTCGGCGTGCGAAAGAAGCCGCTCCATAGGCCGGTATCGTTCCGGCGAAAAGTCGGCCAGCCAGAGGGGATCCACCATTCCGGTGGTCCCGCTTCGAGCGAGGCGCCGAAAGACAACGGCGCCGGCGCAGGCCAGGGCCAAAGTCAATGAGACT
>JACQZT010000083.1 GCA_016213755.1 Acidobacteriota bacterium | reverse complement strand
GGTGGGCAAGACCACCGTGTCCGCGTACCTGGCCCGCTGCTGGCGCGATCTGGGCCACAAGGTGGTGGCCGTGGATGGGGACCCGGATGCGAATCTGGCGGGGACGCTGGGCTATCGCGGGCCGGCTATTCAGCCGCTGTCGAAGCTGAAGGCTCTGATTGAGGAGCGGGTGGGCGGCGGCGACGCCTGGGGCGGCTTCCTGCGCATGAATCCGCGCGTGGACGATATTCCGCAAGAGTTCGGAGTGGTGGCCGATGGCATTCGGGTGCTGGTTCTGGGCGGAATCGAACGCGGCCGGAGCGGCTGCGCCTGTCCGGAAAACGTGCTGCTCCGCGAGGTGCTGAACCACCTGGTTCTGAGAAGCCAGGAACACGTGGTGGTGGACATGGAGGCGGGCGTGGAACACTTGGGCCGCGGCACCGCCGAAGGCGTGGACGAAATGCTGGTGGTGGTGGAGCCTGGCTGGGCCAGCCTGGAAACCGCGGCGCGCGTCGCATCGCTCGCCCGGGAGCTGGGAATCCGCCGGATTCGAGCCGTCGCCAACAAGATCGCCGGCGCCGCCGATTTGGACTTCGTGCAAGCCAACCTGACGGGTCTCGCGCTGGCCGGCGCCCTGCCGGCCGACCGCGAACTGGAACTGGAAGCGCGCGCGGGACGTGTCCGGCGCGATAGCCCGTTTTATCGGGGCGTGTTTGAGATTGCGCGACAAGAAGGGAGCCAGCCTTGAATTTCGACCACCGTTCGATCGACCCGGCCGCGCAGGAGATGCTCGCCGTGGCCCAGGACCTGGGCGCTCAGACCACGTGGGATCGCTTCGACGCCATGCAGCCGCATTGCGGATTCGGCGAGCTCGGGCTGTGCTGCGACATCTGTTACATGGGACCCTGCCGCATCGACCCCTTCGGCGAACGGGCGCAGGTGGGGGCCTGCGGCGCCGATGCCCACCTGATCGTGGCCCGCAACTTCGCCCGCGCCGTGGCGGCCGGCGCGGCCGCGCACAGCGACCACGGGCGCGAGGTGGTCGAGGCTCTCGCTTCCGGGTTCGCCGTCTCCAATCCCGACAAGCTGAACGCGCTGGCGGCCGAATACGGAGTGGCGCCGGGCGAGCTGGCGGCTCGGATGGCGTCCCAGTTTGGCCTGCAAAACGGCCCGCTGGTTCCCGCGCTGCGCGCCCCCCCTGGGCAGCGCGCGCGCTGGGAGAAGCTGGGAATCACACCGCGCGGCATCGACCGCGAGGTCGTCGAACTGCTGCACCGCACGCACCAGGGCGTGGAGGCCGACCCGCTGGCCCTGCTGCGCGCGGCCATGCGCGCCGCGCTGGCCGACGGCTGGGGCGGCTCGATGATCGCCACCGACGTGCAGGACGCGCTGTTTGGAGGTCCGCAAGCGGTTCGCTCCCGCGCCAACCTGGGCGTGCTCGAAGAGAAACAGGTGAATCTTCTGGTGCACGGTCACGAGCCGGTGCTGAGCGAGATGATCGTCGCCGCCAGCCGCGACCCGGACCTCGCCGCCCTGGCGCGCCAGGCGGGCGCCGAAGGCATAAACGTGGCCGGCATCTGCTGCACGGCGAATGAAATCCTGATGCGCCAGGGCATGCCGGTGGCGGGCAACAACCTGCACCAGGAACTGGCCCTGCTGACCGGCGCCGTCGACCTGATGGTGGTGGACCTGCAATGCATCATGCCCGCGCTGCCCAGCGTGGCGGCCTGTTTCCATACCAAGGTCGTGACCACTTCGGCCAAAGCCCATATCCCGGGCGCCGAGTCCGTTGACCTCGATCCGCACCACTCCAGGCAGACCGCGCGGGAGATCGTCCGCCGGGCCGTGGAAGCCTTCTCCCGGCGCGACCCCGCGCGGGTCCGGATCCCCCGCGAGAGAATGGACCTGGTGGCGGGCTTCACCAACGAGAACCTGCCGCAATACCTGGGCGGCCGCTTCCGTTCGGGTTACCGGCCGGCCATCGACGCGGTGATTGCCGGCCGCATCCGCGGCATCGTGGGCGTGGTGGGCTGCAACACGCCGCGCATCGCCCAGGACAGCCACCACCTGGCAATGGTCCGCGCGCTGATCGCGCAGGACGTGCTGGTGGTGCAGACCGGGTGCAGCGCCATCGCCTCCGCCAAAGCCGGCCTGCTGCGTCCCGAAGCGGCGCTGGAATTCGCTGGGCCGGGCCTCAGGGAAGTGTGCGAGGCGGTCGGCATTCCGCCGGTGCTGCACGTCGGAAGCTGCGTGGACAACTCGCGCATTCTGTCGGTCTGCTGCGCGCTGGTGGCCGAGGGCGGCATCGGCGAGGACCTCGCGGAGTTGCCCATCGCCGCGGCCGCGCCGGAAGCCATGAGCGAGAAGGCGGTCACCATCGGGCTGTACGCCGTGGCCTCGGGGATCTTCACGGCCTTCATGCCGCCGCCGCGCATCGCGGGCAGCTCTGTGGTCCGCAAGTACCTCGAAGAGGACGTGGAAAAGGAAACCGGAGGGAAGTTCCTCTTTGCGAATCACATCGACGAGGCGGTGAACGGGATACTGGCTCACTTGGAGGCAAAGCGCAAGGCCCTGAAGCTGGCGCCGCGCCCGCTGGCGACCTACGTTCCGCCGGTGGGCTTCGCGGCTTTGGGATGCGGAAAAGCCCAGGACCGCAGCCAGTCGCGGCCCCCGGAGGAGTAGGATGCGCACCATCGCCTTCCACCGGGAACGCTGCCTGGCTTGCTGGAACTGCGAACTGGCCTGTTCGGAGATCCATTCTCGCGGGGAGCGGCCGCCCCGGCGGCGCATCGCCATGGCGGCCGGAAAGGACGGCGTCGAGGCGCTGCGCTGCGAGCAGTGCCTGGAACCTTTGTGCGCCTTCAGTTGCAAGAGCGGCGCCATCCACCGCGATCCGCTCACCGGGCGGACCACACTCGACGAAAACTTCTGCGTCGGCTGTTACATGTGCCTGATGGTTTGCCCGCACGGCGTGCGTCCCGACCCGGCCGCCAATCGTGTGGTTCGCTGCGATGTGTGCGAGGGCCTGGACACTCCTGCCTGCGTGAGCGCGTGTCCCACCGGCGCTCTCGGTACCGGGCCGCCGCCGGATCGGCGGGAGCGGAGCGAGTTCAGCGGACACGTGG
>JACQZT010000082.1 GCA_016213755.1 Acidobacteriota bacterium | reverse complement strand
GCACCCATTGCCTCCGGAAACCCAGGTGTTGAACAGGCCGTACACGTGCGCGATGTTGCCATACCCCGAGGGACTCGAAACCGTCCAGGTAAACGGCTGGCTGAGCCCGCTGCCGCTGGAGGGCGAAACAGAAACCACCGAGGGCGCGGTTTGCACCCAGGCGTGAAACGTGGCCGGCGCCGTGCCGGCCGTGGCGCGAAACCCGGGACCGAGCTGGATGCAGTTGCCCGCCACAAACGAGACGCTGGCGCTGCCGCTGACAACCACGCCTGTGGCCGCCAGCGCATTGTTGTCCGCGAAACTGGCCGTGCCCGAGCTGATGGTCTGGTTGGGGATCTGGGTGGGATTCGTGCACTGGGCGGCCAGCGGCGCCGCCAGCAGGTGCGAGGCGCAGAACCAGAGGGCGGGCCGAACCAACACCAATGTCGCCGCCGTCCGCATGTTCTTCCTCTTACCGGCCGGCCGGCCGGGCTTCCAACCGCGCCAGCCGCGCACGCAGCTCCCGGTTGTCCTGGTCCTGCTGAATCAGGTGCAGCGTGAGCTCCTCGATTTTGGCCAGCAGCCTGGCCTGCATCTCGCCCACGCCGACGCCCTTCTTCAGTACCTCTGCTTCGGAGGGAATGCCCGGCAGACGGCCGTTCGCCCGGATGTAGGCGCCGACCTCGCTCAACGGCCGCAGCCGGTAGCCGGGCCGGAACACGTAGTCCGACCAGCCGGTGTTGGTGACGATCACCTCCTTGGCGCCCATGGTTCCGTTGACCGACAGCAGGTACTGCGGGTTCGTCGTCCCGATGCCGACGTTCCCGTTGCTGGCGATCAGGAAACGAGTCCCGCCGTCGTTCATGATGGCGAAACGGTCCCACCCCACGCCACCGCTGTGGGCTTCCATGATCAGCCCGCCCGCTCCGTTCTGCCACATGCGGCCCCACAGATTGGGATAGTTCGTCTTGTCGTAATACTGCGCGTAAATCGCGGTGCTGGCGCCGGCATCGTGCAGTATCGTAATGCCCTTCACGTGGAGTTGAGCCTGCGGAGCGGCCGTTCCAACCCCCACGCTACCGGAGCTGGTAACGGAGATGGCGTTGTTGTTTGGGTAGCCGGGCCACGCCGACTGGCCCCACGCGGGACTCGCCAGCGGCGCCATACACACCAAAGCCACGCCGATGGCAAACGCTCCCGCGCGCCCCTTCAGGGCTGAGCATGCACGAACCCTCACGCACTGTGCGCGTCTCATTCTGTCATTTCTCCCGATTTTCGGCATGTTTCTCTTCAGGGCAAAAGGCCCAGCACGGTATAGGCGAAGCTCTGCGGGCGGGCATCTCCGGCCGCGTGCTGAAATGCCTGCTGGGTGGCATTCCCTGGAAGGGCCGCGCCGGCGGCGTCGCCGAGCTGCAAGTCGCGGCTGGCGATGTGGAGCTTCAGCGCTGTATCGCGCGGGACCGCAATCTGGTAGGCCATCCCGCCCAGGGGCCCGCCTTCCGCGCCCAGGCTGCCCGAGGCGCGGGCCGGGTAGTACAGCCCCTTGGGTCCCCAGACGCCGAGGGTAAGTTCCGGACGACGGCCATCCCTGGTCTTTTGGCTCAGGACCCTGTGCGCATCCCGCACCTGGACGTACACCACCGAGGCGGCGGCCAGCGCTAACGCGACCCCGGCCGCCGCCTGTCCCGAAACCAGCGTGACCGTGGCCGGGCTGCCGTCCCATTGGCACGGGTCGAGATAACCATCGCCCTGCGCCTGCACGCAAAGAGAGTACTTCCCCGCGGGGAGTCCCTGGATCTGGAATGCGCCATCGGGGCCCGATCTGGTGTTCCTGCTGAGCGGCGGCAGCCCGCTTTGAATGGCCATGACCAGCGCGGCGGGGATGGGCTTGCGGGTTTTCGCATCCAGGACCGTGCCGGCGATACCGGCCGTTCCGGTTTGGCCCATGGCCGCCGGGATCACCAGCGCGAAGAGGAAGAAGTACTTGCAGGCTGCGGCAGTGCGTCTACTGGAACTGGCTTTGAGCACGTGCAACTCCAACTTGAGCGAATGTGCACCATTAGTGGCATATCGTGCCTTATGCCACTACCGTGGAGCGGATCAACAGACAATCCTAAGCGCTCTTTCTTGCGGATCCACGATCGTCGTCTTCTTTTTCCGATTTCGGAACACCGCCCTTATAACTCAAGGAATTCCACGGCTCTACCCCCCCCCCGCGCTGGCCTTCTGTTCCGAAAACAGAACTCGAGCCTTCCCGGCGAGGGTGTTCCGAGTCTGGGCGAAGAACGGTCAGGCCGATTCCCGGAACTTCCCCGCACCCCACGGCGTTATACTTTGAGGGAGCGAGCTGGGAACCATGGCACTTCGCGATTTCATTAAGAAGCAGTTTATTGACGTCATCCATTGGGTGGAGCCCGAGGATGGCATTCTGGCGTGGCGCTATCCGATGCGGGATATGGAAATCCAGAACGGCGCCAAGCTCACCGTGCGCGAATCGCAGATGGCGGCGTTTGTCAACGAGGGGCAGGTGGCGGATGTGTTCGCGCCGGGACTGCACACCCTCAACACGCACACGCTGCCGCTGCTGACCAATATCATGAACTGGGACAAGCTGTTCCAGTCGCCGTTCAAGTCGGACGTGTATTTCTTTTCGACGCGGCTGCAAGTGAACCAGCGCTGGGGCACGGCCACGCCGGTCACGGTGCGGGACCGGGATTTCGGCGCGGTGCGGCTGCGGGCCTACGGCATCTACTCGTATCGCGTGGGAGATCCGCGCTCGTTTCACGCCAAGGTCAGCGGCACGCGCGATATCTACCACGTAGCCGATCTGGAAGGGCAACTGCGCAACACCATCGTGGGGCGCATGGCGGACACCTTCGCCGAGAGCCAGATCCCGTTCCTGGACATGGCGGCCAACCAGGTGGAACTGGGGCAGAAGATCGCCGCGTACCTGAATCCGGTCTTCACCGACCTCGGTTTGATGCTGGACAGCTTCGTGGTGGAGAACCTGTCGCTGCCCGAGGAATTGCAGAAGCGGCTCGACGAGCGCATTGGCATGACCATGCTCGGCGACATGGGCAAGTACACGCAGTTCCAGGTGGCGCAATCCATGCCCATCGCGGCGGCCAACGAAGGCGGCGGGATGGCCGGCGTGGGCGCGGGTCTGGGCGCCGGCCTGGCCATGGCGCAAACCATGATGAGCGCGATTCAACAACCGGCGGCGCCCGCGCCCGCGCCTGCTCCCGCGGGCGCCGCGCCCGTCGCCGGCGGCGACACCAAGTTCTGCATCGAGTGCGGCAAGCCCATGCCCGCGCGCGCGAAGTTCTGCCCGGGCTGCGGCGGAGCGCAGCAATAACCGCCCATGCACCCCGAGCCCGCGGCCGGTTGCGAATGGATTGTAGAAGCCTATGGCTGCGCGCCGGCCGCGCTTAAAGACCTGGACAAACTCCAGGCCCTGTTCGGTCGCGTGATTGAGGATCTGGCCCTCAAGCCGGTGTGTCCCGCGGTGTGGCACCGCTTCCCGGCGCCGGGCGGCGTGACGGGGGTTTGTTTGTTGGGCGAATCGCATCTGGCCGTGCACACCTTTCCCGAGCACGGCACTTTGTGCTTCAATCTATTCTGTTGCCGGCCGCGTCCGGAGTGGGATTTCGACTCCGCATTGAAGCAGGAGTTCGGCGCGGCCAGCGTACACGTGCGCAGGGTGGACCGGCCTTACGAGCGGACATGACCCAGCCAGTCGCCAACTGCCCGAACTGCGGAGCGCCGGTACGGTTCCGGTTTTCCAGCGCCGTGCAATCGGTGTGCGAATACTGCCGGTCGATCCTGGTGCGCCGCGACGTGAACCTGGAACGGGTAGGCGAAGTGGCCGACCTGCCGCCCGACCCTTCGCCCATCCAGATCGCCACCGAAGGCATCTATCGCAACCGGCCCTTCGTCGTGGCGGGCCGCATCCTGTACGAGTACGACCAGGGCGGCTGGAACGAATGGCACATCGTCTTCAGCGATGGCGCCAACGGGTGGCTCTCGGACGCCATGGCGGAGTACGCCGTGTCGTTCGCCGTCGTGCCGCCGCCCGAAGTGCTGCCCGCGGCGGAACAGATCCATCGCGGCCGGCGCTTCCGCTGGTACAACGTCGACTACCATACGACCGTCCTCACGCACGCGCGCTATCGCGGCGTCGAGGGCGAATTGCCCTTCGAATACTGGAACAAGGATAAAGTGGTCTTCGCCGACCTGCGGACCGAGGACGCGCGTTTCGGCACCATCGACTACTCGGAATGGCCGCCGCTGCTGTTTCTGGGCGAGGCGGTGGAGTTCGACTCGCTGCGGTTCAAGAACCTGCGCCGGGTGGAAGGGTGGGACGCATGAGCACGGCTCCGCAGGTCCGCTCGCTCAACTGCACCAACTGCGGCGCGGCGCTCACCATCCGCGCCGGCGGGCACACGCTGAGCGTGGTTTGCGTGCAGTGCCTGTCGGTGCTGGACGCGCGCGACCCGGCGCTGGGCGTGCTGCAAACCTTCGCGGCGCGCCAGCGCGAGACGCCGCTGATCCCGCTGGCGACGCGCGGCAAGCTCGGCGGCGCCACTTGGGAGGTCATCGGCTTCCAGGTGCGCGAGATCCTGGTGGAGGGCACGCCCTACCAGTGGTCCGAGTATCTTCTGTATAACCCTTTCAAAGGCTTTCGCTATCTCACCGAGTACGACGGCCACTGGAACTTTGTTTCCACCCTGCGCGCGCTGCCGCGGGAGATGGCGACCGGCCGCAAGCATGCCGTTCTCTTCCAGGGCGAAACGTACCGGCACTTCCAGGGGGCTACGGCCAAGACGATTTTCGTCATGGGAGAGTTTCCCTGGCAGTTCCGCGTGGGCGAGGCGGTTTTCGTGGCCGACTACATTGCCCCGCCGAAGATGATCTCGGCCGAGCGGACCGCGGAGGAAGTGGTCTGGACGCAGGGCGAGTACGTTCCCGGCAGCGAGGTGTGGAAAGCGTTCCAGCTTCCGGGCTCGCCTCCGCGGGCGAAAGGCGTGTATGCCAACCAGCCTTCGCCGTATGGGCGGAGCGTGAGCGGAGTGTGGGGCACGTTTCTGCTGCTGCTGGTCCTGCTGGCGGTGATAGCGTTCGGATTTTCGATCGGTATGCGCGAGGAGGAAGTGTTCCGCTCGGAGTACAGCTTCTCGACGGCGTCCAAGGGCGAGGCCTCGTTCGTCACTCCGGTTTTCGATCTGAAGGGGCGCCCAACGAACGTCGAGATTTCGATCCGGACCGATCTGGAGAACGACTGGGCCTTTTTCGCCGTGGCGCTGATCAATGAACAGACCGGCGCGGGCTTCGATATGGGACGGGAAGTCAGCTACTACCGCGGGGTGGACAGCGACGGGAGCTGGAGCGAAGGTTCGAGGAACGACTCGGCGCGGATTCCCGCCGTGCCCGCGGGCCGCTACTACCTGCGCGTGGAGCCGGACATGAACCGCGACGACGGGGCGCTGCATGCGGTACGCTACCAGGTGCGGGTGCGCCGCGACTTGCCTTCCAACCTCTACTTCTTGTTCGCGGGGCTGCTGCTGCTGATCCCGCCCATTTTCGTCAGCGTGCGCGCCGCCGGGTTCGAGACGGCGCGCTGGCAGGAATCGAGTTACGCGTCCGAATCCGGTTCGGACGGGGAGGATGAATGAGCCACCCGTTTTATCTGGCTTATGGCCTGGCGCTGCTCGGGCTGGTGGGCGTGGCCGAGTACCGCGGCTGGAGTTTCAGCAGCGTCAGCCAAGTGCAAAACGTTCCGCGGACGGTGCGCGACAACCCCGGCGCCTATCGCTCGCACTATTCGTACCTGCCCCGCTACATTGGAGGGAAATGAGATGACCGATTTTCACCCTGTCTACCTGCTCAACGCGGCCGTGTTCGCCATCCTGGGCATTCTGATCTTCGTCGGAGCGTTCGTGCTGGTCGATAAGATCACGCCCTACGCGCTGTGGAAGGAGATCGTCGAGGACCGCAACGTGGCGCTGGCGATCATGGTGGGCGCCATGTCCATCGGCGTGTGCATCATTATCGCCGCCGCGGTCCATTAGCCCGCGCCGCATGTCCGCGGTCCTGTTCATTTCCGTCTTTCTGATCGCGGCCTGCGGTCTGATCTATGAGCTGATCGCCGGCACGCTGGCCAGCTACCTGCTGGGCGACAGCGTCCTTCAGTTTTCCACCGTCATCGGCAGCTACCTGTTCGCCATGGGCATCGGGAGCTGGCTGTCGCGCTTCCTGACGCGCGGGCTGGTGGCGCGCTTCATCTCCATCGAGCTGATGGTGGGACTGGTGGGCGGGTTCTCGTCGTCGATCCTGTTCCTGGCCTTCGCCTACACGCAGAGCTTTCGCCTGCTGCTCTATCTTCTGGTGCTGGTGATCGGCGTCCTGGTGGGGCTGGAGATTCCGCTGCTCATGCGGATACTGAAAGAGCGCTTCATCTTCCGCGACCTGGTGGCGCACGTGCTCACCTTCGACTACCTGGGAGCGCTGGGCGCCTCGCTGCTGTTTCCCATCCTGCTGGTGCCCAAGCTGGGGTTGGTGCGCTCGGCTATCCTGTTCGGACTGATCAACGCCGGCGTGGCGCTGTGGTCGACCTTCCTGTTTCGCGATCAGTTGGGCGCCAGCCGCGGACTGCGCGTCTCCTGCGCCGTGGTGGTGCTGCTGCTCGGCGCCGGCATGGCGGGGGCGGAGCGCATCGCGTCGGTGGCCGACGACAGCCTGTACGCCGACGAAGTCATCCTGGCGCGCAACACTCGCTACCAGCGCATCGTGCTGACGAAGTGGAAGGACGATGTGCGGCTGTTCCTGAGCGGCCACCTGCAATTCAGCTCGCGCGACGAGTACCGCTACCACGAGGCGCTGGTGCCTCCCGGCCTGGCTGCGGTCGCGGCGCCGCGGCGCGTGCTGGTGCTGGGCGGCGGCGACGGGCTGGCGGTGCGCGAGATCCTCAAGTACCCGCGGGTGGAGAGCGTCACCCTGGTGGACCTGGACCCGGAGATGACCGGCCTGTTCTCGACGCACCCGTACTTGCGCGAGTTGAACAAAGGCTCTCTGACCGCGCCCAAGGTGAAGGTGATCAACGCGGACGCCTTTCCGTGGCTGGAGGCCAACCGCGATCCGTTCGACTTCGTGGTGGTGGATTTTCCGGACCCCACGAACTTCTCGCTGGGGAAGCTGTACACCACCGCGTTTTATCGTCTGCTGGGCAAGCATCTCAGCGAGCAGGGGCTGGCGGCGATCCAGAGCACCTCGCCGCTGTTCGCGCGGCAGTCCTACTGGTGCATTGTCGAGACGCTGAAGCAGGCGGGGCTGCGCACCTCGCCCTATCACGTCTACGTGCCGGCCTTCGGCGAATGGGGCTTCGTGCTGGCCGGCCGCGCGCCGTTCGAACCGTCCGCGCGACTGCCCGGCGGCCTGCGCTACCTTTCGGTGAGCAACCTGCCGCAGTTGTTCGTGTTCCCCAACGACATGCTGCCCGTCGAGGCGGAACCCAACCGCCTCAACGACCAGGTCCTGGTCCGCTACTACGAAAAAGAATGGCACGCCATCGCCCGCTAAAACGGGGACAGCCTGATCTACCCGGTTTTTTTTGGCAGCATGGTAGGGTGATCCTGCGCGGCACACTCCTGTATCTTTCCCGCCAGAGGCGGCTTCGCGGGTGGATGGAAACCTCGCCGGTCGCGGCGCGGCTTACGCGGCGGTTCATCGCCGGGCTGACCTTGGAGCAGGCGCTGGCGGTGTGCCGGAAACTCCAGGCCGAGCGCATTGTGACCACGCTCGACCACCTGGGGGAGAGCGTGACGTCCCTGGCCGAGGCGGCCGCCTCCCGAGACGCCTACCTGATGGCGATGGAGCGCATAGCGGCCGGAAATCTGCCTTCCACGGTTTCCATCAAGCCGACCCAGTTCGGCATGGAGCTGTCGGAGGAGATCTGCCGCGCCAACGTCGAACAAGTGGTGGCGGCGGCCCAGCGCGCCGGGACCCGCGTCGAGGTCGACATGGAAGCCAGCCCCTATGCCGATCGCACGCTCCGGTTGGTGCGCGCCCTGCATGGCCGCTACGGGAGCGTGCGCGGGGTTATCCAGGCCTATCTGCGGCGGAGCGAAGCCGACCTCGAAGCCCTGTGCCGGGAAGGCATCCCGGTGCGGCTGTGCAAGGGCGCTTACCTGGAGCCGGACAGCGTCGCTTTCCCGAAAAAGAGCGACGTGGACCGCAATTACCTGCGCCTGGCCCGGATGCTGATGGAGCGAGGATTCGATCCGGCCATCGCCACCCATGACCCGCGCATGGTGGATGGCGCCCTTCAGGCGGCGTGCGACGCCGGCCTCGGGCTGGACAAATTTGAATTCCAAATGCTTTACGGCATCCGCCGCGACCTCCAAAATTGTCTGACCGCGGCCGGTTTCCGCCTGCGGCTCTACGTGCCGTACGGAAGCGCCTGGTACCCCTACTTCATGCGCCGGCTGGCCGAACGGCCGGCCAACCTGTTGTTCCTGGCGCGCAACTTCTTCCGGCATTGAAACATGGGACACTGGGGGTTCCGGAGGAGCCAGGCATTGAAGTCATATCTGCGGATCGGCGGCGCGGTCGTGATTCTGGCCGCTTTGGCGCTCTCGGCGGTCCTCATGCTCCCCCCCTATCTCCGGAACATGGAATTCCAGCGCCGGCTGGAACAACTGGTGCAGCAGGCCGACGCCGCCACCCAGCCGGCCGAGGTGGTGCGCATCCAGGCGCTGAACGCCGCGGCCGAGCTGGGCCTGCCGGTCCGCTCGGGCCAGGTGACCGTGGAGCGGGCGGGCGGGCGCTACCGTATCCGGGTGCTTTACGTCCGGCGCATGGACCTGTTTCTGTACACGGTCGACCTGCACTTCCGCTCCTCCGCGGGCGAGTGACCCTCCCCAGAAACCTCCGTACAATTGGCCGCGAATGATTCCATGACTTGATCGATCATTCGCGTGTATTCGCGTTCATTCGCGGCCAATTCCTTGAGAGCCCCCAGGTGTCCACGGCACTTCGGTGAAGGGAGGATTACTATTTGGCCGCGAATGAACGCGAATGAACGCGAATGGTATCCGGAAGACCGTCTTGCCGAGGTGGTCGTCGGGGCTGCGTTCGAAGTGGCCGACGTTCGGGGGGCTGGGTTCCTGGAGAAGGTCTATCCCAGGGCGCTGTTCCAGGAGCTGTCGCCGTGGGGCGTTCAGGTCCGGACCGGGATGGAGACGCAGCCCATGAGGAGAACCGAGTTTCCGGACCGATGGCACCCGCCAAGGTGGGCTGGAAGCTCTCCCCAAGAGTGCGGCGGCATACAGTATTTGCCGTATGGCGCTCAGACGATTCCCTGACTAAACTAAACAGTCGAGGTACGGTTTCGCGTTCACGCTGATGACGCGCAAAGGCTTCTTGCAGTCCCTGGCTGGTTCGGCGGCGGTTCCTGCCGTGGGGAGAGCGGGGAAGCGCAACATCGTCCTAATCCTGTCCGACGACCACAGCTACGGCCACTTGGGCTGCACGGGGCACCCTTGGCTCCGGACCCCGAACCTGGACCGCATGGCCGCCGGTGGCGTACTGTTCCGCAACGCCTTCGTCACCACCTCGTTGTGCTCGCCCAGCCGGGCCTCGATCCTGACCGGCCAGTACGCGCACGCGCACGGGGTCATCGGGAACGACATGGACCTGCCGGCCGGCGCGGCGACCTTTCCCGAGTTTCTGCAGCGGGAAAGCTACCGGACCGGGCTGGTGGGCAAGTGGCACATCGGAAGCGACACCGACGAGCCGCGGCCCGGATTCGAGCGCTGGTGCTCCTTCGCCGGGCAAGGCGTCTATAACGATCCGGTCCTGAATTCGGACGGGACGCGCATCCAGGCAAAAGGGTACACCACGGACCTGCTGACCCAGGAGGCCCTGCGCTTCCTCGGGCAGCCGGACGCGCGGCCCTTCTTCCTGATGCTTTCGCACAAAGCGCCGCACAGCTTTTGCGAGCCCGCCGAGCGGCACCGGGACCTGTACCGGACCGAGCCGATTCCCGTGCCCGCATCGATGGCGGACTCGGATCAGAACTACAGCGGCAAGCCCGAATGGGTCCTTCGGCAGCGGGATTCCTGGCACGGCGTGGATGGAATGTACGACCGCCAGATCGCTTTCGAGCAGCACTATCGCGACTACTGCCGCACGCTGATGGCACTGGACGAGAGCGTGGGCGGCGTCCTGGACCTGCTGGCTTCGCGCGGCATGCTGAACGACACGCTGGTGCTCTACATGAGCGACAACGGGTTCCAGTTCGGCGAGCACGGGCTGATCGACAAGCGCACCATGTACGAGCCGTCCATCCGCATTCCCATGATGGCGCACTGTCCGGACCTGTTCGTCGCCGGGCGCCAGGTGGATGAGATGGTGCTGAACCTGGACGTTGCGCCCACCTTCCTGGCCGCGGCTTCCGCCGAGATTCCCCGTGCCATGCACGGCCGTTCGATGCTCGAGTTGCTGCGCGGTGGCGCACAGTGGCGCAGCGATTTCCTGTACGAGTACTTCTGGAACCGGACCTTCCCTCAGACCCCCACCATGACCGGCTTGCGCACGGAGCGGTTCAGCTACATGCGCTATCACGGGATCTGGGACCTCAACGAGCTCTACGATATGCAGAGAGACTCCGAGCAGATGCGGAACCTGCTGTCCGAGGTGCGCATCACCACCCAGCCCGGCCCGCTGGTTTCGAATATTCGCGACCAGAAACTGCGCGAACTGGTGGACGGCTTCAACCAGCGCATCTTCGACATTCTGATGCGGACCGGCGCCGATCTGGACGCCAAGTGGCTGGCCTGAGCGCTTTCACCGCCGCGTAATCACCAGCGACCGCCAGGCGGCATTGCCCGCCGTGTCCAGGGCGCGAACGATAACGGTGTTCGTTCCCACCAGCAGCGGCAGATCGGCGACGCTCCAGGAGACGGTTCCCCGCGCCACCCCGGCCTGGCCCGAGGAGGACGCCCAGCGCACCTCGGCGACTCCGACGTTGTCGCCGGCCGTGCCGCGAAGGTGGATGGAAGCCGCGGTCACCAGGACGTTGGCGCTGGCGGGCGACTGAACGGTAAGCGTGGGCGCGACGGTGTCGGCCGCCGACCGGACCGGCACCTCCTCGCGCGAAACGGTCACGCTGCGGACCACTTGTTGCGCGGCCGCATCGGTGGCCGTCACCGTCAGCACGTTGCGCCCCGGGCTGAGCGGGATGCCGGCGGCGCGCCAGCGTTCGGCGGCGGTCACTGCTCCGGCCGGGCCGCGGTCGCTGGCCCAGGCGAGTTGCAGCGGGCCAGTGCCTCCGCGCAGCGTGCCGGTCAGGGTCATCGTTTCGGCCGAGGTCGTCACGGTGGCCGATTCCGGGCTGGTGATAGCGAGTCCCAGCGGCTCGGCGGGCGGGACGGGGACGCTCGGCTCGCTTGGCTCCGGAGCGGAGTAGAGCGTTTGCAGGGCCTGTTTGTCTTCCGGGGTCAGCTCGGTCAGGCGGCGGTAGAAGGGATACATGACCGTTCCGGGGACGTCGGAGTGGCCCAGTCCCAAGGCGTGGCCCAGTTCGTGCAGCGCCACGCTGTAAAGGTCGGTGTCGGCGCCGATGCGCCAGGACTCGTCTTCGTCGAAATGCACGTCCCCGGCCAGCGGTTCCGGGTTGGGAGGCGAGGGATAGAAGGTGTGCGCCATGGTCCCGCTGGGTCCGTCGAAGGGGAACGGGTCGCCGTGGCTTCCGTCGGCGAACAGGAAGTTGAGGGTGCGCGCCGCGGTGGCGCTTGTGCCCGGCGAGCAGGTCAGCCGCGCGTGCCGGGCCCATTCCTGGACCGCGCGCTCGAGCTCCGAGCGGGTCTGCTCGGCGGGCAGTTTCGCGCTGAGGACGCCGAAGTGGTATTGCAGAGCGGCCCCGCCGCGGCTGTCGCGTTCCCAGCCCGGCCCCACCAGCGCCACCAGTTGGCCGGCCGCGCCGAACTCGGTCAGCGCGCCCGCGCAGGCGGCCACCCGGCGCCCGGCGGCGATATCGTCCGAGGCCGGGTAGATGTAGGCCACCTCGTCCCACCGGGCCAGCTCGAACAACTGCTCCGGGCGGGCCACCACCGCGAGCTGGTGGCGCAACAGGTCGGGATGCTCGCGGATGCGCAGCCCGATTTCGGTGGCCAGCGCGCGCATCTGGGCCGGGTCGGTGTCGCGGTGAAACTCCACCACCGAGGAGAGGGTCTCCTCGCCTCCCAGCAGAGCCGCCTGGGCGCTGATTTTGGCTTCCGGCGCCAGCGTTCCGGCGCGGAGCAGGTTCAACCCGTCGAGGCGGGCGCCGTCTTCGGCGGAAACCACCACGGCGTTTTCCGGGACGTAGCCGACCGCCTGGATACCGCGGCGATCGAGTTCCCGCAGTTGGGCGGCGCCGGGGCGCCCCTCGAACTGCAAGATCAGGTGCCTGCGGAAGAGGCTTTTTCGTTTTTGTGAAAGTGGAGTGGGAGAGGATTCCAGCGCCGAGACTGTGCTTTGCTTCAAGAAGAGCGCAGGCTGGCCGCAGGCCAGGGCCGACAGACAGAGGCCCCCGAACCATAACAGATGTCGGGATCTCACAGCTTGCTTATCGAACCGGATGAGAGGTTCGTGAACCGGAGAGCACTTACCTCTGTAGGGGGAGCGACTGAGTTTGCGCGCATTCCTGCTGATTCTGGCCGGCGGCACGCTGGCCCTGGCGGCCGGGCCGCGGTACGCGATTTCGACCGTGGCCGGCAGCGACCTGGTGGGCGACGGGGGCCCGGCCGCGCTGGCGCAACTGGCGGGCGCCGAGGGTGTCGCCGTCGATGCGGCGGGCAACGTTTACATCGCCGACGCGGCCGGCCACCGGGTGCGCAAGGTGAGTCCCGCCGGCCTCATCACGACGGTGGCCGGGAACGGGCACGCGGGATTTTCGGGCGACGGCGGCCCGGCCCGCAAGGCTCTGCTCGACACTCCCTACGGCGTGGCCGCGGACCGCGAGGGCGGCCTGTACATCGCCGACATGGGCAATGGCCGCGTGCGCCGGATCGCGCCCGACGGCACGATCCGGACCGTCGCGGGCGCTTTCTCTCCTCGCAACGTGGCGATGGCGGGCGACGGCACGCTGTTCGTCTCCGATTTCAGCAACCACCGCATCTACCTCATTGCCCGCGACTCGAGCGTTTCGCTTCTGCTGGACGCCGGTGCGGGCCTGAACGCTCCGGCCGGCCTGGCGGTGGACGCTGGCGGAGCGCTGTACTTCGCCGATTCCGGCCACCACCGCGTGTGCAAGTTCGAGTGGGGCCGGCTGACCACCGTGCTGGGCGGCGATGGCTCGCTCAGCGCGCCCACCGGCGTGGCCGTGGACGCCTCCGGAAACCTGTTCGTGGCCGACAGCGGCAACCGCCGCGTCTGGAAACGGACCGCGGGCGGCTTGATCAGCGTGGTGGCAGTCTCCACCGAGCCGCTGCGCGATGTCGCCTGCGACGCCTGGGGCGCACTCGTTCTGGCGGCCGGCAAACAGGTGCTGAAAGCGCCTCTGTTCGGACCGGTGACGCGGCTGGCCGGGGACGGCACGTTCGGCTTTTCGGGCGACGGCGGGCCGGCGCTCCAGGCGCACCTGTTCTACCCCTCGGCGGCGGTGATGGATGCGTTCGGCAGCCTGTTCATCGCCGACACGCGCAATCGCCGGGTGCGGAAGGTAACGGCGGACGGCCGCATCGAGACCGTGTTTGGGGACTCGAACAGCGCGCCCGCGGGCCTGGCTTTCGACCCGGCCGGCCGCCTGTGGATCGCCGACCAGGGTTGCCGCTGCGTGCGCCGGATGACGCCGGCGGGCGCGGTTGAGATGGTGGCCGGCAGCGGGCAGTTCGTCTCCCCCGCGGGCATCGCTGTGGATCGCGCGGGACAGGCTTACGTCGCCGATTCGCTCGGCCGGCGGGTCTTCAGCGTTTCTCCCGGCGGCCTGGTGACCGCGCTGGCGGAGATGGACGATCCGCGCGGCCTGGCGCTGGACCGGGACGGCAACCTCTACATCGCGGAGACCGGGGCCGGGCGCGTGCGGCGCCGGACGCCCGCGGGTGCGGTCGAAACCGTGCTTACCGGCTTGAAGGGTCCCGCGGGAATCGCGCTCGATCTGGCCGGTAATCTTTACATCGCCGAGACGGAAAGCCACAGCATCCTGCGGCTCGGGCCGGACGGGATGCTGGAAACCATCGCCGGCGCGGCGACTTCGGCCGGCCTTAACCATCCCGCGGGGGTCTCGGCCGGCGCGAACGGCGAGGTCTTCATTGCCGACACTTGGAACCATCAAGTGCGCAAGCTCACGCCGGTGGCGCAGGCCGAGGCGCTGGCGGAACTGAGAGTGGTTCACGCGGCCAGCCTGGCGCCCGGCCCTATCGCGCCGGGCCAGTTGGTGGCCATCCTGGATGCCACGGTGAGCGAGGCCGAGGTCTTGTTCGATGGGACGCCCGTGCCGGTTCTTTCCGCGCGGGAGGGGCGGATTGTGGTCCAGGCGCCCTCCAGCCTGGCCGGGCAGGAGGGGACCGGCATCGAAGTCCGCGTGCAGGGTTCGGCGCGCGGCCGCGCCCGCTTGGCGGTGGCGGGCGTTGCGCCGGGCCTGTTCACGGTCGCGCCGGGCCAGGGGCAGGCCGTCGCGATGCTCGAAGATGGGACCCTGAACAGCGTAAGCAACCCGGCGTCGCGCGGATCGGTGGTAGTGCTCTATGCCACGGGCGAAGGAGTGTCGGGACTGCCCGTGGCTGTCACCCTGCAAGGCTACGCGGCCGAAGTGCTCTACGCCGGCCCGGCTCCCGGCTTTCCGGGTCTGCTGCAACTCAACGTCCGGCTGCCCTCGGGCTACTTTCCCGCCGGCGTGCTGCCCGTGACGCTAACAGTCGGCTCAACCCCCAGCCAACCCAACGTCACCTTGGCAATTCGGTGACGAATTTGAGAATCTCGCGCTGGCTTTTGGCGTCGCCGAGGCGGGTTTCGATGTTGAGGTAGCGGACGCCGCGGCGGGCGGCCAGGCGGGAGAGCGAGCCGTCGTCGTCTATTGGCGCGGTGTTTTGCAGGACCACGTTGAAGGACGAGCGGGCCAGGCGCTCGAAGTCGGCCGGGTCGGTGACCAGCATGAAGTTGTTGGGGTGATCGGGGTCGGCGAGCGATACGCGGTCGCTGATGGGGACTTCGTCGCGCACCGAGTAGCCGCGGGCGTTGTTGTGCAGCGCGATGAGCAGGCCGCCGGGGGGAGGGAGAATCGCGCGCAGGAACCTCTCGCGGTCCCGGTCCAGGCGGTTGAGCGCGGCGTCGAGCTGAGCGGCGGTCCATTGCGGGTTCAGCGCGCGGAGGTTTTTCGCGGCGCCTGCGCGGGAGAACATGCGATTGGGGTCGATGCGGCCGCCCAGGAGCGGAAATGTGCGTTCCAGGCTGGTGGTCAGGTAGGCCGTTCCGCGGGCGGTTTTGAGGTGTTCCAGCAGGACGTCGCGCGCCGTGCGCTCGTCGCCGTGGATCCACAGGTAGCGCCGGTCGGAGCGTCCCCGGCGCACAATCCGGAAGCGCATGCCAGCCAGCGCCAAGGAGCGCTTGCGCCAGAAGAAAGGGAATCCGCCCAGCCCCGCGGCGAGGAATTCGCGGCGGGTGAGCAGGGTCATGCCACGCGCTCGCCGGCGACGTAGGCCGCCCTCACGTCCAGTTCCCCATCCAACAGCAGAATGTCGGCCTGCTTGCCTTTGGCCAGGCTGCCGAGCTGGCCGGCGACGCCCAGGATGCGGGCCGGCGTGAGCGAGCCCATGCGCACGGCCTGCCACAGCGGGCATCCGACCAGTTCATAGAACACCCGCACCATCTGGTTCATGCCGAACACGGAGGAGGCCAGCGCGGTGCCGTCGGGCACGCGCGCCTCGCCGTTTTTCACCACCGCAATCAGACCGTGGCGCGGGCCGAAGGCGTATTCGCCGTCGGGCATGCCCGCGCCTCGCATGGCGTCGGTGATGATGGCCAGCCGGTCGCAGCCCATCATGCGGAAGGCCACCAGCAGCATCTCGCGCGACAGGTGCTTGCCGTCGGAGATCACCTCCGAGGTGAGCCTCTCATCGAGCAGCGCCGCTTCGAGCAGGCCGCCGCCGCGGGGCAGGAAGGGTTGCATGCGATAGCGGTTATTCATGGCGCTGCTCATGGCGCAGAACAGGTGGGTGACGTGATTGACGCCCCACTCGACGGACTCTTCGACCTCGTCGTAGAGCGCCTCGCTATGGCCGGCGCTGACGTTGGAGCCGTTGCGCCGCAGCGCTTCCACCAGCGGACGCGCGCCGGCCAGTTCGGGCGCCAGGGTCATGGCCGACACGGGCCCGGCTTCGAGCAGACGGCGCCACTCGCTCTCCTGGGGGTCTCGCACCCACTCGGGCAAGTGGCAGCCCTTCTTGGACATGTTCAGGTACGGTCCCTCGATGTGCGTGCCAAGGGCGCGGCCGAAGCGCGCGCCGCGCGAGCGATAGGCATCGATCTCACCCATGGCGGCGAGAATCTCGTCGAGCGACGCGGCGCAGGTCGAGGGACACAGCGCCGTGGTGCCGTGCGAGGCGTGGAAGCGGAAGACCTGCTCGACGTCTTCCCGCGTGGCATCCATGAAATCGCTGCCGCCTCCGCCGTGAATGTGCAGGTCGATGAAGCCGGGCGCGAGGACGCCGCCGCCGGCGTCAATCGTCTCGGCTCCTTCGGGCGCGGCGCCGCGCGCGCCGACCTCGGCGATGCGCCCCTCGCGCGCCGTCACCGCGCCGTCGCGAATCTCGCCCGCGTCTGTGATCACCGTGGCGTTGAAAAAGTACTGAAGTGGGTTCCGCACGATGTCATCATATAGCATGGACCGCAGACAATTCCTCGCCGCCGGCGCGGCGCTGGCGCAACCCGCCGCCGGCCGGCTGCTTCGCCCGCACGCCCTCAAGCCCGGCGACACGGTGGGCCTGATCACTCCCGCCACTTACGTTTCCGACCCGGACCGGCTGGCGCTGGCCGAACGCACCCTGCGCTATTTCGGCCTCCAGTTGCGCTTCGGCCGCAACGTGCGGCGGCGGGCGGGCTACCTGGGCGGCACGGTGGAAGAGCGCCTGGCCGACCTGCACGACTTCTTCCGCGACCCGGAAGTGAAGGGCATCTTCTGCATCCGCGGCGGCTTCGGCGCCGGGCACCTGGTGGACCGCCTGGACTACGATCTGATCCGCTCGCATCCCAAGGTCTTCCTGGGCTACAGCGACATCACCGCGCTGCACCTGGCCATCCACCGGCGCACTGGGCTGGTGACTTTTCACGGCCCGGTGGTATTGTCGCGCTTCACCTCGTACACGCAGACGTGGTTTCGCCGCGCGCTGTTCGAGACTGCCCCTCTGGGCGTCATGGCGAATCCGCCCGACTCGGACCCGCTGCGCCCGGCGCACGCGACGCGCGCCGTCGTGCCCGGCCGCGCCCGCGGTCCACTTGTGGGCGGCAACCTGTCGCTGGTGTGTTCCCTGATGGGCACGCCGTTCGAGATCGACACCCGCGGCCGCATCCTGTTCCTCGAAGACACGGGCGAGGAGCCTTACAGCATCGACCGAATGCTCACCAACCTGCGCCTGGCCGGCAAGTTGGAACAGGCGGCCGGCATCGTGTGGGGCGAGTGCAACCGCTGCGGGCCGCGCACCTGCGATCCGGGATTCGAATCCACGTTCTCGGCCGGCGAGGTGGTGGAGGAGATCCTCGGCAAGCTCAAGATTCCGGTGCTGTCCGGACTGGTGGTCGGCCACACCGACGATCAGCTCACGCTGCCCATGGGCGTGACGGCCTCGCTCGACGCGGGGCAGGGATCGCTGACCGTGGAAGAAGCGGCTACTTCAGAATAGCGCCGATGGTGGCGGCCGTTATCGGGTGGTAGCCGGGCCGCGCCTTGGCGTAGATGGCCTGGGCGCGGCGCTTGCCATCGGCCGTGCGGACCAGTTCCTCGTACAGCGGCTTGAGATACTTGCGCCGCCCCACGGAAAGCAGGAACTCCTCCAGCCGCTTGTCGGCCGCGATATAGCCGTTGCGCTGCGACATGAGGAGCCAGGTTTGCAGGATCTCGGCGTTGCCCGAGCCGGTCAGCTTAAAGGCCCGGTCGAGCTCCGCCATGCGCTGGGTTTCCAGGCGCTTGGGCAGCGCGTTCAGGAAGTGCAGCCATTCCTGGGTGCTCCACTCGCGGGCGGCGATGCGCGCGGCCGGAATCTCGTCCCGTATCCAGCGCGTGGTTTCCGCTTCGACTCGCGTGAAGGCCTCCGAGACGGGCGGCGGGGGGGCCGACCGCGGCAGCCCGGGTTTTTCGATCCACTCGTCGATGGGCACTCGCTCCGCCGCCGCGGGCAGGCTGGCGCGCAGATCCGTCAGGAATGCGGCGGTGGTGATGCTCTGAAAGGAGTGCCGGTCGAAGTAGCCGCGCAGGAAAGCGTCGAAGTGCTCGCGGCCGGCGGTTTTCTCGATTAGCTTCAGGAACAGGGCGCCCTTCAGGTAGGGAATCTCGGTCATGCCGTCGTCGGGGTCGCGGCCCGCCAGGTCGATGTGCAGGATCTGGTCGCGCGCCGGCAGACGATCAAGTTCGCGCTGCAACTCGCCCCGGGCGAGCGCTTCCTCCATTTCGGCGCGGCGGGGGCCGTAGACCTGCTCCAGAATGCGCTGCTCGATGTAGACCGTGAAGCCTTCGTTGAGCCAGAAGTCGCGCCAGGTGGCGTTGGTCACCAGGTTGCCCGACCAGGAGTGCGCCAGTTCGTGGGCCACCAGCGAAACCAGGCTCTTGTCGCCGGCCAGCACGGTGGGGGTGGCGAAGGTGAGGCGCGGGTTCTCCATCCCGCCGAAGGGGAAGCTGGGCGGCAGAACCAGGATGTCGTAGCGGCCCCAGCGATACGGGCCGTAGAGCTTTTCGGCCGCCTGGATCATCTTCTCGGTGTCTTCGAATTCGCGCGCCGCGCGTTCGATGACCGGCTTTTCGGCGTAAACTCCGGCGCGCTGTCCGATGGGACGAAACTCGAGTTCGCCCACCGCTAGGGCGATCAGGTAGGGCGGGATGGCCTGCTCCATGCGGAATGAGAACTCGCCGTCGCGGGTGAGGCTCTCGGCGCTCATCACCGCCGTGAGCGGCTTGGGGGCGCGAATGCGTGCGGTGTAGGTGACGCGCACGCCGGGCGAATCCTGGAGCGGGATCCAGCTTCGCGCGTGGATGGCTTGCGACTGGGTGAACAGGAAGGGGTGTGTCTTGCCCGCCGTCTGCGCCGGTTCCAGCCATTGCAGGGCCGTGGCGCCCGGGCTGGTGGAGTAGTGGATGCGCACCTGCTTGGTGTCGCCGGCCAGGGTGACCGTGAGCGGCGCGCCGAGAATTGGGTTGGCGGGTCCGAGTTGGAACTGTGCTGTGGTCCAGGCCCGCCCGTCGGGCGAGGTCTCAACCTTCTCGATGCGCAGGTCGCGGGTGTCGAGGACAAGCGCGGAGCCGGCCTTGCGTTCGAGAGTCAGGGTCGCCGCGCCCTTCAGCGTTTTGCCTGCGAAGAGGACCTCGAGGTCCAGATCCACGTGGCGCACGCGTACCTGCTCGGGGCGGGAGTAGGAGTGCAGGTCGCTCACGGTTTCAACCGCGGGTTTGACAGGTGTGCGGCGGCAGCCGGCGGCTCCCAGCAGGAGAAGCAAAGCGGCATAATTCCAAAAGCAAGACACTTGTCAGTCTACCAGAGTTTCGGGGTTTCGTAGCCCGAAACTCAGGTGGCGGGCGGTGTGGCTGGCGGGGGATTGGGCGATTTGCTCGGGGGTGCCTTGGGCGACGATGGCGCCGCCGGCGTCGCCGCCTTCCGGACCGAGGTCGATGACCCAGTCGGCGCGGCGGATCACTTCCAGGTTGTGCTCGATTACCAGCACGCTGCCGCCGTTGCGCACCAGGCGGTCGAAGGCGTCGAGCAGTTTGGCGATGTCGTCAAAGTGCAGGCCGGTGGTCGGCTCGTCGAAGATGAACAGCGTGCCGGCGCTGGAGGCCTGCGCCAGGTGCGCCGCCAGCTTGACGCGCTGCGCCTCGCCTCCGGAGAGCGTGGTGGCCGACTGCCCCAGGCGCAAGTACCCCAGCCCCACCTCGTCCAGCACGCGCAGCTTGGCCAGCAGGCGCGGGGAGTCGGAAAAAAACGCCAGCGCCTCGCGCACCGTGAGTTGCAGCAGCTCGTGAATGTTCAGGCCGCGGTAGCGAATGTCCAGGATCGCGCTCTTGTAGCGCGTCCCCTTGCACTCGTCGCACACCAGTTCGACGTCGGCCAGAAACTGCATCTCCACCGTCACGGTTCCGTCGCCCTGACAGGTTTCGCAGCGCCCGCCGGGGATGTTGAACGAGAAGTGACCGGCGGTGTACCCGCGGCGGCCGGCCTCCGGAGTCGAAGCCAGCAGTTCGCGAATCTGATCGAAGGCCTTGATGTAGGTCACCGGATTTGAGCGCGGCGTGCGGCCGATGGGCGACTGGTCCACCAGAATCGCCTCGGCGATCAACCCCGCGCGCTCCACGCCGCGGTAAGTGGCTTTCTCGCGGATCTCGTGGACCTCGTCGTCCGGTTCCTGCGCGCGACTGAGAGCTTTGAAAATGACGTCGTGCACCAGGCTGGATTTGCCCGAGCCGGAAACGCCGGTCACCGCCACCAGCAGGCCGAGCGGCAGCGTGACGTCGATGTTCTTCAGGTTGTGCGCCCGCGCACCGGTGAAGCGCACCGTGCGGCGCGGGTCCACGGGCCGGCGCTCGAGCCCGGGCCGGCCGCCCAGCTCTCCGCGCAGGTACTTGGCCGTCAGCGAGGTTCCGCGGGCCATCAGCTCGGCGTAGGAACCTTCGAACACCACCCGGCCGCCGTTCTCGCCCGCGCCCGGGCCGAGGTCGATGATGTGGCCGGCGGCGCGCATGACGTCGGCGTCGTGCTCCACCACGATCACCGTGTTGCCCAGGTCGCGCAGTTCCTCGAGGATGCGGATCAGCCGCGCCGTGTCGCGGCAGTGCAGGCCGATGGAAGGCTCGTCGAGCACGTAGCAGGCGCCCACCAGGCGCGAGCCCAGGCAGGTGGCCAGTTGAATGCGCTGCGCCTCGCCGCCGGAAAGCGTGGCCGAGAGCCGGTCCAGCGTGAGGTATTCGAGGCCTACGTCGTTCAGGAACTTGAGCCGCTGGCGGATTTCGACCAGGATCTTGCCGGCAATGGCCGCTTCCTCCGGCGGCAACTCGAGCGTTTCGAAAAACTCGCGCGCCCGGGCGATGTTCATGCGCACCAGTTCGGCGATGGTCGAGCCGCCCACGCGGACGTTCAACGCTTCGGCGCGCAGGCGCGAGCCGCGGCACACGGCGCACTCGGTGTAGCCGCGGTAGCGGCTCAGGAAGACCCGCACGTGAACTTTGTACTTCTTGGTCTCCACCTCGCGGAAGAACTTCCGCACCGCTTCGGCCACGAAGGCGCGCTCTTCGGGGGTAAGATCGGCCCACGCGAAGTTGAGCCGCACCTTGCCGCGCGCGGCGCGGCGGAATTCGTCGTAGAACCAGGAGTACTGCGGCTTGGTCCAGGGATCGACGGCGCCGTCTTCCAGCGACAGGTAACGGTCCGGGATCACCAGGTCCAGGTCGTAGTCGATGGTGTTACCGAAGCCCTGGCAGTTGGGACAGGCGCCGAAGGGGCTGTTAAAGCTGAACAGGCTGGGCTCGGGGTCGCTCAGATCGACGTTGCACCGCTTGCAGGCGAAGCGCTCGCTGAAACGCCTTTGGGCGCCTTCCTCGCGGGCCTCGGCGAACAGAGCCTCGCCCGACTCCCGGTAGCAGATCTCGAGGGTGTCGACCAGCCGCTGATGCAGATCGGGGCCGATGGCGAGGCGGTCCACCAGGGCGAACAGCGGTTTGCCGAAGTCGATGTCGAGCAGCGATTCGGGGGTCGAGAACTCGAACGTGCGCCCGCCCTGGAACAGGCGGTTGAAGCCCTTCTTGCGCAGGTCGAAGAGACGGTCGCGCAATTCCTGGATCTTCTCGTGGCGGATGGGGAACAGCGCGTACCAGCGCGATCCTTCGGCCTCGGACAGCATGGCTTGCGCCACCTGGTCGACGGTGTCCTTGCGCACCCGCTCGCCGCAGCTTGGGCAGTGGGTGCGCCCGGCGCGGGCCCACAGCAGGCGCAGGAAGTCGTACAGTTCGGTGGCCGTGGCGACGGTCGAGCGCGGGTTGCGGGTGGTGTTTTTCTGCCGGATGGCGACCGGCGGCGCGATGCCGTCGATCTCGTCCACGTCGGGCTTTTCCATGCGCTCGAGAAACTGCCGCGCGTAGGCCGACAGGCTCTCGACGTAGCGCCGCTGCCCTTCCGCGTATATGGTGTCGAACACCAGCGACGACTTGCCCGAACCCGACACGCCCGTGACCACCGTCAGCCGGTTGTGCGGGATTGCCAGCGTGATGTTCTTGAGGTTGTGAACCCGCGCGCCGCGGATCAGGATGCTGTCTTGCAAGGCTTGGAGTGTCTCTACCGGATTATCCCACAGCCGCCTGATCGCGCAGCGTCACCTCGAAGCGCGATCCTTCGCCGCGGGCCAGGCGCACGGAGCCGTCCAGTTGCTCGGCCAGGGCGCGCACCAGGCGCAGGCCCAGCGTGCCGGTGTGCCGCAGGTCCAGGTGGGTGGGCACGCCCACGCCGTCGTCGCTTACCAGCAGCCGGTACTGATCGGCGCCCAGCCGTTCCAGCCGCACCACGATCTCGCCCCGGCGGCCGCCCGGGAAGGCGTGCTTCAGCGCGTTGGAGATCAGTTCGTTCACGATCAGGCCGAAGGGCGTGGCGGTTTCCACGCTGATGCGCGCGCCAGGCGGAACCTGGAAGCGCAGTTGCACCGCGCCGGGTTCCAGCCCGTAGGACTGGTACAGCGGTCCGGCCAGCGCGCGCAGATACTCGGCGCAATCCACCGCGCACAGGTCGTCGGAGCGGTACAGCGTCTCATGCACCATGGCCATGGCGCGCACGCGGTTCTGGCTCTCGTGCAGCAGCACCCGCGTCTTCGGGTCCGGCGCCTTGTGGGCTTGCAGGCTCAGCAAACTGGTGATCACCTGCAAGTTATTCTTCACGCGGTGGTGCATTTCGCGAAGGAGCAACCCTTTCTCCGGCGCTGTCTGTGGACGCACGCATCCTCCTGTCACCCTAAAGCTATAGCACCCGCGCAAGCGCTGAATTCCGAGCCGGTTTCGTAATATGTTGGATTTGAATGGTTTATTTTTTGCGGAAGAGTGGGGAACGGCGTCTGTTGCTGGCCTGGTTCGACCGGTCGAAACGGGACCTGCCCTGGCGCAACACCCGCGACCCCTACCGGATCTGGGTTTCCGAGGTGATGTTGCAGCAGACCCGGGTCGCGGCCGTCATCCCCTACTACCAGCGCTTCCTGGAGCGGTTCCCGGATGTTCAGGCCCTGGCCGAGGCGCCGGAAGCGGAACTGCTCGCGCTCTGGAGCGGGCTGGGCTACTACTCGCGGGCGCGCAATCTTCGGAAAGCCGCGCGGGCGATTGCCGCGCGGGGCGAGTTTCCATCGGACTACGACGCAATTCGCGCTCTGCCGGGCGTGGGCGACTACACCGCGGCGGCCGTCGCCAGCATCGCCTTTGGCCTGCCGCACGCCGTGGCCGACGGCAACGTGCGGCGGGTGCTGGCTCGTCTTACCCGCGGGGAAGGGGACGTCCGGGCGCTGGCGGAAGAACTGCTCGACCGCCGCCGCCCGGGCGATTTCAACCAGGCGCTGATGGAGCTGGGCGCCACGGTTTGTCTGCCGCGCGGCCCGAAGTGCGGGCAGTGTCCGCTGGGCGACATATGCCGTGCGCGGGCGGCTGGAGAAGCGGAGCGTTATCCGCGGAAGGCCCGCCGCGCCGAAACCGTCCGAGTCGATCAAAGGCTGCTGCTGATCCGGCGCGGCGACCGTCTCCTGCTGCGGCTGCGAACCGAGGATTCCCGGCAACTGGCGGGATTCTGGGAATTACCTGAAGCTTCCGACCTGCCCGCCGCATCTCAGAACCAGCAGAGGGGTAGTTTCCGTCACGCCATTGTTCATTATGACTACAGAGTCACGGTCTGGGAAGCGGCCATGGCTCGAAAACCAAAGGGTTTTCGATGGATCTCGCCGCGCGAACTGGCCGGCCTTCCACTTACCACAGCCACCCGCAAGGCATTACTGCTCGCGGGTTTCCAATTGTAAAAGTTACTCAGGGATGCAGCATGATCAGACAGCGCAAGATCGTAGTGGCTAAGTGTGCGGCGGTATTGTCCGTCGTTCCGGCATTGATTTACGCCTATTCAGGCGGTCCGCCCGCGCGGCATACTGGGGCTCCCGGCGACACCGTTTGCACGGAGTGCCACGTCGGGGCCGCCAATCCGAGCGGCGGCAAGGTGGAAATCGCGTTTCCGGGCGGAATGACTTACATGCCCGGCGCAAAGCAGAGGCTGACGGTCACGGTCACCGACTCTCCGGCGCGGACGGTGAATGGATTTCAAGTCTCCGCGCGGCTGGCCTCGAACGAACGAAACGCTCAGGCGGGGACGTTTACGCCTCTCGACGCCACGACCCAAGCGATCTGCGAGGACGATAGCGCGAAGCCCTCGACGGGGTGCCGGGCGACGGCCCCCCTCGAGTTCATCGAGCACACGCCGAGCGGAAACCGCACCAACACGTGGACCTTTGAGTGGACGCCGCCGGCCACCGACGCGGGCAACGTGCGCTTCTATGTGGCCGGGAATTCGGCCAACGGCAACGGGCAAAACTCGGGCGACCGCATCTTCACCGCCAATTACACGCTGACGCCGGCAGGCAGCGCCGCGCCGCGGCCCGCTATCCGCGCGGCGCAACCGGTCCTGCAAGCTTTCAGTGGCACACCCGGGCTATCGAGCGGAACCTGGCTGGAGATCTATGGCACGAACCTGTCTCCGGCCACGCGCGAATGGGGCGGCAACGATTTCAGCGGCAACCGCGCTCCGACCCAGCTCGACGGCGTGGGCGTCAACGTCAACGGCAAGCCGGCCTTCGTGCGCTACATCAGCCCGACGCAGATCAACGTGCAGGCGCCCGACGACGAGGCGGTGGGCCCGGTGCGCATCGAGGTCGCCGGCCCGAACGGAACCAGCGATGCGGTTTCCATGCAGAAGAGCAAGGTTTCTCCGGCGGTGCTGACCACCCCGCTGTTCAACGTGGGCGGCCGGCAGTACGCCGCGGCCTTGCACCCCGATTTCCAGACCTTCGTGGGCAGCCCGAACCTGATCGCGGGCGTGGCCTTCCGTCCGGCCAGGCCGGGCGACACCATTATTCTGTTCGCGGTGGGCTGCGGCGCGACCAATCCGGCCACGCCCGCGGGCCAGTTCTTCAACGAGGCGCGCCCGTTGGCGCTGCCGTACCAGGTCACCTTTGGGAGCGCCGTCGCGCAGGTGCAGGGCTTCCTGGCGGCCGGCGCGGTGGGATTGTGCCAGTTTAACGTCACCGTACCAAATGTGGCCGCCGGCGACTCGCGAATCGACGTCGCCATCGACGGCGTCGCAACCGGACAGACCCTGTATACGACCGTCCAGCCCTAACCCAACTTCCGCGCTTTTCGGATCGGACCACTGAAGAATAAGGACTTGTGTATTTTTCAGTCACTATCCGCCGCCTGTCTCAGCCGAAACCCAGCGCTTGCGCGGCCGAATGATTTCCTCCGGCACACCCAGCTTCTCG
>JACQZT010000084.1 GCA_016213755.1 Acidobacteriota bacterium | reverse complement strand
GAGGTCCATTGGAGGGGCTGTACCTATCCAATGCGAACGCCGCGATCTGGCCGTCAGCCTTCTTCCACCAGGTATACCATCCAAACCGAAATCCAACGTCGACCGTCAGGTTGCGTGTTGCTTTCCAGGTGTCCTGGACGAACCAGTCGCAGGCCCACATACTTCCCTTCTGCCTCGGCCAACTGGTCGATTCTGAATAGGATGTAAAAGCGCCAAGAAGGGCATTCGAGAACGGAAACGTCGTGTCTAGCGGGTTGTTAACATCACGTCCAAAGGCGAATTCACCCATGTAGGTACCGTTGTTGCCTCGTTGCCACAGTGCGCTCTCGAGATAGATGCCTGCTTTGATCAGATGCGTTCCAGCGTTTACGGTCAAGCCGTCGGTTAGGGTAATAAAAGTGTCTCCTCCGCGCAGCGGGAAACGCTTGTCGTAAATGATGCTGGGCGCCGATGGAACTCCTGCAAAACTCGCACGCGGGATCAGGTTAAGGGGATTAATCTCGGGATGGAACTGCCCCAGGTCCATTCCAATGTTCGAGCGGAGGAGTCGCTCCTGATCTGCAATAGCTCGTGCCGAAATGGACTCCGTGGAGCGATGACCGCTCAGAGAGAACTCGTTCACGACCCTCGGAGAAAAGATCCGTGTATGATTCAAGACGAGCCCTGTGTCCGTGTACTGATAAATCGTCGCGAATAGAGGCCATGGAGATGACCCATTGACACCGTAACCCGTGGCGTCGGATGCCCATCTGGAAAGGCGCAAGTAGACGGCATCGGTGTCCGAAAAACGATGGTCGAGCCGCAGCAAGTGCTGCGTTCTTGGCATGTCGTAGCTTTCCTGGAACAAATAGTTGTAATTTCCTTTGCTTGTTTGTCGATCAGGCGCATTAGGCAGCGGAAATATGCCAAGAAGCGCTCGGCCGTTGCGGTCAATCCTGGTTGGGGGAACGAGATTGTCTGGAAACGGCTGACCACTGAGTGAGTCTCTTATCGCTATCAGTCTGTTGTTTACATCGAGTGTCTGGGAGAAATTCCCGGCGCGTTCTAGCTCCGTGGGCATGGTCCACCGCTGCAACGGTTGCGGTGCTTGGCTCTCCCAGTGCTCCAAGGAGTAAAAGAAGAACGTCTTCTGTTTCACGCGATTGCCGAGGCCTGGAAGATAGAGCGGGCCCCCAAGAGTGCCTCCCAGCGTCGTGTATCGGTAGGGGGGTTTCTTAATGCCGGACTGGTTGTTGAAGAAGTTGTTGGCATTGAACATCTCATGGCGCTTGTACCAGAACCCCGCCCCATGGAATTCCTGTGATCCTGATTTGGTTACGATATTAATGGTCGCTCCGATGTTCCGGCCGTACTCTGCTTGATAGGTGTTCAGGAGAACTTTAACTTCGCTAACGGCATCTAAGCTGACGCTCGAGCCCAACGCATTGCCTACACCCGGGTTGGTGCCGATCAGGCCGTCGAGGGAAATGGAATTCCACGTGGATCGGTTTCCCTGAATTTGTGGAATGGACGATCCGTAGCCAATGGCGCCGCCTGGCGCTTCTGTTGAGATTGATCCGGGATCGACACCTGGCAACAACGCCAGGAGCGAAACTACGTCTCGCCCTCGGACGCCGATCATTTCGACCTGCTTGGATGTCAGCAGCGCGGAGTTGTCGGAGCTGCCTGTCGCCACGGTGGCACCCTGGGCGGTGACGGTCACGAACTCGGCTCGCGCCCCGACCGCGAGTTCCAGCTTCCCAAGCGAAAGGCGGTCACCGGAGGTGACCACGTTAGCGGTGCGTTGAAAACTTCGAAACCCCTCTCGTTGCACCTTGATCGTGTACACACCGGGCTGTAGAGCAGTAAATATGAAGTCGCCGCTCTCAGTTGTCGCTGCGGTTCGGGGCTCCCCCGTCTTCTCGTTTACGAGAGTAACGGTGCTTCCGGGGATCGCTGCTCCAGAACCATCGACAACCGTGCCGGAAACGGACCCCGAAAACGTCTGTGCCATCAGTAGAGACGAGTATAGGACAAGCGGCAAAGAAATAACTTCCAGCATGCAACGCAATCTGCCGGTCATAAGAAGATCCTCCTAGTCTGTGTGCGTCGAGTTCCGCAAAGTGGTCCAGGATCGCCAGACCGTTGTTGTTGACGACGCAGGCCTGCGGAGAGTGTTCCCGCCAGAACGGCGCGGAGCGGGCAAGGGCGCGCCGGTCATGTCGTTCAACTGATTCGAGGACAGCAGGACCGTCGATTCGGCGCTTTCGGTGTTCACCGCCGCGCCGCGCGCCTCCACGGTCACCGTTTCGGTGACCTGGCCGATGGTCATCTCGATATTGCCGCGCGCCATGCGATCATTGGCGGTCAATACGATGCCGGTGCGCTGGAAGGTCCGGAAGCCCTGAACCTCCACCTTGATCGTGCAAGTGCCGGGAGGTACGGCCGCGAAGACAGAAACGCCCGACTCGGTTGTTTTTGCCTGCCGCTCGGCGCCAGTGGTCTCGCTGGTGAGCGTGACGGAAGCGCCGACCACGACGGCGCCCGTGTTGTCGACAACCGTGCCCGTGATGGTCCCCGTAACCGTTTGAGCCGAGGCCGGAACCGCTGCAGCGGAGAACAGCAGCATGGCTAGTAGAAGATTCGTCCACCCGGTCCGCCGCCGGCTCGCGAAGCAAGACAACCGCATAGGTGACTCCGTTTCCGAAGCTCTGCAAGATGCAAACCCAACTCAGACAGTAAGGGGAAACGCTTCGGTTTTCTATAAGAAAAGTGCAAAAGTTTATAAAGAACGTCTCAATCGCCGGTGCGTTGCCCGCGCTGCGATCATCCCGCCGCCAGCGGCCGGATCTTCCTCCGGCCGAGCCTTTCTAAGTGTGCGTGCCGGACGCCGTCCAGCAGTACGGCGAGGAAGATGATGGAGGACAGGATCAGGGGATAGAGATACGGATCGGCGTTGACGATCACCAGGCCGCTTTCCACGGTTTGAATGAGCACCGCGCCGAGGATTGTTCCCGGGAAGACCCGGCCGCGGCCTCCGAACAGACTGGTTCCCCCGAGCACGGCCGCGGCGATGGCCGCGAACTCACGCTGATTGCCGAAAGTGGGCGAAACCGCGCCGAGCTGAGCCACCGATACGAGGCCGCCCAGGGCGGCGCAGAATCCGCTGATCGCGTAGACCAGAACGATAACCCGGATTGCCGCGATGCCCGCTTTGCGCGCCCCTTCCGCGTTATTGCCCACCGCATAAACCTGCCGGCCGAAGGTAGTCCGCGTCAGGGTCAGTTCAGCCGCCAGCAGTGTCGCCCCAAGCACCCAGATCGGCACTGGCAGGCCCAGCGCTCTTCCCGTGCCCAGCCGCAACAGTTCTTCCGGCAGGTTCATGGCCCGCGTCTCGGTGATGTAGAGCGCCAGGCCCCGGCCCGCGTAAACCGTCGCCAGCGTCACCACAAACGGCAGAATCCGGAAGCGCGAGATGAAGAATGCGTTGGCCAGGCCGAAGGCCAGACCTGCAACCAGCACCACCGGGAGCGCGAGGCTCAGCGGGAGCCCGTTGAGCACCATCTTGCCTGCGATCGCCGCCGACAGAAACATGATCGAGCCCACCGACAGATCGATGCCCCCGGTGATCAGAACGAAGGTCATGCCCGCTCCGACAATGCCCAGCGAAGCCGACTGGATCAGGATGTTGACCAGGTTCTGCGGATCCAGGAAGCGGCCGGAGAGGGACGCGAAGCACGCAAACACCCCGGCCAGCAACAGCAGCGGCACGCTCCGCAGCAGGGTGAGCGACAGCCTGGTCCGGACGTTCATACGGCGGCGCGCAGGATCGCCTCGCGGTCAAACCGCCCGCGCTCGAAGCAAACCTGCACCTCTCCCCTTCTCATCACCAGGATCCGGTCGCAGATCCCCATCAACTCCTCGATTTCGGAGGACACCACCAGCAGCGAGACACCGTTCTCCGCAAGGTGGTTGAGGATGCGGTAGATCTCGTGTTTCGCGCCCACGTCGATCCCGCGCGTCGGCTCGTCGAGAACAAATACTTTGGGCGAACGCACCAGCCACTTCCCGAGCGCGACCTTCTGCTGATTGCCGCCGCTCAACTGCTGCACCGGCTGTGCGTCCAGGTTCGCGCAGGCGAGCCTTAGCATCTCGGCAACCTGCGGGACGCGTCCAGGTTCCGGGAAGACGATCTCCAGGTTCGCGTCCACCGGCCAGTCCAGGAAGAGACCGTCTTCCCGCCGGCTCTCGGTCAGCAACGCCATGCCGCGGCGGATGCGCTTGCGCGGCGTCGCGCCACCCAGCGCCTCTCCTTCGAGCAGTATCTCTCCCTTTTCCGCCGGGTCGAGCCCGAAGATGATGCGGGCCAGTTCGGAGCGCCCCGATCCCATCAGCCCCGAAACCCCGAGAATCTCGCTCCGCCGCAGAGTGAAGCTCACGTTCTCGACGATCCCCGGCTGGCTGACCCCCCGCAGTTCCAGCACCGCATCCGGTGAGGGAGCGCATGAACGGGCGGGAAACATCTGCTCGATCGGCCGGCCGACCATCAGCGTGATCAGCCGGTCCTGGTTGAACCCGGTCTTCGGTCCTGCGCCGGCAACCTCGCCGTCCCGAAGCACCAGTATGTCGTCCGATAGTTCCAGCACGTCGTCGAGGGTGTGAGAAATGTAGACGATCGAGATACCGGCCCCGCGAAGACGCTCGATCATCCCGAACAGCCGCCGGGTCTCCGGAGCGGTCAATGACGTCGTCGGTTCGTCGAAAATGATCAGGGACGCGTCCGCCCGAAGTGCCTTCGCGATTTCCACCAGTTGGCGCTCTCCTTGAGAGAGGCTCTCGACCAGGGTCTCGGGCGCGCGCGAAAGCTCAACGGACGCGAGAAGTTCGTCCGCCCGCCGGTCCGTCTCGCGGCGGTCCAGGAAGGGCAGACCGAGAACCCGCCGCGCCGGGAAGCCGGTGATGAACAGGTTGTCCGCGATGCTCAGATTGGGGAACAGGTTCAGTTCCTGATGCACGAAGGCGACGCCCCGGCCGGACGCCTCCATCGGATTGGACGGAGCGTACGGCCTGCCGTTCAGGTGCATCCGGCCCGCATCGGGCGCCAGCACGCCTCCGACGATGTTCATCAACGTGGACTTGCCGGCGCCGTTTTCTCCAACCAGCCCCAGAATCCGGCCCTTGTCCAGCGAAAAGCTCACGCCACGAACAACGCACACACCCGAGAAGGACTTCCCCAGGCCGTCGCACCGGAGCGCCGCCGGGTCAGCGTTCGGCATACGCTTTCCGCGCCGCGTCCAGGAGCGCGGCCAGCAGGATCACCAGTCCCTTGGCCATCAGCACCATGAAGTTGGAGAGCCCGAGCAGGTTCAGACTATTGTCGATCAGAGACATGAACAGAACGCCGCAGACCGTCCACGCGACCTTGCCGCGGCCGCCGAACAGGCTGGTGCCGCCGATGACCGTCGCTCCGATCACGTCGAGCAGGATCCTTTGCCCCAGTACCGGCGATCCGGTCTCCAGACGGCCGGTGTAGAGAATCGCGGCCACCGCGGCGCAGAGCCCGCAGACGACATACGCCGAAAGGATCGTCCGTCTTACCGGCACGCCGGATACCAGCGAGGTGCGCGGGTTGCTTCCCACCGCGTAGAGCCAGCGTCCGAACAGGCTCCGCCGAAGCGTGAGGTGGGCCAGCACGGTGAGCGCGCCCGCGACCGCCACCACGCTCCAGGTCCCTCTGCCGACGGCGGTGAACGGGGCGGGCAGGTTATATATGTTGCGCGACTTCGTCAGCCAGATCGCCAGACCGCTGAAGAACATCATCACCGTGAGTGTCACGATGAACGGCGGCATCCGCAGCCTGGTGACCGCGACGCCGTTCAGGAGCCCGAGCGAGAGCCCGATCAGCAGCATCACCGCGACGCCGGCGGGGATCGCCCACGGAGTCCCGGCGAGCAGTCCGCCGTCTCCCGTCATGACCAGCGCCCCGGTGGTGCTGGCCAGTGCGATCACGGAAGTGACGGAGAGGTCGATGCCGCCGGAGATCATGACAAAGGTCTGCCCGATCGCCACCACCAGAAGAGGCAGCATGTTCGAGAAGATGTTGGCCAGGTTCCCGCCGGAGGCGAACTCCGGAACGAACGGCCACAGCGCCAGAAAGTAGGCCGCGCTCAGGTACAGAACGAAATACTCCGACAGCAGAACCCGGAGCTTCATTGCTTGCGCACGGTTGCGCCCCACATCCTGGGCGCCATTTCCTTCAGGTTGCCCTGGTGGATGACAAACCCATTGTCGACGATCTGCTCCGGGAGTTGTTTGCCGCTCTTGAGGTCCAGGACCGCTTGCACAGTGGCCGCGGTGTCGAACAGGACGTCCTGCACTCCGTCCGCGTCCAGGTAGCCGTCGAGCAGCATTCGGTAGGCCGTCGCGTCGCCGTCGAAGCCGCCCAGGGTAACGTGTCCCTCCTCGCCGATCTTCTTGTACTTGCCGGAGGTCTTCAGGGCGGAAACAATCGAAGGCAACAGCAGGTCCGAGGATGTGAAGACGAAGTCGATTTCCGGATGCGCCTGCAGCGCGTTGGTGAGCCCGGCCAGCGCTTTCTCCTGGTTCCATTCGGTGGGGATCCGCGCGACCACGTCGAACTTATCCGCGTGCGGCTTGATGGCATCCTCGAAGCCGTCTCGCCGATGGATCGAGTTCACGTCGCCCAGATCGCCGATGAGGATGGCCGCCTTGCGCTTCTTTCCGGACTTCAGCGCCTGTTGCACCATGTACGCGACGGTGTCCCTGGCAATGGAATAGTTGTCGGCGACGACGGTCACCGACCGCGCATCGCTCTTCGCGGGCGGGCGGTTGAAGAGCACAATCGGGATGTTGGCCTGGTTGGCGCCGCGGATCATCGGAATCACCGTCTGGGCATCCTTGGGTACGACAATGATCCCGTCCACCTTGCGCGTGATGAAGTTCCGGACCTGCTCGAACTGCCGGTTCGCGTCTCCGTCGGCGATGGCTTCGAGCATGCGGATGTTCCGCTTCCTCAACTCCGCTTCGATCGCGTTTCGGCTGGCGACCCAATACTCGGTCTGCAGGGTCTCGAAGGCGACCCCGACGGTCGGCTGGCCGGCGCGGTCCCCGGACTGCCTGCAGCCGGCGGCCAGGAAAACGAGAAGCAGCGACAGGCTGGAACATGTCCTACTCATGGCGGTAAACGTCCCAGTTCAGATAGGTTTCAAACGCCTCGGCCAGGGCGGCGGCGCAGTGCGAACCGCTCATCGCCGCATGATGCTCGAACCCGTTCCTGCAGATGTGCCGCATCAGCTTCTGCAGATTCGGCACTTCGACCACGGCGCGGGCGCCGAAGGTCCGCAGCGGATCGTCGGTGAAGCGCCCCTCGCCGACATAGGTTCGGATTCGCGCCGCGCGGTCGTCCGTCGTGACGCGCGCGAAGGTCACCGGACCGGCCGGCGTCCTCCCGGCCACGGCGCCGTAGGTGTTCTCTTCGCCCAGCGTGGTGCCGAGGATCTCGGCCGTGCGGATGGCGATGTCCGGCAGAAACGACTTGGCCCAGTTTCCGCAGTGGAAGAACACGCACTTGTTCGGGTCGTCGCCGTAGTTGTTGTTCCAGTCCACCAGTGCGCTGGGGCGGCCGGAGGCGAGTTGCAGCGCATACATCGCAGTGACGCCGGTGATGTCCACCTCGCAGGCGCTGGGCATGAGCCTCTCGCTCATCATGCTCATGATGGTGCAGGCATTCACGCCGTAGTGCTCCTGGATGGAGGTCCAGCACTGTAACGCCGTGGCGTGGAGGCCGTATTGCTCCATCCAGTCCTCGAGCACCAGCGCGAGCTTGGCCATGCGAGCCAGGGCCGCGGGCGGGACCTTACTGGCATCCGCGTAGACGCCGATCTGGTCCAGCTTTCCCTTGACCCGCGCGTCGCCATCCCCCATCTTCGCGGCCCGGCCGAACACCTCGGACAGATCCAGGGTCGAGACGCTGACGCCGGCCGCCTGCAGCAATTTCTCGCTGTAGCGCGTCGTGTTGAACGCGTTGGGCCTCGCCCCCACCGCGCCCAGCCGCGCCCTCCGCAGTCCGTTCACCGCGCGGCACACCGAGACGAATTGGCGCAGATCGTTCTTGAAACTCTCCGTAGCGGGGTGCACCGTGTGCAGTTCGGTCAGGCTGAAGGGGATTCCGTACTGGCGCAGGTTATTGCACACCGAGACCTTGCCGCAGAAGGCGTCGCGGCGCCGTTCGACCGTGAACTGCCCCAGATCGTCCGGGTACGCCTGCACCAGCACCGGCACGTTCAGTTCCGACAACTGGAGCGTGTCGGCCACGCCCTTCTCGTCGCCGAAGTTGGGCAGGGTGACCAGCACGCCGTCGATGCGGTCGCGGTTGCTCCGGAACAGGTCCGCACAACGCTTGGCGTGGGCCCACGTCTCCACGGCGCCCAACTTGGTTTCCTGCTCGCCAAGGATCACCGGCTCGATACCGAGTTCGCCGAAAACGGCAAGTATGTCTGCGCGCCCCTCGGTCACCAGGCGGTCGGGGAAGAAATCGCGATTGCCTACCACAACTGCGAGTCTGGGTCCAGGCATTTATACATTCTCCTCGGAAAACTTATCCTGCTCGGCGCGCAGGGAGTAGAGCAGCGTGGTGGTCACCGGCTCCACCATTGCGCGCGTGATCAGCGTTCCTCGCAGAATCTCGGTCTTCACCTTGCAGCCTTTGGCCAATCCAATTGGGAGCGCATTCCCCTCCCGCGATTCAGCGTAGGCCATCAGCCCCGCGTGATGCGAGCGGCCGCCGATGCCCTCCAGCGTATCGCCGGGCCGCAGATTGCGCTTGGCGATGGCGGTGACCTCGGTGGATAGGTGGTCGCGCGGCTGCATGGTCGGGCGGCCGTAGAGTGAAATGATGGCCACCGTCAGCGGCACTTCCATGCTGCACAGGTGGAAGGGCCGGAAGAGCGTGTACGCCGGGCCGGGTCCCATGTCGCGAAGGACCAGACATTCCCGCAGTCGGGGATGATCCGTGGAGACAATGAGGAAGACTCCCGGCGCCACCCTGCCGACCGCGTAGTCCACCACGCCCTTCCGGTTGAGAATACCGCCGTCGGACTTGAGCCGGAACACCTGGTTGAGTTCCGGCACCGACGTGTTCGGACCGTGCATGTTCGGGACGTCCGGCGTCATGCCGGTGGCGTTTGCCACCGCGGCCATCTCGATCATGGTCTTGGAGCCGTCGACGAACTCCACCAGCATCATCGGGTTCAAGCCGCGGCGGCGCGCCTCGGCTTCGCACTGCTCCGGCGTGGCGGCGCGGTTGAGGGGGTTGTTCTTGCCCTTGCCCGCCGCGACGATCTCCAGGCCCAAAGCTCGCGCGAAGGAATAGAGTTCCATCAGGGCGGTTGGCTCGTCGCCGGCCGCCAGAGTGTAGATGACGCCGGCCCGCTCGGCGCGCCGGCGAAGGACCGGACCGATGGTTATGTCGCCCTCCACATTCATCATGACCAGGTGTTTGCCGTGGGCGAAGCAGTCCAGCGCGATTTTCGCCCCCGCTTCCGGATGCCCGGTGGCATCCACCACCGACTCAACCGCCGCGATCCTCGGGATCATCGTCGCGTCATCGGCGATGACAAACTTGCCGGCGCGCACGGCATCGTTCGCCTGGCCCTCGGTCCGCGCGTGAACCACCCGGTGGTCCGGCACGCCGGCAATGCGATAGCCCTGGCGCGCGCGCTCGAGATCGAGGTCGGCCAGCGCCACCAGTTCGATCCCCTGCATCCGCTCGACCTCGGCTGCGATGTCGACGCCCATCTGCCCCGCGCCGACAACCGCAAAGCGGACGGGCTTTCCGTCGGCTGCCCGCCGGGCGAGGTCTTCATGAATTCCAATCACAATAACTCTCCATTGTTTGGGATCACCAGGGCTTTCAGCACCTTTCCGTCGCGGATGTCGTACAGGCCCTTGCCGGTCTCCTCGATCGGGTATCGCGTGATGAGCCTCTCGCAACGAATGCGGCCGGAGGCGAGCAGTTCGAGCGCCTCGCGGTGCCGACGAGGGTGGTAGGAAAAGTTGCCCAACATCCGCAATTCGTCATAGTGGATTCGGTTGACGTCCAGAGCCACCTGCGCCTGATCCGCGGGCACTCCTCCGAATAGGCCGATCCGGCCCCGCTTGCGCACCAGGCGGATGGATTGAGCTACCGCCGCCGCCGAGGGCGCCGCTGTGATGGCTACGTCCGCGCCAATCCCGCCGGTAATCTCTCCGACGCGTGCGACGGGGTCCTCCTTGGACGCGTCGATGGTCCAGGCCGCGCCAAAATCGCGACGCGCCCTCTCCAGCCGGCCGGCCGAAAGGTCTATGAGGATCGTCTTCGCGTCCCGCGCCCGCAACAGTTCGAAGTGCAGAATGCCCATCGGCCCGGAGCCAATCACGGCGACCGTCTCGCCGGCCTCGATTCCCAGTTCTTCGTGACTTGCCAGCACCGAGCAGATCGGCTCCGAAACGGCGGCATGAAGCAGGCTCAGTCCCGCCGGCACGCGGTTGACGACGCCGCGCTCGAGGATGGCCCGTGTCAGAAGCATGTAGTCCGCCAGGCCGCCGTCCATGTGCTTGCCGAGAATCTTGAGGTCCGCGCAAAGCTGGAACAGTTCGCGGCGGCAATACCAGCACTGGTGACAGTGAACCTCGGCCGCCAGGGCGACGCGGTCGCCGGTTCTCCACGTCGAGACTCCCTGGCCCACGCCCACTACCACACCCGCGGCTTCATGGCCCGGAATCCTGCCCTGGGACGCGAACCGGTCGCCCGAAAAAAAACTGCGCGCGTCGCCGCCACAGATCCCGCAAGCCGCCACCTTGAGCAACACCTCGCCGTCGCCGCACTCGGGCACGGGCAGTTCCGCGACCGACATCTTCTCCTTGCCTTCGAACCGCACCGCCTTCACTTGAGGATGCCTTCCCGCTGGATTCGTTCTCCCACGGCGCCGGCCGGGTGAGTGGTGGCGAACGCCTCCCTGGTGTAGCCCTTCTCGAACAGAATCGTCTCGCAAATGGCATCCGCGACGGCGGAATTGGCCAGCGAACTGGATGTCGCAACCATGCCGAACGGGTCGCTGTCCGGGGGGATCTTCACCTTGACGACGGCGTCCGCCAATCGGCCCAACTCGGAGTCCGGCGTCTCCGTGAAGGCGATAATTTTCGCGCCGCGCTGCCGGACGATGGCGGCAAACCGGTTCACCTCCAGGGTCGTGCCTCCCTTCGAAATCAGAATCACGGTGTCTTCGGGGCGCACCGCGCCGGAGCTGCCATGCAGGCTGTCGGCCGGATGCAGGAAAACCGCCGGCTGGCCGGAACAGGACAGCAGATGCGCGAACCGCCGCGCGACTGCATTCGACGTGCCCGCCCCGCCGACCAACACGTGCCCCCGGGTCGCAACCAATAGGTCCACCGCCGCCGCCGCACTCGGGTCGAGGGCCGCGGCGACCTGCTCGAGAACCGCGGCCTCGCGCCGGATCGTCGCGCGCATCCGCTCTAAGCGTTCACCGTCTCCGGGCATTCCGATCTCCAGTTGCGATAGAAGCTCTTCAACGTCCCGTGGATCTGCCGGTACCGGTGGAACGCGGCGGTGTAGGATTCCACGGCGTCCAGGCGCGGCTCGATGGTTTCGCGGAAATGAACGCACTCTTCACAGGCAGCCTCCAGGGAGGGAAAGGACCCAATCGCCACCTCGGCCAGCATCGCCGCCCCGAGCAGCGCCGCCTCGGGATTCCGGAGCGTGCGAATGGGCTTGTTGAGCACCGTTGCTTTCAACTCCAGGATCCTTCGCTGGCGCGATCCGCCGCCCACGGCGCGCAACTCCGCGATCGGGATGTCGAGGCGCTCGAGCGTTTCCACGTTCAGCCGCGCCTCGAAGGCCAGCGCGTCCACCACCGCCTGAAACATTTCGGCGCGGCCGGTTTTGAGCGAAAGGCCCAGGAACGAGCCGCGCGAGCGGTGGTCGCAGGTCGGCGTGCCACTGCCGACCAGGTGCGGGAGAAACATGGCCAGCGAGGGTTCGATCTTGAGCCCCTCGACCATCTCCGGAAACCCGGCGCACGACAAGTCCAGAAACCATTCCAGCGACAATCCGCCGGACTGATTGAGCGTGATGGTGAAGTAGCGGTCGCCCGCCACATGGCAGTAACAGGGGTAATTGCACTCCAGCATCGCCGGACCGCTGCGCGGAGCGTCGAAGCACGTCGAGATGACCTCCGCGGTGCCCATCGAATAGCACGCCAGGTCCGTATCGATGACCCCCGCGCCCAGGGCGGCCATGCACTGATCGTGCCCCCCCGTTACCACCAACGCATTGCGTTGGATGCCCCAATCATCGGCTACCGCATTCAGAATGATTCCCACCGGCGCTCCCGAGGGGGCGACGTTTCCCAGTTCCGAGGGCGTGATGCCGACGCAATCCAGCACCGGCGCCACCCAGTCCTTGGCCGCCGGATCGAAGGCCATGGTCCGGGAAGCCATTGTGAAATCGAGGGCCGGCACTCCGGCGATCTTCATCAGCAGGAATTCTTCATAATGGACATACTTCCAGATCCTGTTCCGCAACTCCGGGCGTCGCCGGACCAGCCACCACACCTTGGTGATCGCATTCAACGGCTCGCAGGGCATGCCGGTAGCACTGTAAAGCTGGCCCCGGCCGAAGCGGTCCTCGAGATCCGCCGCTTCCCGGTGGCTGCGCGTGTCCATTCCCAGCATCGCCGGATGCAGCGCCGCTCCGCGCCGGTCGAGCGGGATGATGGCGTCACCTTGGACCGACACGCAAATCGCCGCGATTTCGGGACGCGTCGAAACCGATGCCAGAGCCTCCTTGACGGTGGCGCTGACCAGCAGCCACACCTGTTCGGCATCCTGCTCCGCCCAACCGTCTTCGGGCGAATGGTAGGAGTAATGCCGGTACGCCGAACCCAGCATCGCGCCACCATCGAACACAGCGGCCTTACATCCGGTAGTCCCGAGGTCGATTGCAATAACAGACATGGTTCACCTGCGGCAACTTCTTATTCTCGTCCGGCACTGGCTGAAAGTCTATAAGGATCGAGTCCGTCTTTCTGAGAATCCTCGCGTCCGATTCGGGTCGCTTGGAGTCCCGCGCCTGTCGGTTACAATATGGTAAAGGACAGTATGCCCAGGATGATTCTGCCGATCATTGCGGCACTCCTTGGAACCGTAGCGCGCACGCCGTCCGCGCCGGCTCCCGCAACAACGGAGACGTTTCGTGTTCTCGTCAGCACCGACCTTGGCGGCGACCCGGACGACGTTCAGTCGCTGTATCGCCTGGTTCACTATTCGGACATCCTGAAGGTGGAAGGCATCGTCTCCTCGCCGGGACCGGGCGCGAAGAATGCCGCGAGCAAGATCAAGGAGTGGATCCGCCGGGTCGATGTCGAGCATCTGCGGAGGCAGGGGCATCCTCAACTGATGACCGAGGACTCTTTGCTGCAAGCGGTGAAGCAAGGGGCTGTCGATCCTGGCCCGCCGGCGGCGGGGCGCGCCACGGAAGGGTCGAGATGGATCGTCTCCCGGGCCCGCGCGCCGGATCCCGAGAACAGAAAGCGCCCCTTGTGGGTGCTCGTGTGGGGTTCTCTGACGGATGTCGCGCAGGCTCTTCACGACGATCCCTCGATCGCGCCCGGAATCCGGATTTATTTTATTGGCTCGAACAACACGCGCGCCGACGTGGCCAGCCGCGATTACGTTTTCAATGGGATGGCGTCCGGCAGGTGGCCCAAGCTGTGGTGGATCGAGAACGGCATCCAACCGGTTCGCTCTCACGACACTTTCCGGGGAGTCTACGAGGGCGGCGACCAGGCCGGTGATTGGAACAGCGCCGAATTCGTGAAGCGCCACATCCGGGGTCACGGCTCCAACCACAATGGCGAGTACAAGGAGATCTCCGGCGACGCGTTCCCTCTGGCTGGTCCGGGCGTTCCTGGTGGAACCATACTCAAAGAGGGCGATTCGCCGTCGATGTTGTATCTGCTTTATCCGGTGATTGGCGGCGTCGGCAACGTGGACCATCCCACACGGGAGAGTTGGGGTGGCCGGTTCCGCCACGCTGACGAAGCTCGCTACCCGAATTATTACATTGACCTCGATCTGCCCGCGGAGCAGTGCAGAGAGACGATCAGTAAGTGGCGGGCCGCATTTCTCTCCGACTGGGGAAGACGCTGGGACTGGTACCAGCGACCTCAACGGCTCAACCCGCCAGAATAATTGACTGGAGTTGACGACGTATTCGAGCAGGCGGACTATGCCACTGGGATCCAGGGTCCGATGGGGGGACGCTTACTCCATCATCGAACCGCAGATCAACGCGGACAGCGTTCACGTCTGGCCTTTCCCTCCCGAGTTTCCGATCGATGTGCGGTTTCTGCGTTTTGGACCCCATGGCGACATCCGCATGAACCGGCACGATTACTTTGAAGTCCTCTTTGTGTCCTCCGGCGAGGTTATCTACCAGGTCCAGGATCAGTACTCCAGCCTGCATCCCGGCGACCTCTTCCTGATCGGAAGCACTTTGCTGCATCGCATGAGCCGCTACGGGGCCCGTGGAGTGAAGGCGGCGGTGCTTTATTTTCTGCCGGATCTGGTCATGGGAGGCGACCACGCCGACGAGCAGATGGAGTACTTGATGCCGTTCCTGGTGCAAGACGCGGGGTTTCCGCATGTCGTTCAGGCCGCCACCGGGATCCCCGCGCAGGTTTTCGGCCTCATGAAGCGCGCGCAAGCCGAGTTGCCGGCGGTGTCAAGCAGAGCGCGCCTGTCGGTTAAGACCTACCTTAAGATGATTCTCGTGCTGCTGGTGAACCACTACGCCGCCTACCGCGGCGAAGAGGATGCTTTTGAGCGTCGCCAGAAGGATCTCGACCGCCTGAAACCGCTGTTCGACCTCATCGACCGGCTTTACCACGAACCGCTGGGCATTGAGGACGCGTCGTCGTTGCTTCACATGAGCAAGTCGAACTTCATGCGGTTCTTTAAGCAGGTGACCGGCCAATCCTTTGTGGGTTATCTGAACCGGTTCCGTGTGGCCAAGGCGGAGATTCTGTTGGCCGAGACGGACCTCTCCATTGCGGAGGTCAGCCAAAGAACGGGCTTCTGCGATCAAAGTTACTTCGGTCTCGTCTTCCGAAACGTCCTTCAAATGACGCCGCGCGAGTACAAGCATCGTCTGGGGCATCTGCGAGGCGAGCGGGAGCGGCTGCGCGGCTGATCGAGCCCGGCGAACGCCGGAACCAGACGACCATCTCGCCGGCGCCCCGGTTGTGTTCCAGGCATAGTACGGGACAAGGGTCAGCTTCAGGGACTCGAACTCCGCCACCAACAACTCAATCTCCGCCTGGCTCCGCCGGCGCCGTCGCTTCTCCAGGTGCTCTTCGCTCACCCATCCAGTTCACCATCAATCGCGAGGCGTGAACAGATGGGTTGCTCTGACGCTTACAGTAGATCAGGCTGTCCCGGTTTTAGCGTTCTTCGAGGAGGAGGCGGCGGAGGGTGCGGAGGTCGTTGAGCAGGCGGCGGCTGGAAGTGATGTGTCCGGCCAGGCCGTCGAGTTTGAAGGCCACCAGCTTCATCGCTTCCTGGCGGCGATTGGCGGCGTCATTGGGTTCGGCGGCGATCTGGTTGCGGATCTCCGCCCGCGCCTCCTCGATCGCCTGAAGCAGCAGATCCACAAACTCCTGGGCGCTTTCAATACTCTCGAATGGGGTGCCTAGTTCGTCGTCCGTAGGGTCGCTCCGGTTGACAGCATACAATAAATGGAGTGCGCCATGCTGATAACCGACAATCCGATCCGCCACGTCGATTTGAGAGGCCAGGCTCCGGCCGAACTGGAGGGCTTGGACGAGCGGAGGCTTTCGACGCTCGCCCGCATCGTGCGGGGTTTGGCGTTTACGGCGGTGGATAGCGCCAACTCCGGCCATCCCGGCGGGTCCTCGTCCAAGACCGAAATGGCCCTGGCGCTGGTCGCCTCGGGCGTCTTCGGCTTCGACGCGGCGCGCCCGAAACACCCCGGACGCGACCGCCTGGTCTGGTCCTCGGGCCATTGCAGCCCGCTGTTTCACGCGCTCCTGGCGCTGGTCTACGAGTGTGTCCGGCGCCGCACGCCCGAGCGCTCGGCCGGCCTGCGCGAGACCATGACCTACCCCGAACATCTGCCCGCCTTCCGCGGCCTGAACGGGCCCAGCGGGCACGTCGAATCCGAGTATCCTCTGGCCGACGCCTGCACCGGCTCCTCCGGGCACGGCATCCCCGCGGCGGCGGGCCTGGCCGCCCTGCATCGTTCCTGCGGCCTGCCGACCCGCGTGTTCGTCCTGGCCGGGGATGCGGAGACCGAAGAGGGCATGACCTACGAGGCGCGCAACCTGGCCTCCAAGCTGGGCCTCGAGAACCTGGTGGTGCTGCTGGACTACAACACGTTCGGCATCGACGGCTCGATCGGCGAGGTCCTGCCCGCGCCCTACCTGGCTCACTGGTCCGCCTTCGGCTGGAACATTATCGAGGCGGACGGGCACAACCTGCGCGAGCTGGTTTCGGCCTGCCGCCTGGCCGCCGCCGGTTTCGGCAACGGCCGGCCGGCGGTCGTCGTCTGCCACACGGTGAAGGGCAAGCACTACGGCAAGCTCGAAGGAACCGCCGACTCGCACGGCATGCCGCTCGCGCACGGCGAATACGTCGAAGCGATGCGCAAGCTGGGCTTCGAGGTATCGGACAACGGGCAGCGGAACATCGAGGCCGTGCTGGCCGCCCTGGGCGAAGCGGAGATCGATTACCTGCTGGCGCGTCTGGAAGCGGCCGCCGCGCGGGTGCCCGCCGAAACCCAACTCGTCGAAACCATGCGCGGCGCACTGGGAGACCGGCCCATGGCCGACTACCGGTCGCTCACGCGCCCCGAGGTTCTGCCGCCCGAATTACTGTTCCAAGAGGGCGGCCTGGTTCCCACCCGCAGGGCCTCGGAGGCCTGGTTCGCCTGGGCCATGAAGCACTCCGGTTTCTTCTACATCGGCTCGGGCGACCTGGCCAAGTCGATCCTTACCGGCAAAGCCGAGCAGGTCTACGGGCTGATGAGCCGCGACAACCGCCTCGGCCGCGGCATCCGCTTCGGCATCGCGGAACAGAACATGGCCATGATGAGCGTCTCCATGGCCGGCGACCGCCTGCCGGGCGATTTCCACCCCCTGACCGCCTTTGCCAGCTACGGCGTCTTCTCCGTCATGATGGCCAACTCCGTGCGCATGGCTCTGATCTCGAACGAAGTAAACCCGGACGCGCGCGCGTTTTTCATCCTGCTGGCCGCGCACGACGGCCCCGAGACCGGCGAGGACGGCCCCACCCACCACGGTCTGTTCTGGATGTCGCTGTTTTCGGCCTACCCTGGCATCAAGGTCTATAAACCGCTCGACGCCAATGAAGCCGTCGAGATGCTCTTCCACGCCGCCGGCCGGGGCGAGCCGGTGGCGCTGTCGGTGGTGCGGCCGCCCGTGCCGGTGTTCCGGCGGGGCAACGGAGTGCCCCCGGCGCGCGAGGCGGTGCAGGGCGCCTACGTTTTCAAACCGTACGCCGAGAACGGCAAGCGCAAGCTGCCCATCGTGGTCTGCGGCGGGCAGGTGATGGCCAACGTGCTGGCGGCGCTGCCGCACTTCGAGAGCGACGCCGACATCAAAATCGTGGCCGCCACCTCGCCCGAGCTTTACGAGGATCTGCGCCGGAACGACCCGCAAAAGGCGCAGGCGATCCTTTCCGACCGGGAGCGCGCCGAAGCGCTCGCTTTCCACAACGGCTGGAAAGGTTTCCTGTACCCCTTCCTGCTGTCGCCGGACTACGAACAGCGCGCCTTCGGCATGGACCGCTTCCTGCGCTCCGGCCGGCCCGCCGAGTTATACGCCTCGGTCGCGTTCGACCCGGCCGGCATCCGCGACAAAATCGCCGTCCGCCTGAAGTAAAACCGGGGACAGTACACTCAATCACCTATTTCCAGGTCAGGCGGCCGAGCCGGCGGGCGGAAACGAATCCTCGCCGTACCCGGAATCGCAAAACACCTGCACCCGGATCTGGGAAGGGGTTACGGATTCCGTCGTCTCGCCGGCCGGACGATAGACGATCTCCAGGCGCTCCAGGGAGCTGAAATACAGCCGGGCCAGGGCATCCGGCAGGCCGTCCGGCGAATCGACGCGCAGCAACAGGCCGCCCGTGGCGGCGCAGATCGTGCGCAACCCCGACTCGACCAGGGCGGACGACTTCGGGGGCAGGATGCCATGGATCACGATGCGGGCGGCGCGGGCCTGGCGGGGCAGTTGTTCCAGCCGGTGGTGGTAGGCTTCCATGGTCAGTGCGCCGGCGCCGCCACCGGTGTCGGCGATCAGGACCGCCGCGCGGGAGCCCCGCACCCGCGGCAGAGAGGCCAGCAGCAGGTCCAGGGCATCGAGCGCGCCGGAAGGCGACAGCGCCCGGTCGCCGGGGTCGCGGATCCAGCGCTCGACGACCGCCGCGTCGGAGAGCGGCCGCACGGGATCCATCGCCGGTTTGAGGTCGACTCCCGGCGAGTACTTGACCACCGCCCAGGAGTCGGCCTTGCGTTTAAGCTTGAGACAGGCGAGCGCCGCCTCCTGCACCGGCTTGCGCCAGGACTCGATCTCCTGGGATCGCGGCATGGCGATGGCGAAAGCCAGCGAATCGGCCCGGCGCAGCCGTTCGACTCGAAACAGCTCCACCGGGCGGGAATCCTCCCGCACCAGAAAGCTCGTGGCGGGGAGTTCGTCGAGCAGGCCGCCACCTTCGGCGGCCACCACCAGGTGCAGGGTCCGGCCGTGGCCGGCCAGCGGACGAACCTGGGAGATATGCACCCGCTGGCGGCCGCGGGCGGCGGTCCGCCCGGCGGCTTGTTGCAGGCAGGCGACGGCTGGCGCGGCGCTCTGGCGCACACGGGCGTCGCTGTCGCCGGCGGCCGCGGTGAGCGGATCGAGGAAGCGCGGGTCGCCGCTCTCGCCCATCACCCAGGCGGCGGCGGCGCGGAACAGCGGGGACTCGTGCCGGGCCATCGACAGGATGCGGGGAACCACGCCGGCATCGCCGAGTCGGTGCAGGCCGAGCAAAGCGTTGCCCAGCACGCGATGATGCGCGTCCCGCCCCGCCTGCCACAAAACCGCGCGGGCATCCGGGGTGTCCAGCCCCCACAGCGCCTCGACCGCGTTGGCCCGCACCCGGGCGTCCTCCTGAGTTAATTGCTGGGCGATCCAGTGCGGATTCCGGTTGCCGCGGCCGGTCAGCAGGACGGCCTTGGCCCGCACCCGGAGGTTGGGGTGCGTGGTGAGGCGCGCGATCATGGGCAGGATGCCGCGGATCGGGCGAACGGCCTCCAGAATCTCGAGCAGGCGGCTCTCGGCGATGCCGTCCGGCGAGCCGATCGAGGCCATGCGCTGCGCCAGGCTGACTCCGACTTGCGGATCGATCCGGCTGGCGGCGCGGGCGACGCGGATGGCCGTCTCCAGGTGAAACTGGGCCGGATCGGCCAGCGCGCCGGGCAGGTGCCCGCAGGAGAGCAGCAAAGTGATCAGGTAGTCGCCCCCGGCCGGCTGGTCCTCGCCCAGACGGTTCAGGACGGGAACGGCGGAGGCGGTAAAGCCGCCCGGGTCGGCGGCCTGCATCTGGCGCATCCGGCGGCCGGCCCAGGCCGGGTTTTGGGCGAAGCTCGCCACCAGCCGCTGAAGATCGGTTTCCATCGCCTCCCGCTGCTTCCCTTATCGGCCGGTGAGGCAGGATTGGAGGGGATTAGCGCCAGAACCGATACCACTTGCGGGCGCGGGCGGCGCCGCCGGGGGGGAGGTCGGACGATTCCAGCGGATCTCCGACCAAAACCGCGCCGGGGTTGCGGACCAGCAGGCGGTCGGCGGTTTCCTTTCCCCACTGGCGCGAGATGTGCGCGCGGGCCAGATCCAGGCGCGGCGGCCGGTGTTCGCAGTCGTGCGCGTCGCTGGCGACGATATCCACCAGTCCGCGCCGCATCAGTTCCTCGGCGATCTCCTTGGCCCGGCGTCCGAAGCCCCCCAGAAGAGACCCGGCGGTCACCTGCAAATGGCATCCCTGCGCCACCCACTCGGCCAGCAATGGAATGCGCTGTTGCAGGAGAGCGTTCCGCTCGGGGTGGGTGATCACCGGGCGCATGCCGGCGTCCAAGAGGCTGCCCAGGATTTGCCCGGAGCTGCTGAAAATCACCAGGTCCGAAAACTCGACCAGGAGGAAGCACTTGTGGTTGATGGTGTAGCGCGTGGGATGGGCCAGGGCATCCTGGATGTTCTCGTAATGCAGATGAAAATCGCAGCCCAGGTGGATGCGCGGCGAGCCGTTGCCGGCGGCGGACAGCTCGGCCATCCGCTCGGCGTTCAACTCCGGCCGGTAGGGGAACGAAAGATCGGCATGCGGCGTGGCCACGATATCCGTGGTGCCCGTCTCGGCGGCCATACGCAGCATGGCCAGACTGGTTTCCAGGGTCTCCGCCCCGTCGTCCAAACCGTGCAGAATGTGCGAATGAACGTCGATCACCGCAGCCGCCGCGCCGTGCCTGTCAGATGAACATCTCGTCGTCCTGGGTCGCCTGCGCCACTGTGGGCCGGCCGCCCCGAAGCAGGTGCCCCAGGGCCGCCCGGATGCCGGTAGCCACTCCGGTGATCTCCTTCAACGGGCGCAAGATGCCGGAGTGGATTGCCGTTACGGTGCCGTGTACACGACTGATGGTGTCGTCCAGCACCATCTCGACACGATCCAACTGCGCCTGGGCGCGCGCCGTGGCGTCCTCCAATACCCCGTTGATACGGACCAGTTGGGTTTTGGCCAGATCCAGGGTTTCATTCGCCTTGGCGGTAACCTCGCCGATCTGCTTCCGGCTCTGCTCCAGAGTGCGCTGCGCGGACTCCAGTACCGACTCCACCTGGGGTGCGAGGATCTCGACCTTTTCCCGAAGACTCTTCAGGGTCCTCAGGATGGCAAATAACAGCAGAACCTGCAGCAAGATCGCGACGGCTGAAACGATCACCGCCGCCGTGATTGTGGCGTCCATATGCGGTGGTTCCCTCCCGGTCAGATTCCCCGCGGCTCAGCCGGCTCTTCGGCTCCGGCCACGGTTTCCCGGTAGGCCTGACGGCCAGCCTCGACCGCGGCGGCCAACTGCTCCTTCTGCCGCGTGATGGCGCTTTTGCCTTTCTCGATCGCTTCGGTCGCGGAGTCGCGGAGGGTTTCGCCGCGCCGCTTCAGATAATCCTTGCCTTCGTCCGCCTTGGACCGGATCAGTTCCCGCGTCTCCTGACCGGATTTGGGGGCAAACAGGATGCCGACGGCAACGCCGATGCCTAGTCCGAGGAAGAAAAACGAGAGTTTGTTGGTGCTGTCTTCCATGCTGCTCCTTCGCTCGCGTTGTTGGGCTGTTTCCAGCATAGCAGCAATCCGCGCCGGTGCAGCCCAAATCTGTTACTCTCTCGGTTGGGAATGGCCTTCGAAAGCCGCCGGAATCGCCCGTTAAGCGGGGAAGAAATGCTGGCATACGCGCTGCGCCTGCTGGCCCGCCGCGCGTGGAGCGCCGGCGAGTTGAGGCAGAAGCTCGAGCGCCGCGCCGCTCGGCCCGAGGATGTCCGCGCCGTGTTCGAACGGCTCAAGGAATACGGGTACGTCGACGACCGCCGCTTCGCCGAAGCGTTCACTGTGGCGCGGTTGGAAAGCAACGGGTTTGGCCGCCAGCGAGTGCTGCGCGACCTGGACCGCCGCCGGGTAGCGCCCGGGCTGGCCCGCGAAACCGTCGAGCGCGTGGTCGCCGGCGTGGACGAGACGGCGCTGATCGAGGACTACCTGCGGCGCAAGTTCCGCAACGTGGCGCTGGAGGAGCACCTGGCCGAACCGCGGCGCCTGGCCGCGGCGTACCGCCGGCTGCGGGGGGCCGGCTTCTCGCCGGGAAACGTCATCCGCGTGCTCAAACGCTTCGCAGCGCAGGCCGACGCGCTCGAGTCTCTGGAAGAGGCCGAAGACGGCCCGGAAAAAAACGGGTAGATCAGGCTGTCCCGGTTTAGCGGCGGACCAGGCGGATGGGTCCGTTGGAGGTGCTCAGGTCGATGAGCGGGCCGCCGGAACCGATTTGGCCTTCGGCGCTGTGCTTGGAGATGCGGACGCCTTCCCCGCGCAGGTCGTAATCGTTCTGGATGCTTCCGTTCGAGGTGCGGGCCATGAGCCGGGCGTTGAGGGAAGGCGGCAGACGCAGGGTGATGGAAGAGTTCGAGGTGCTGGCGCGGATCTCGTTGTCGTTGAGCGAATCGACGGTCAGGCTGACGCTCCCGTTGGAGGTGGACAGCTTGATGGGCTTGCGGGCTTCGGGTTCGCTGATGCGCGCCTCGATGCGGCCGTTGCTGGTGGTGGCGTCGAAGGCGCCCCGGACCCCGTCGGTGCGGATCGTGCCGTTGGAGGTGCGCAGGGTAGCGGCGCCGCTGAGTTCAATCAGTTCCACGCCGCCGTTGGAGGTCTGAATCTCCACCGAACCCTTGAGCCGGTCTACGCGGACGCTGCCGTTCGAGGTTTTCAGCCGCGCGCCGCCTTCGATGGTTTCGACGCGAATCGACCCATTGGAGGAATCGATGCGGTCGAGTTCCGTTCGGCGCGGCACGCGGATCACGTAGCGGGCGCCCAGATTTCCGCGGCGGTCGGAGGGCCGCACGGTGCGGATGCGCACCGAATCGGCGCCCGAGACGATGTCGATTTTGAGCGCCTCCAGCAGTTCCCGCGTGGCGGCGTACTTGGTTCCCGAGATCTCGACGGCATCTCCGTCGCCGCCGCGTATTTCGATGGAGCCATTGAAGCTCTCCACCGAAAGACGCCCCCCGGGCTTCATGCTCAGGGTGCGCTGAAAATCTTCCTTTTGCTGGTTCACACTGCCGAAGTCCTCGATGTCGCAAGCGGTGAGGACGAGCAGCGCGGGAAGCAGGAGAGATGCGATAGGCCAACGGGTCATAAGTTGAACTCCAACATTGGGAAATACGCAACTCGCCCGGGGAAGTTCCCGCGACTTGCATCCGGCGCGGGTCTGGAGATCGCGGATCGGGATTTTCGCCCATTCCGAGTCCCACCGGGAACCCCGGCATAAGGTAGGCTGGTAGGTACCCCGATATGCTCAGCGAAAAACTCAAGGAGATGGGTGTGGTGGGCGCGGGGGGCGCGGGATTCCCGACCTATGTCAAGGCCGCCTCCGAGGTCGAGTACCTGCTGGCCAACGGCGCCGAGTGCGAGCCGTTGCTGCATAAGGACTTCGAGCTGATGAAGCGCTACCCGGCCGAGATTGTCTCCGGCATGCAGCGGATGATCGAGTCGACCAAGGCGCGGCGCGGCAAGTTCGGTATCAAGTCCAAGAACGCCCAAGCCGTGCGGGCCATCGAACCGGAAGCGAAAAGGCGCGGCATCGAGATGAGCTTCTTGGGGGACTTCTATCCCTCCGGCGACGAGTACGAACTGGTCTATACGGCCACCGGGCGGCTGATTCCCGCCGGCGGCATCCCGCTCCAGGTGGGCTGCGTGGTCAATAACGTCGAGACGCTCTACAACGTCCACGAGGCGGCCGAAGGCCGGCCGGTCACGCGCAAGATCCTCTCGGTGGCCGGCGCGGTCGGCAAGCCGAGCACGTTCTGGGTTCCCATTGGGACGAGCTTTCGCGAGGTCCTGAAACTGGCCGGAGGAGCCACCGTCCCCGAGTTCGGCCTGTTCGTCAGCGGCATGATGATGGGGACGCTCGCGTTTGACCTGGACGAGGTGGTCACCAAGACCACGGCCGGCTTGATCGTGCTGCCGCGCGAGCATTACTTGGTGGAGCGCAAGTCGCGGCCGGCACAGGCCCTGCACCGCATCGGCAAATCGGCCTGCGATCAGTGCAGCTACTGCACCGAGTTCTGCCCCCGCTTCCTGCTGGGCTACGACGTCCAGCCGCACAAGGTGATGCGCAGCCTGGGCTTCACCGCTTCCGGATCCCAGCACTGGAGCCAGTGGGGCGAATTGTGCTGCGCCTGCGGCCTGTGCACGCTCTACGCCTGCCCGGAGGACCTGTTTCCGAAAGAGGCCTGCGACCAGGCCAAGGGCGACCGGCGCGCCGCCGGACTGAAGTTCGCGCAATCCCGGCCGGTGAAGGTCCACCCCCTGAAAGAGGAGCGGCGTGTGCCCCTGGCCATGCTGCGCCGGCGGCTGAAGGTGGAAGAGTACGACGTCGAGACGCCCTTCGATCCCATCGAGTACACGCCGACGGTGGTGCGCATCAAACTCGCCCAGCACGTTGGCAAGCCGGCCACGCCGGTGGTGAAGGCCGGTGAGCGCGTGAGCCGCGGGCAGGGGATCGCCCGGGTCGATGAGAAGGACTTGGGGGTGAACATCCACTCGAGCATCGACGGGACGGTGGCCGAGGTGGCCGGCAAGCATATCGAGGTTCGCCATGGCTAAGAATTCGATTGGTCTGATTGAGCTGGGCAGCATCGCCGCGGGCTTCCAGGTGGCCGATGCGATGCTCAAGGCGGCGGATGTCGAGCTGGTGCTGGCGCGGACCATTTGTTCGGGCAAGTACATGGTGCTGGTGCGCGGCGACGCGGGCGCGGTGCGCGCGGCGGTGGAAGCCGGCTCGGCGGCGGGCGACTTCTCCGTCATCGACACCTTCGTCATCGCCAGCGTCCACGAGACCATCTTTCCGGCCATCGCCGGAACCGCCCAGGTGGACGGCTGCGACGCGCTGGGCATCCTGGAGGCTTTTTCCGTCACTTCGCTGATCGAGGGCGCCGACGCGGCCGTCAAAGCCGCCAACGTGCGGTTGATCGAGCTGCGCCTGGCCATGGCGCTGGGCGGGAAAGCGTTCGCGACCCTGACCGGCAGCGTCGCCGCCGTGCGCGCCGCGGTCGATGCCGGCGCCCAGGCCATCGCCGCCAAGGGGTTGCTGGTGAACAAGGTCGTCATTGCCCAACCCCGGCCCGAACTGCTCGACGAAATGCTATGAGGGACAGCCGCATGTACGCTTCCGCTCTGCAAGAGAAGATCCGCAACCGTACCGCCCAGGTGGGTGTCGTCGGCCTGGGCTACGTGGGCCTGCCCTTGGCAGTGGAGTTTGCCCAAGCCGGCTTCCCGGTGACCGGAATCGACGTCCAACAGGAGAAAGTCGACCGCCTCAACGCCGGAGATTCCTACATCCAGGACATTCCGAGGGCGGTGCTGGCGCCGCTGGTCGCCAGCGGGTCGCTGCGCGCCACCACCGACTTCGCCGCTGTGGCCGATTTGGACACCCTGAACATTTGCGTCCCGACCCCGCTGCGCAAAACCAAAGATCCCGACATGAGCTTCATCGTGCGGGCCTGCGAGGAGATCCAGAAGCACTTCCGGCCCGGCAAGCTGGTGATTCTCGAATCCACCACGTACCCCGGCACTACCGATGAACTGCTGCTGCCCATGCTGGCCGGCGACAATCTGAAGGTGGGCGAGGACTTCTTCCTGTGCTTTTCCCCGGAGCGGGTCGACCCGGGCAACGAGCGGTACCAAACCCGCAACATCCCCAAGGTGGTGGGCGGCGTGACCCCGGCGTGCACCGAGATGGGCGTCCTGTTCTACTCGCAGGCGCTTGAGAAGGTGGTGCCGGTGACCTCCACGCAGGTGGCCGAGATGGTCAAACTGCTCGAAAACACCTTCCGCATGATCAACATCGGGCTGGTCAACGAACTGGCGCTGATGTGCGAACGCATGCGCATCAACGTCTGGGAGGTGATCGAGGCGGCGGCCACCAAGCCCTTCGGCTTCATGCCCTTCTACCCGGGACCCGGCCTGGGCGGGCACTGCATCCCGATCGATCCGTTCTACCTGTCGTGGAAGAGCAAGCAGGCGGGCATCGAAGCGCGTTTCATCGAACTGGCCGGCTACATCAACGGCCAAATGCCCCATTTCGTGGTGGACAAGATCCAGAACGCGCTGAACGAACACTCGAAGCCCTTAAAGGGATCGCACGTGCATGTCATGGGTGTGGCCTACAAGAAGAACATCGACGACGTGCGCGAATCGCCGGCCCTGGACGTGATCCTGCTGCTGAAACAGCGCGGCGCAAAGGTCACCTACAGCGACCCCTTCGTCCCCACGCTGAAACTGGACGGCTGCGAGCTTCACCACCAGGATTCCGCGCTCGCCGCGCAGGCCGACTGCGTGGTGATTGTGACCGATCACGCCGGCGCGGATTATCCCGCCCTCGTGGCGCAGGCCCGGCTCATTGTCGATACCCGCAACGCCCTCAAGGGTTTGCACTCGGACAAGATCGTCCGCCTGTAGCCTTCCGCCTCACGCGTGCATGCCCTTTGCCCGCGCCGCGGTCCGCTTTTCGACCTCGAGCGCCGCGCGCAGTTCCTGGACCGCCTCGCACAGGCACGCCACCGTCTCCTCCAGAGTCTTCAGGAGTTCCGGAACACTCTCCCTCTGGATCCCTTCGAGCGCGGTGAACTGTTGCACCGCGTTGCGCGCCAGTTCCGAGACACTGCGAACGCCCACCTCGCCGCGCATGCTTCGGATCCTTTCATACTCGTCGTCGGAGACCCTGAAGAACACCAGGCGCCGCCGGGGTTTTCGTGCCGTCATTACCTTGCTCCTCCCTCCGTAATCGCCCACCAACTCCTGCATCACTGCGCCCCAGGCACCCCTCCCACGGGATTCTTCGCGGGATGGGACGTACCCAACCGACTTCGATCTCGGCCGCGACGGACCGCTGCAGCAGCGTGATGGACACCACCAGCCGGTAACCGCCCTTGAACTGAACGATCAGGCCCTCATGCCCGCCAACGGTCCTCGCTCCACCCGAACCGCTTGGCCAACCCAAAGAAAAGGTCAGGGCATTGCCCCAGGGTTGACCTCGACCATCCTCCGCACCGCAAAAATCTTGTCTTCCCGCACCACCTGCGGTCTCTCGTCCGCAGTCAGGACGCTCACGACCCCAGGAGTCGTGAACAATGAATGGCAAGCAGCGGTGAAACTCAGACCGCGACATGACGCGGCCGGGAAAGAGAGGACAGTTCAAGCCATGCCGCGCCGAGGCGGCATCCGCGAACATGAAAATCGCCGCTTCTCGGTCACATGGAATCAATGCATTGCAGCCATCTTCAAGAGAGGCGATTCCCACCCGTCCATCCACTCGCTTCCGGAGTGTCCGCGAGATCGGGAGAAATACCCCGTATCTTTTCCTCTCGATAGCCCTGGCAATAATCCTCACGGTAGCCGTGGCAATAAGTCGTTCAAAGTTAGCGCACACCCGGATCACCTGCCGTTGTTTTTGGACCTCCGCCATAATACAATCGGGGCTCCAGATTCCAGGGTCAAGATAGCCTGCATAGGTATCCGACATGGCTCACGCCGAACCACTCTCGCCCAGGACTTCCTCGTCCGTGATCGAGGAATGGCTCTTGTCGAGATTCCCACTGCACGTGTATCGCCACACGATCTCCATTCCTAAGGGACCGCGATACCCGCCGGTTGACATACGTCTACCAGACAGTCCAAGATCCTATGTCTTTTATGGAACACTGGTTCGACGTCATTTGCGTCAGTACACTTATCGACAAACCACCGTCGTTTGCAGGCGAACACCTTTGTCAACAGGGGGACAGAACTCCCATTCAAGCGGACTATTTACGGAACTTTTGAACTTATGACTCATCAACTGTCAACAGCGCCCTGCCCCCAACCCGCCCGACTTCACATGCTGGGCAGCGACCTTACCATCAGTAGCACCACAAGGGTCTCTTTATCAGGTCCGCTTCGTCGGCACCGCCCAGGGCTCACAAGGAATCTCTTACCGGGGTGTTCGATGATGTGTTGCCGATTACCTGGAATCGCAGGTCTTCGAACTCCGGCCGGGGTCGGGGAGCAACATCATCATCCGCGCCAGGGACGCCTTCTGGCCGGTGCGGCCATTCGCCAAGGAGAGAGGCCGCTTTCAAATTGTCGCGTTTCCAGAGGATCGCCTGCAGAAACATCACCGGCACGTCTGGACCGGAGCCTTCGGGGCTAGTTCCCGGCGATTCCTCCGAAAACCACTGCGGGTCAAACGGTTTTCCCAACTCGCCTGGCTCAAGAAGCGCAACGGCGAGCCGACCGGGAAAGGAAGGGTCCGTCGATCTGCCAGAACTGTTCTTTTCAGCAGCCGGCTGGTTTCGACTGACCCCTTATTCTCATGAAGAGCGTTCCATTGCGCTCCGTCTGGGTGGGCCAACCGGGTGTGCAGGCACCACTCCCGGCGACCCTGCGAGTCCTGCCTTGCGGCGCTGCAGACGCTCTGCCGTGTCGATCGCCTCCACGTAATCGGCAGCGTGGTCTCTCCAGTAGTCTCCCTTGCGCTCCCAAGACAGGCGTAACTCCAATACGGCGAGCATCTTGTCAATTTTGTCCCGCCGTTTTCTCAAGCTTGAAATTGCTTCCCGTATCTCCATTGCAATAGCCTCCTCTTGCATTGCGAAAAAGGTCCTCGGGGCAGGCGTGATCGTTCCATGCGAACCCGCGCAGTGGGTTCGCGCCTATCTCCTCTCGTTGCCAATACGAGAGACGTGGGACAGTGGCGAATCACGGTTCTCTCGAAAAAACGAAACCTTGTGCCAACGATCCAAAGGTCAATGCCCAATTGTCTAATCGCGAAGTGATCAGCGTATTCTGGCAATATTTGGGCAATAACGTTTTACATCAGTGCACACGGTAAGTCAAGAACAAGTTGACAGAATTCTAAGAATTGTAGCCAATTGTAGACACCCGAATGTGATTCACCGTTTTTTTAGGTCGGAAAGCTTAGGACTAGCTTACGATTGTCAACCTGCTCCAGACGACGAACTGTGGCGCAAGAGGCGGCTCGCCGTGGTTCGGGCGCTTTTGGAAGCAGTCGGGAGGTTGCAGTGGGCGGAGCAATCAGTTGCCGCTGGTCACGGTCACTTCCTTGGAAACCTCGCCGAACTGCACGCGGAAGGTGCTGCGCCCGTTGGGACCGAGTTGGACGCGCACGCGCCAGTATCCCGGGTAGAGGCTGTCCGCCGATGTAATGCTGCCCACGCTGCCGCCGCCGGAGAGCACCGTCACCGCCGGCTGGAGACCGCCGACCACGATGCCGGCCGCGTCCGCGGCGCGGGCATAAATGGTCGGGGTGGAAGATGTGGAAGTGACGGTGTGAATGTGGATGAGCTGATTGGAAGGCACGGCGTACCAGTACGGGATGCGCGTTTCGACACCGCCGCGTGCGCCGCGAATGCGGAGGATCCCCTGGTACTCGCCCGGAGCAAGATCGCGGGCGGACAGGCTCACGCGAAGCTTGACCGACTCTCCTGCCCCCAAGTCGGCTTCGCTCACCGAAACCAGCGCCGTCGGCGCGCTTTCGGCCGGTTCCACCGTGACGGTCAGCCGATCCGCGCTCGTGTCCAGGTTTTGGACCGTCAGGTCGCGCGACCGGTCGGGCGAACCGTCTCCCACGCCGAAGCTCAGCGACACGGGTGCCACCGCCACGGTATTCCGCAGCGCGGCATCCAGGTTCAGCATGCCCGCGCCCGCCTGTTGCGCCGGGTTCTGCGCGTTCGGATCATCGGCCAGCGGGGTCGCGCTATTGATCAGCAGGGATCGGTACTGGGCGGCCGTCAGGCCCGGCCGCGCCGACTTCAAAACCGCGGCCGCCCCGGCCGTCAGCGGCGAGGAGAAGCTGGTCCCGTCGGTCACGGTGTAGCGAGTGCCGCTGTACAGCCCGCCGTTCTTGTCGAGACTCTGGGCCGCGGTCACGATCGCCACCCCAGCCGCCACCAGGTCCGGCTTGACGCCATAAGCGGAGGACGGCCCGCGGCTGGAAAAGGAGGCCAGCCGCAGCGGATTCACCGGCACCGCCTCGACGTCGAACCGAAGCCGCGCGGAAACGGGCTGCTCGGCGCCCAGCATCTCTTTAATTTCCAGGCCGCTGGCGTGGCTCACCATCACGCCCGGAAGCGTCGCGGCGCCGACCGCCATGATCACCGGATCCGGCCGCGCCGCGTCGGTGTAAACCAGCGCTGCCACCGCCCCGGCCCGCATGGCGTTGTTCAGCTTCTCTTCAAAGACGCAGTCCCCGCGCAGAATGACCGCGATCTTGCCGGCCAGGCTGTCCGCCGCCAGCGCGCCGCAGGCCAGGCCGCTTGGATCCAATCTCGCCACGTCCGCCAGCGGGGCTTCAATCGGCGCGGGCGAGTTCGGGCCCGAGCCGGGCACCGCGGGGAACAGTTTGCCCCCCACCTGCGCGGCCGGATCGGCGAAATCGCGCTGATTCCATTGCGCGCCCACCGTGATGCCGGAAGGCGCGCCCCCCGGCGAGGAGAGCGTGTTGGGCGTCGGGCCGCTGTTGCCGGCCGACTTCACCACGATCACGCCCGCCTCCGCGGCCCGCTCCACCGCCGCCACCAGCAGGTCGTCCTCCACCCGCTGGGCCGGCTCCACGCCCAGGCTGATGTTGACCACGTCCATGCCGTCGGCCACGGCATCGTCCAGCGCCTTGATCACAACGTCTTCCCGGGTGTTCCCGTTGGAGCCGGGAAACACCTTGTACACCCCCAGATACGCCTTCGGGGCGACGCCGGACATGGTCCCGTAAGGGCCTGAGACCGGCATGCCGGCGGCGATCATGGCCACCGCCGTGCCGTGCCCGTTGTGGTCTTTGGGATCGGCCGCCGCGGTGGCATCGACCAGCGTTCCGTAATCCCGCATCACGATGATCTTGCCGTTCAGCGCGCTCTCGTCCGTAGTCGACCGGGTTCTCGGGTAACCCTCCAGTGCCGGGAGCGACGGGTCGTCGAAGCCGGGGTGTGAAGTTTCGATCCCCGAATCGATCAGCCCAATCTTGATTCCGGCCCCGGCGCGGGAAGATCCGCCCAACTGCTGCCAGGCCTCGGGAATCCTGTGCAGCGGAAGCGCCTGATCGAGTTCCAGGCGCGCCTCGCGCACCGGGTGCACCCTCAACACGCCCGGCAGCCCGCTCAACCGGCCGGCGCGGCTGTCCGGAATGCGCACCACCAGCGCGTTGGCGACGTGCTGCACGCTGGCCAGCACTTCGGCCTCGACTGCCTCGATCGCCAGCCGGGCCGCGGATTGCTCCGCCAGCACCCGCGCCCGGCGGTCGCCGGACGCCTCGCGAGCCCCGGATTTGCCCGCCGGCGCGATCCCCGGTTCTCCGCTAAGTTCAACAATGTAAAGATCCGGAACGACCTGCCCGAAAACCGGGAGGGTCACCCAGGCCAAGCCCAGACACAGCGCGCGCAGTTTGCCGGTCAAAGTCACTACTCCTTACTCTATAAGATCGGCAAACTGGCTGTTTTCGATACAATTCCGTTGGAAGAAATTACAAGTGTTTGCAAACCGGCGGGCGCATCCGACGGAATCGTCACGTTGACCTGGTACAATCCCACAAAATACGGCGCCAGACCGCTGAACTCGACCGCCGCATCGCGGCCGCCGACGGTCACCGCGGGGGTGGTCTTCGTGCGCGCCAGCGGGTTGGCCGGGCTGGGTTCGCCCGAGGGGGGCGGATTATCCACCGGCCCCAGGCCGTTGACATAGAGCTGCACCACCTGTCCGCGCCGCGCGGCGTTGGCCGAGCCGACAAGCTGGTAATTGGCATCCAGCGCCGCCGCCAGCAGCCGGCCGCTGGACGGCTCGGTGTACTCGAAGAAGGCGGGCGAGTAGTCGTTGAGCGGCACATCGAAGAGCGCGCTCGACGAGTCGCCGATGGAGACCTTCATCGTTGCGCTGTTCAGCCCCTGCAACTCCCAGGGAATCTGCACGTTGATCTGCCGGTCGCTGACGAAATGGAGACGCCCGGCGAGGCTCAGCTTGCGCGCCGGCACGTCGAAGCTGACGCTCACGCCGGCCAGCGACAGCGGCAGGTAGGAAGTGGAATAGATGCGCAGCGCGTCGGCCAGCCCGCGGCCGAAGATGGAGGCGTAGGAGCCCGGCGCCACACCCTGGCCGACCCGGCCGCTGGCGGCATTCACCACGCCGTTGGTTTCGATGGCCGGCACAAGGCGCGCGCGCCCGCCGAAGTATACCTTTAATCCGCCGGCTTCGGCGGTGAACTCCTGCTCGCCAAGCTGCCCTCCGAGAATGACCCGCGCTTCGCCGATGCCCAGCTCGTCCGTGGACGGGGTGGCCGTGTCGATGGAACCGCCGCCCAGGGTGGCCCGGAAGCGCACGCCGAGGTTGGGGACCGGGACGCCGTAGCGGTCCACCACTTTGAAGCTCAGTCGGCCCGGCATCCGTTCGCTCACGTTGCCCTCAAACTCGGCGCCGCGCAGGGGGAAGATGTTGAACGGCACCGCGTCGCCCACCAGGTACAGGTACGGCACGCGCAGGTCCGTCGCGCCGCCGCGGATGAGCACGGCGCCTTCATACTGACCCGGCGCGGGCCGCGTGCCTTCCAGCCGCACGGTGAGCTGCGTGGTCTGGCCCGCCACGGCGGTGGCGGCGCTCAGCGTCACCCGCGCGTTGCGGTCCGTATCGCGCGCCTGGACGCTCCGTTGCACCGCCGCGTTCGCGTTATTGGTGATGCGCAGGGCCAGCGACGGCAGGGCGCCCGATCCCACCACGCCGAAGTTCAGCGTGGCCGGGCTGACGGTCACATTGGTCCGCACCGCGTTCTCCGCGTTCAATTTGCCCGCGCCCGCGCCGGTGACGCGCGCGGCGATGGCGGTGCCGTTGTAGTCGAAGTCGGTCAGGCCCTGCGCGGTGGCCGTGTTCACCACCGCAGATTTCAACTGCCCCGGCCCCCAGGACGGGTTGCGCTGTTTCACCAGCGCCACCGCGCCCGCCACCATGGGAGCGGCGAAGCTGGTGCCCTGCGCGTTGGTGTAGCGATCCGGCTCGTACATGTCGCCGTTGGGGTCGTAGTTCTGCGTGGGCATGTAAAGGTCCGTGCCCACGGCCACCAGTTCGGGCTTGATTGAGTGGGTGCCGATGTTAGGCCCCTGGGAAGAGAAGTACGCCACTTCGTCGGCCGGGGCGCTCTCCGCTTTCAGGGCCGGATCGAGGGTCACCGGGCGGTCGGCGTGCGTGGCCAAGAACTCTTTCAATTTCAGCCCATCCCGGTTGGCCACCAGCACCGCCGGAATGCCCGTCTCCGCCAGCCCGGAGGGCGGAAAAACGAAATTGCTCTCGGCCTGATACAGGATGACGCCCACCGCGCCGGCCTTTTGCGCGTTCCCCACCTTGGTGCCGAATCCGCAATCGCCGCGCTGGATGAGCGCTACGGCCCCGGCCAGCGAACCGTTGGACAGGGGCGAGCAGGCCTTGCCGTTGTCTTCCAGTTGGGCCACGTCGCGCAACGGCGCCGTCAGCGGCCGCGCCGGCTTGGGACCATTGCCGAACAGCGCCGCTATGCGCCGCAGGTCGGCCGGCGCGTCGGCCCCGCCGACCTGCACGCTGGCGTAGTAGATGTGCGCGTTGGTGGTGGCGCCCACGGTAATGACGCCGGGCGCGCTGCCCGGCGAATCGATCGAATTGAGGGTCGGCACTTCCAGGCCGGCGTCGCCCGAGTTGCCCGCCGAAACCACCACCGTCATGCCCCGGCCGACGGCGTTCTCCACCGCCTCCACGCGCAGGTCGCAGGCCGTTGAACCGCTCTTGCCGCACACCGAACCGCGATCGGCCGGGCTCCACAGCGCCGGCTGTCCGATGGACAGGTTGGCCACGTCCATGCCGTCGCGGAAGGCGTCGTCCAGCGCTTGCAGGACGACGTCGTCAAACGTAAAGTCGTTCACGCCCGGCGATCCGAAGATCTTGTAGTTGCCCAGGAACGCCTTGGGCGCCACGCCGGAAATGGTGGCTACCGGCGCCGCGACGCGTGCGGCCGCGGCCACCGCCGCCGCCGCCGTGCCGTGACCCACGCGATCACGCGGCGAAAGGTCGTCCGGACGCGAGTAGTCCGGCTCGTCGCCCAGCACCAGCAAGTCCACGTAGCTGCGCGCGGCGATGATTTTGCTGTTGGTGTAGTCGCAGTCCCGCGCCTGGCACTTGGGGTACCCCGCCGGCGGGCGGAGCGTAGCATCCTGCAAGGCCGGGTGCGTGTGGTCGATGCCCGAATCGAGGATGGCGATCTTCACGCCCGCGCCGGCGTTCTGAATGCCGCCCAGCGTGTTCCAGGCGCCCGGGGCGCCGGCCAGCTCGACGGCCCGGTCCAGACGGCGCTTGAGCGGCAGCATGCGCTCGACGCGCACTACCCCGGGCAGGGAGCGCAGTTCTTCGGCGCGCTCCTCGCTCACGGCCACGAAGACGGCGTTCACCAGCGTCCGCGCCGCTCCGGTGACGTAGATCTTGCGCTCGGCCAGCGCTTGCCGCACGAGGGCCTGCGCCGCTTCGATGCGCCGCTCTGCATCCACCGCCGCGCGTTTGCTCAGGTCCTTGCGGGACTCCACCTGCGCCGCCACTGGCGGTTCTTCCAGCACCAGGGCGAAACGGTCCAGACGTCCGGCCGCGAGCGGTGCCGCCACCGCGGCCAACAGGAGGGAGAAAACGGCGTATCCGCGCTTCACGGACTTCCCGACGTATGAG
>JACQZT010000077.1 GCA_016213755.1 Acidobacteriota bacterium | reverse complement strand
TCCCCGCGTTCTGCGAAATAGGTGTTTGAGTGTACTGTCCCCGGTTTTAGGGGAAGAGGAGCTTGAGGGAGGGGTCGGCGGTGAACATGCAGCGCGCGTTGTGGCCGCAGAGCGGCACCACCGCGACGCGGTGTTTGGCGCCGAACTTCTGGTTCACGTAGGCGCCAAAGGTTTGGCCGCGCGCCAGCCGGCTGGGGCCTTGCGCCATGGCCGGGCAGGAGGAGTCGAAGCCCGCCAGCGGCATGGTGTCGAGCTCTCCCAGCAGGTACACCACCGGTCGCGATACCAGTTGCTTGCGCAGCCGGCCGTCGGAAAGCGGGGCGGCATAGCCCACCCGCTTCTCCAAACCGTAGGGCCACTGGTTGAACGTGGTGCAGTTGCGGCCCTCCGCGTATGGCCCCACCTCCTTGCCTTCGGCCGATGGCCGGCTGGCATCCGGGTATCCATAGCTCGACGGGTTCGAAACCAGGTAAGTGACCGCCACGCCCAGCGTCTCGTGCACCGTATTGGCCATGGCGTAGCGGGAAACATACTGGCCTCCCGCCGAGTGGCCCGCCACCACGATGTTCTTCAGGTTCGGGAAAACCTCCTTGCGCGCCAGCCGGCGCAGGATCTCGTCGGTGAAATCGTAGGAGGTGAGCTTCTCCTGGCCAACCGCCGCCGCGCCCGAGCGCCAGCTTTGTCCCGAACACCGCCAGTTGACCTCGCCTTCGGCCAGCGTGTCGGCGCACCCGCGGCCGTCCCGCGAGGCGAAGCGCGGCGAGATCACTACCGAGTTCTCCAGCGCGCCGGCCAGAAAAGCCGCCGCCACAGCGGTGCGAAAATAATCGTCGGCGTTGCGGCCCTGGCCGTGGATCATGATCATGGCGCGCGTGATGCTCTCGTTCCTTGCCTCCAGCGAGTAGGTGCGGTAGACCAGCGAGCGCGCCGGTCCGCCGCCAAAAGAGACCCACTCCGTGCAAGCGGAGGTTGCCGTGGTGCAGGGCGCGGCGTAAGCCGCAGCCGAAATCAGGATGGCCAGTAAGGGTTTCATGGGAACTATATATAATACGCAATTTCACCCTTGCCTTGACAACTTTATAGTGACTGGCTGATAATACCTGATAGGACAACGCTCAGATATGGAGATCAACCGCCTTACCGAAAAAGCTCAAGAGGCCGTCCGCGCCGCGCAGTCCCACGCCTTCCGCCTGGGAAACCAGCAGGTGGACGTCGAACATCTGCTGGCCGCCCTGCTCGAACAGGAAAGCGGCCTGGCGGCTTCCCTCCTGAACCGCGCCGAAGTCGACCTGGTGCGCCTGCACCAGCGCCTGACCCAGGAACTGGATCGTCTGCCCAGAGTCTCGACCCCCGCCGGTCCGCCCGAGCAGGTCTACGTCACCGGACGTTTGCAGCGGCTGCTGGCACAGGCGGAAAGCGAGGCCAAGGCGCTCAAGGACGAGTACATCTCAGTCGAGCATGTGTTGCTGGCCCTGATCGGCGATGAGGGCGTCTCCGGCCGCCTGCTGAAGGAGTTCGGCCTGACGCGTGATCGCCTCATGAAGGCGTTGCAGGAAGTGCGCGGCAGCCAGCGGGTGACCACTTCCAATCCCGAAGCCACCTACGAGGCGCTGGAACGCTACGGTCGCGACCTGACCGAACAGGCCTCGCGGGGCAAGCTGGACCCGGTGATCGGGCGCGACGACGAAATCCGGCGGGTAATTCAGGTTCTGTCGCGCCGCACCAAGAACAACCCGGTGCTGATCGGCGAGCCGGGCGTGGGCAAGACCGCCATTGCCGAGGGCCTGGCGCAGCGCATCGTGCGCGGCGACGTCCCCGAGGGTTTGAAGAAGAAGCGCGTGGTTTCGCTGGACATGGGCGCGCTGATCGCCGGGGCCAAGTTCCGCGGCGAGTTCGAGGAGCGCCTGAAAGCGGTCCTCAAAGAGGTGCAGGCCTCGGGCGGCGAGATCATCCTTTTCATCGACGAGCTGCACACGGTGGTGGGCGCGGGCAAGGCCGAGGGCGCCATGGACGCCGGCAACCTGCTCAAGCCCATGCTGGCGCGCGGCGAGCTGCACTGCATCGGCGCCACCACGCT
>JACQZT010000076.1 GCA_016213755.1 Acidobacteriota bacterium | reverse complement strand
TCTCGCTTCGCGCCGCGCGGCGAGCGGGCGCAAGCGGGCCGCTCTCGGCCGCCGCGGGTATCGGTAGGGCAAAAATACCCTAGGAGCCTGTCGGAGAAAAACCCGAGTCGAGGCCATTGGTCAAGGTGGACGAGTCGTGTAAAGTAGCGGCGGAGTGGAGGTGAGGTGGATGGGGAAGACCTTCCGCGCATACAATCTGGATCAGCGCTTGTTGTTGCCGCCCGACATGCGCCAGTGGTTGCCTGAAGGCCACTTGGCGCTGTTCCTGTTGGATGTCGTCAGCCAGCTGGACCTGACCGAGATCCTGCAGGTGTACGAGGACGGGGACGGGCGCGGCCAACCGCCCTATCATCCGGTGATGATGGTCACGCTGTTGCTGTATGCGTACTGTACCGGGAAACCATCGTCGCGCCGCATTGAGCGCGCCACCTTTGACGAGGTGCCGTACCGGGTGGTGGCGGGCGACCAACACCCCGATCACGACAGTATCGCGGCGTTTCGGCAGCGCCATTTGCCGGCCTTGGCGCGGTTGTTTGTGCAGGTCCTGCAGCTGTGCGAGGCGGCCGGGTTGGTCAAGCTCGGGCACGTGGCACTCGACGGCACCAAGATCAAGGCGAATGCGTCCAAACACAAGGCAATGAGCTACGAGCGCATGTGTGCGCAGGAGCAGGAACTGGAGGCCGAAGTGGCGCGCTTGCTGGAGCAGGCGCAGCAGGTGGATGCGGCCGAGGATGCCGAGTACGGCAAGGGGCGACGGGGCGATGAGTTGCCGGCGGAGTTGGCGCGGCGCGAGACGCGGCTGCGCAAGATCCGCGAGGCCAAGACCGCGTTGGAAGCCGAAGCGCGTGCCCGAGCCGAACAGGCGGCCGCGCAGGCCCGCGAGAAGCTCGCCGAGCGCGCCCGGCGCGAAGCCGAGACCGGTAAGAAGATGGGCGGGCGGCCACCGCAGGTCCCGGACCCAGAGCAGGCCCAGCCGGAACCGACCGCGCAGCGTAACTTCACCGATCCCGAATCGCGCATCATGAAGGACGGGGCGACGAAGGGCTTTGAACAGGCCTACAATGCGCAGGCGGCGGTAGACAGCACGGCGCAGATCATCGTGGCCACTGCGGTCACGCAAGAGGCGAACGACAAGCAGCAACTGCAGCCCATGCTGGAGAAGGTCCAGGAGAACTGTGGACGGCTGCCAGAGAAGGCCTCGGCGGATGCGGGCTACTTCAATACGGAGCACCTCACCGCCGAGACGCTGAGCCGCGTGGAACTCTATGTGCCCCCGGATCGGCAGAAGCACGGCGCCGCGCCGGACACGACCGCGCCAACGACCGCCGCTGACGCGAGCGTGGTCGACCAGATGCGGCAGAAGTTGAAGACGGCGGCCGGGCAGGCCGTGTACAAATGGCGCAAGGCGATCGTCGAGCCGGTGTTTGGACAGACCAAAGAGGCGCGCGGGTTCCGCCGCTTCTCGTTCCGCGGGTTCACGAAGGTCGGCGCGGAGTGGGATCTCATTTGCTTGACACACAACCTCCTCAAGCTGTGGCGTGCCCGGGCGTGTCCGCTGGCAGCGTAACGGTCGCAGTTGCGGAGCAAGGTGCATGCTCACTGGCCTCGGCCACCTCCCTGAATGTCGAACTTGCCTTCCCGGCAGCATCTTCTGCCGCGGGCTCTTGAAAAACCTGTGGCCCAGACTCGCGCCAAGCTCCATCTGCGTGGTTACTCCGACAGGCTCCTAGCCAGCAAGTTTCCGGCCGGTCGCCGTCGCGCGGAGCGAAGCGCGTGGCGTGGGCCATCAGCCAGAGCAAAACGAAGTCGGAGTAAACCTCGCCGGCGAACATCGCTTCGAGGTCGAACTCGAGGAAGGACTGCCGCGAGAGGGCCTGGTTGTCGCGGAGGACGCGCAGGCGCAGGCCGTTCGAGACGATCGCCCACAGGTGTGCTGGGCTGCGGTTCAGGAACTCCTGCACCAGGCCGTGCGGGTTGGCGGCGGCGGCCCCGCGCTGGCCGGCGGCGCGGCGGTCGAGGGAGAGCCCGCAGCCAACGAGATGCACCGGCACAGGGCCGAAGAGGCGGCTGATCGCATAGCTGCGGCCGCCGACCTCGGGGCCGGCGCTGGTGGGCAAGAGGCCGAAGCCCAGCTCGCGGAGGAGCGGCAGGCTCCACCTGTCGTTGGTGAGGCCGGTGCCGGCTTCACCCTCGGGCAGGCTCGTGGCGGCGGCGCGGAACTCCGCCCAATGCTTGCGCAGGCGGTTCCACGACTGTGTGATGACCTCGTTCAGGCGCTCGCCCTGGGGCAGGCCGTAGTCCTCCGGCCGCGTGCCGTCGAGCTTCTCCTTGGGGTCGAGCACGCGTCGCAACAGATCGGGC
>JACQZT010000075.1 GCA_016213755.1 Acidobacteriota bacterium | reverse complement strand
CAGCAGGGGGTGACGGATGTGCGGCTGGCGGGTCTGGACAAGGCCGCTGTTTGGGCCACCTTCGCGGCGGCGCTGGCGAAGATGCCGCTCAAACTGGAAGCTCCGCTGGGCGACTTCCGCGGCACGGACGACGATTTCCGGCGCGCCTTTTTCGTGCCCGGCGTGCAGCGCGCGGGCGGGCTGGAGGCGGCGCGGCTTTTGACGAAAGGGCTCTGAGTTTCGGGGTTTCGTAGCCTGTCCCCGAAACTCCCATACAGCGATGCGTACACTTGCGATTATCAGTCTGCTGGCGGCCTGCGCGATGCCGGGCGCCGAGATCGTGCTTCCCGGAACTGCCTTCGAAAGAACGGGGACAATTCCGGTGGTCTACCGAACCAACGCGCAGGCCACCGGCCGGGGCGTGCTCTCGGTTCGCTGGACCGATGCGCTGGGCCGCGTGGTGGACGAGCGTAAGATCCCGGTCGAGCTGACCGACGAGATGGAGACCGGTTTCGACCTGGACCTGCGCCGCGCCGTGGCGATGAAGAACCAGTTGCATGTGGAGTTTGTCTTCGAGGGCAAGAACAAGAAGGGGGAACCCGACCGGCGCAACGAGCGGGCGCAGACGTCGTTCGTCGCCAGGCCGCCGGAGAGAAAGTGGCGGGATTACACGATTCTCATGTGGCAGAATCACACCCGCGAGCAGTCGGCCCGGTTGAAGGAGCTGGGAATCAACGCGGGTCAGTACAACGGAAAGAGCCGGACGCCGCCCGACTTCCTGCTCGACAACGACATGCGCTGGTACGCGGAAAATATCGCGACGGATTTCTACTCGGAGTATCATCGCTACCGCAGCGACCGGATTCAGAACTGGTCGTTTCTGAACGCCAAGGAACTGTACCAGAAGAACCCGTCCAGCTTGGATGCGTTCAAGCGCAACCCGAGTCTTTCCGATCCCGTATGGCTCGCGAAAATTCACGACCGGCTGGTGGAGTCCGCGCGCAACCACTCGCCCTATCGCCCGGTCTTCTACAGCCTGGGCGACGAGAGCGGCATCGCGGACCTGGCCGCTTTCTGGGACTTCGATTTTTCGGATCAGTCGCTGGTGGAGATGCGCGCCTGGCTCAAACAGAGATACGGCTCGCTGGCGGCGCTGAACGCGCAGTGGGGAACGGAGTTCGCGGCCTGGCCGCTGGTGATGCCGGACACCACCAACCAGGCGATGAAGCGCGCGGGCGAGAACTTCTCGGCCTGGGCGGACCACAAGGAGTGGATGGACATCTCTTTCGCGCGCGCCCTGAAGATGGGCGTCGATGCCGTGCGCTCGGTGGATCCGGACGCCTATGTGGGCATCGGCGGAGCGCAGATGCCGGGCTGGGGCGGGTACGACTACCACCGCCTGGCGCGCACGCTGACCGCCGCCGAGCCTTACGACATCGGCAACAACATCGAGATTCTGCGCTCGGTGAATCCGGCGCTGCCGGTGGTGACCACCTCTTTCGCCACCGGCCCGCAGGAGAAGCACCGCGTGTGGTACGAACTGCTGCACGGCAACCGGGGCCTGATCTTGTGGGACGAGAAGCACGACTTTCTGGCAGACGAAGGCGGGTTGGGCCCGCGCGGGAAGGAGGTCCAGCCGTACTTCGCGGAATTGCGCGGCGGCCTGGCGGCGCTTCTGATCAACAGCACGCGGGTGGCCAACCCCATCGCCATCCACTACTCGCAGCCCAGCCTGCGCGTGGAGTGGATGCGGGCGCAGCGGCCCAAGGGCGAGGCGTGGGTGCGCCGAGGCTCTTCCGCGGAGCGAATGGACAGCGAGTTCTTGCGCCTGCGCGAATCCTGGTGCCGCCTGATCGAGGACCTGGGCTTGCAGTACAACTTCGTGACTTACGGCCAGGTGGAGGAGGACGAACTGCTGAAGGGCGGCTATCGCGTTGTGGTTCTGCCGCGTTCGAGCGCGCTGTCGGGGGCGGAGTCGCGGGCCATTCGCGAGTTCGTTGCGCACGGAGGACTGCTGATCGCCGATGGCATGCCGGGGGTCTTCGACGAGCACGGCAAGCGCCTGGCGGGGTCGTCCCTGGCCGATGTGTTCCGGGCGCCGCAGTACGGTCGAGGCAAAGCCGTGCTGCTGCCGGAGAGCGCGCTCAACTATCACCAGGAGCGGTTGGTGGGGAAGGAGGGCGCGACGCAGCGCGCCGTTGCCCAGTGGATCCGGCAGGCGGGAGTGACGCCCGAGTTCGTCGTGAGCGGCGAGAAGGGAGAGCCGCTGACGGGAATCGAAGTCCACCGTTTCCGCAACGGCGGCGTCACGATCATCGGCCTTCACGCCAACCCGCAGATGCGGGTGAACGAATTAGGTCCGCCGGAGTTCAAGTCCAACGCGCGATTCGAAAAGCCGCGCGTGGTGAGCCTCAAGTTGCCGTATGAAATGCGCGCGTGGGATGTGCGCGCGGGCAAGGCGTTGGGGGTGCGGAAGGAGTTGTCGCTGACCGTGGATCCGTTCGAGCCGGCGCTGGTGGCTTTTGCTCCTGGTCCCGCGCCCGAGTTGCAGGTTTCTGCTTCCCAAAGCGGCCTGATCGGGCTGCGCATGGCGCCCTCGACGCCGGCGGCGGCGCACGTGTTTCACGTGGACGTGGCCGGTCCCGACGGCAAGGCGCTGGCGCACTACTCCAGAAACGTGCTGGCGGCGAACGGCCGCGCCGGCATGCGGGCGCCCCTGGCGGCCAGCGATCCGGCGGGCAAATGGGAGATCCGCGTCCGGGATCTGCTGACCGGGCAGACGCGTACGGTGGCGATGGAGGTTATGAAGTAACATTGAAAGCAGGAGGGGTTCAGATGCACAGACGTTCCCTGTTGTTTTCCGGCGCCGCTCTGATGGCCGCGCCTGGGACGCAGCTTTCAGTGGGCGACATGGCGCCCGACTTCAAGCTTCCGTCCTCGATGGGCAAGCCCGTCACACTGGCGGAGTTTCGCGGCAAGAAAGTGGTGGTGCTGGCCTTCTTCCCAGCCGCGTTCACCGGTGGTTGAACGAAGGAAATCGGCGGGTACCAGGCTGGTATCCAAAAGTTCGAAGGACTGGAAGTGCAGGTGTTCGGCGTCAGCACGGATTCCGGGCCCACGCTGAGCCACTGGGCCAAGGAGATGGGGCTCACCTATCCCCTGCTCAGCGATAAGAAGGGCGAAGTCTCGAAGCTGTACGGCGTATTAAACCCGGATTCGATGATGGCCGGCCGCACTACGTTCGTCGTCGACACCGAGGGGCGGATCCAGCACATCGAGGCGGGCTCGGCGGCCGTCGATCCGACGGGCGCGGAGACCGCCTGCAAGCGCATCAGGAAGAAGTAACCAGTTTCAGGGCGAGCGATTCGCCCGGGGCGAGTTTCAAGGGCGGGGCGTAGCCAATGGAGGCCTCGCCCTGCGCTATTTGCAGTTGCCCTTTCCGGGGCGTAACCAGCCGGGCCTTGGGGTTCGAGCAGGGAACGCGCAGCGTGGCCAGTTCCAGTTCGCCGCCTTCCACCTCGATCAGCACTTTGAACTCCCCCTTGGTGTCGCGCTGGGTGTAGCTGCCCCAGCTTGTGCCGGTGGAAAAGAGCGCGCGGAAGGACGCGCGATTCACGTGCGGGCGGAATCGCAGGTCCTTCCGCGGCGCCGAAAAGGCAAATCCGCTGAGCGCGGTCAGCAGGGACCAACTGGACATGGCGCGGGCGTAGTGGTGGCCGCACTCGACTTCGTTCCAGGGGTTGCGGCGCGCGCCGTCGTAGCGCTCGCGCACGGCCTGGACGATGGCCAGGCCCTCTTTCACCAGTCCTTCGTAGATGAGGTGCGCCGCCACCTGGTACTCGATGCCGGTCCACACCTCGTCGGAGTAAGGGAACGGAATGGCGGGGCGCTTGCCGCGCGGCCAACTGCACAGCAGCAGTCCCTTCTCGTCGTTCATGGCGTAGAGGCGCTGGGTGTTGGGGTGCTCGTGGAAATTCTCGAGGAAGTTGTATTTGTAGATCGAGCGCAGGGTCGTGCGAATGTGCTCCGGCGGCAAAAGCTTGCCAAGATCCGCCACTTCGGCGAACCACTGGCCGAGTAACTGGTCGGACAGGCAGCCTTCGCCGTACTGGTACTTGGCCGCCTTGACCGGGCGTTCATCCACCTTCTGCACGTAGAACTCGCCGTTCCACAACGCCTGGTCGAGGCGCGCGGCGCCCGCTTTGGCGAGCTGCTCGTACGTGTCCGCGGCGGCGGTGTCGCCCAGGTGGCGGCCCATGCGCGCGGCGGCGGTGAGCGCGCCCAGGTAGAGCGTGCCCATCATCGAGTTGGGGCCGTAGAACTCGATGTCATAGGTATTGTGCTGCTCGCCTTCCATGACGCCGTCCTTGTCGGCGTCCCACTGCGCCCAGGCGTATTCGACGGCGCGCTTGACCTGCGGCCACAGGCCGCGCAGCCAGTCGTCGGAGCCGCCCAGTTGCCACTCGCGGTACACCTTCATGACGCAGCCCATCTGCCCGTCGGCGGCCGGGAAACTGCGATTGCCGCCGGCGCGCAAGGGGACCGGCGTGCGGAAGCTCATGCTGCCGTCGGGCCGCAGGTTGGTCAGAAAGTCGATGTCGCGCACGCTGCGTTCGAGGTCCGGGTACAGGTGCGCGAGCGACTGCTCGTAGTTGTAGACGTGCGTGCAATTCATCGGGCAGCAGCCCGCGTTGTCGTTGCAGCCTTCGAAGGCCAGGGTCTTCTTGCCGTCCAGCACCATCACGGTGTTGGTGCGCAGAATGGAAGCCTGGCTCGATACCGCGTCGATCACCGCCGCCGGGAGCGTGGTGGCCCACATCGCGTCGCGATAGCGCTGGGAGCGCTGGCGCAGCGAGGCGAAATTCTCGAGCGCATAGAACGCCGCGCCGGCGGCCGAATGCCAGCGCTTGCCGTACTCGTTCTTGAGCGGCTTGCCGCGATGCTCCGGCTCGCCAATCCAGTAATTCTCGGTATTGGGGAAATGCCAGGCCAGGACGAAAGTGACGGATTGCGTTTCGCCCGGCTTGAGGCTCAAATTCGAAGCCAGGGTGGCGTATTCAGTGGAACCGTCGTCGGAGGGCGGCGCGGGGCGGCTGGAGAATTTCCCCTGCTCCAGGAACTCGTCCCACCATTTCTGGAATTCGTCCCACCAGGCGCCGTGCTCCCAAGCGGAGCGGTAAGAAAGCTCGCCGGCCTTGGCGGCCACGGCCAGCGAGCCGTAGCGCGTCGATTCGGGCGCGTACTTATCGGAGGCGAGCTTGAGGATACCGAATCCGCCGCGAGTCTCGAATTCGTTGCGGTTTTTGCCGAAGAACGCCGCGCGGCGATTGCGCAGGCGGGCCACGCCGTCGTAGCCCACCGGGTTCATGACGGAGAACGCCACGCTGAGATTCACCGGCGAGGCGGCGCGCGAAGTGAAGCGATAGGTGAGCGCGGCCACCGGGAGGCTCGAATCGTCGGTAGCCAGCGGGATCATCGGGTTGAACGCTTCAAGCGATACCTCGACCGGCAGGCGCGCGTCGGCGAATTGGAGATTGGCGAACGGATAGGCGCCGGTGAAGGATGCCTGGCGGAAGCGCGGCAGGCCCAGCGCGGTTTCGCGCAACAGGCCGGAGCCGCCCGGATACGGCGGCAGCACCTCGCGCTCCAGCACGCGGATGACCGGCTTCTTCAGGCCGCCGCCTTCGATGCGCGCGGCAACGTACGTAAAGGGCAGGATTCCGCCTTTGTTGGGGCGGTTGAAAATCTCCCAGTCGCGGAGATTGCCGTAACCTCCCAGCGAAACGGTCCCGGTGCCGATGCCGCCCAGGGGGAAGGCGATCTCGCGCAGAGCCTCGCCGGTGAAATGGCGCCCCGGCTCGGGGCGTGCCGCGGGCCGGGTTGCCTGGGGAGCGGCGGCGGCCGCGCCGGCGACTCCGCCCACGAATCCACGTCGGGTGATCTTCATACTGTCTCCGTTATGCGATGTTCAGGCCGCGGCGGCGCGGGACGAAAGGCCGCCCGCGAGCGTATCTGTACCCGCCCGTCAGGTTGCGCCAGCCCGACGGCAGCTACTGTCACGAGCAGCACCGGGTCGGCGCAGGCCCGAAGGTTCAAGAGAATCTCGTGCCGCGACGCGGGGGAAGCGTCCAGCATGCCGTCGACCAGAGGCTCCTGACCATTTTCGCAGATGCCGGCCTTGACCCAGCCCGAGGCGGAGCGTACGAGAACTTTCAGATGAGCGATGGCGAGTTCGCGCCGGGTGAGGTCCTGGTCGATCGAGTCCAGCAACGGGCCGGCCACCGCGGCGGGCGTCAGCCGCCGGCGGGAGCGGAAATCGGCGGCGAGGTTCAGCCAGCCGAGGGCGGCTTCGGCATCGGCGTAGAGCGCGTAGTCGATGTCCAGCGTGCGCCGGCCGACTGCATCGGTGGAGGTCAGCACCTCGTGGAGCCACTCATCGAGGCCCTCGCCCGTGACGGCGCTGAGACGGCGGCCGTCCGGGGGAGTGACGGGGTGCAGGTCCGCCTTGGTGTAACAGACGATGTCGGCTTCGGCGAGCTGGCTGCGAAACAGGTAGCTCATGTGCGGGTCGGCGCCGGCGGCGAGCAACTGCTCGGCGCGGCGGGGATCGACGAGCACCGTGAGCGGCGCGATGCGGAAGCGTTCCGGGTAGAGGCGCTGGAGCGGGCGGATGACGGTGGCCGCCAGGTCCGCGCAACTGCCCACGGGTTCGGCCAGCAGGACGTCCGGCTGCGTGAATTCGCCGGCGGCGGCGAGGAAGTCGGAGAAGCGGCAACAGAAGCAACCGCCGGTGATCTCGCCGCTTTCGAATCCTTCGGCGCGCACCAGGGCGGAGTCGACCAGCTCGCCGGCCTGGTCGTTGGTGAGGAGGCCCACACGCCGGCCGGAAGCGCGCAAACGCGCCGCGGCGGCCAGCATCAGGCTGGTTTTTCCCGCCCCGAGAAACCCGCCCACCAATACCAGGATCGGTTGCATGCCTGAGCGTTGAATTTATCACAACCGAAGGTGGTTCAATGGAAGAACCCATGCGCACAGAGAGGCTCGACGGCCGGGACCTCCGGCTGGTGGCGATTTCGCTGGCGGCGATTGTGGCCAGCGCGGTGTACATTCACGCCAATTACTCGGCGGCGTTTCCCCAGGCTTCCATCAACCTGCGGCTGTCCAAAGACGAAGTGACAGCGCGCGCGGACGCGTTTCTGCGCACGCAAGGATTGAGGACCGAAGGCTTCCGCAACCTGACGCTCTTCGATCCGGACGACGACGCGCGGCTGTTTCTGGAGCGCGAGGCGGGTCTGGACGAGGCCAACCGGCTGATGACGGAGCGGATTTCCGTCTGGCGCTGGCGGGCGCGCTGGTTCCGGCCGCCGGAAAAAGAAGAGATGCTGGTCTGGCTGAGTCCGGACGGGCGCCTGGCGGGCTTCGAGCACGTGATCGCGGAAACCACGCCGGGCGCGCGGCTCAGCCAGGAGCAAGCCCGCGCGCGCGCCGAGGATTTCTTGAAGAGCCAGAGCGCGGCGCCGCACCATCCGGTGGAGGCGCGCTCGGAAGACCGGCCCAATCGCCGGGACCACTTCTTCACCTGGGAGCAGGACGACCTGCGCGTGAAGGACGCGCGCTACCGGCGAAGCGTGGTGGTGCAGGGGGACCGCATCGGCGAATTCCGCGAGTTCCTGTACGTGCCCGAGCAGTGGAAGCGCGATTTCGCGGCGCTCCGCTCGAAGAACGAACTCTACTCGAAGATTGCGCAGGCCTTTTACGTGCCGCTGATCCTGGCGGCGGTGGGCGTGCTTATTCACGCGCTGCGCAAGAAGCAGGTTTCGTGGCGGCCGCTGGTGCTGATCGCGGGCCTCGTGGGCGCGCTGATGACCATCAGCCAGTGGAACAACTTTCCGTTCTTTCTGGATGGCATGCCGACCAGCGCGAAGTACCCGGAGGCGGTGGCCATGGCCTCGCTGCTGGCGGTGGGCGCGGGGGTGGGCGTCTTCTTCTACGTGATTCTGGCCGCCGCCGCGGGCGAGCCGTTGTACCGCGCGCTGCGGCCCGCGGGCCTGGCGCTGGAACATCTCCCCACGCGGCGCGGATTTCAAACTCGCGATTTCTTCCGCGCCACGGTGGCCGGTTATGGTTTCGCCGCCGCGCACCTGGCCTTCGTGGTCGCCTTCTATCTCATCGGTCGGCGCTTCGGCGTCTGGTCGCCGCAGGACGTCGAGTACTCGGACCTGCTCTCGACGCGCCTGCCGTGGATCTACCCGCTGACCATCTCGGTGCTGGCGGCCACTTCCGAGGAGTTCTGGTTCCGCCTGTTCGCCGTGCCGCTGCTGAAGCGCTGGCTGCGCTCGACCTGGATCGCGGTCCTGATTCCCGCCTTCGTGTGGGGCTTCCTGCACGCCAACTATCCGCAGCAGCCGGGCTACATTCGCGGCATCGAAGTGGGCGCAGTCGGCGTGGCGGCGGGCTTTCTGATGCTGCGCTTCGGCATCGTCTCGACGCTGGTCTGGCACTACACGGTGGACGCGGTGCTGATCGGCACGTACCTGCTGCGGGCCGAAAGCTGGTACTTCCGGCTGAGCGGCGTGGCAGTGGGCGGCGCTGTGCTGGCGCCGTTCCTGCTCTCGCTGTTCCAGTATTATCGCCGGGGCGGATTCGCGGCCGAAGAAGAGGCGGTGGCCGCCGAGACGCCGCCGGCGGAGCCGGAAGAAGTGCCGGCTCCGGCGGAAGCCAAGCGCTGGCCGCTGCGCTGGCTGGCGATTCCCGCACTCACGCTGGCCGTCGCGGCCGCGTTTCTGGCGCCGCGAGAGTTCGGAGGTTTCGTCAAGCTGGCGCTCACGCGCGACCGTGCGGCCGGCATCGCGGATGTGGAAATGCGCTCGCGGGCCAATCGTCCGGCCGAATGGCGCCGCGTCACCGAGTTCGCGCCCAACCTCAAGACCGAGGAGTTCGAGTATGTGCGGCGCATCGCGGGCGCCGAAGCCGCCGACCGGACTGTCGCCGAGCGCACGCTGACGGGTTTGTGGCGAACGCGCTATTTCAAACCGCTGCAAAAGGAGGAGTGGCGGGTGTTTGTGGGCCCGGACGCGCGCGTCGTGCGCGTAGAGCACGTGCTGGACGAGAAGGCGCCCGGCGCGCGACTCACGCCCGACCAGGCGCGAGAGCGAGCGGCCGGCCAGCTTGGGGTAAGCCGTCTCCGCCTGGTGGAGGCCCACGAAGAGAAGCGCGACCACCGCACCGATCACACGTTCGTGTGGGAAGACCCGGAGTTCCGCATGGGCGAGGCGCGCGCGCGTGTGTCGGCGGAGGTCCTGGGGGACGAGGTCTCGACCTACCGGCGCTTCCTGAAACTGCCCGACGAATGGGTGCGGGAGTTCGAACGGCCGCGCCTGCTGAGCTACCTGGCTCCGGCGGTGATTGGCGGGCTGGGCCTGCCGCTGCTGGTGATCCTCATCCGCAGGCTGAGCCGCCACCGGTTCCACTGGCGCGTTTACGGATGGCTGGCCGCGGCGGGGTTTGTCGTGGCCGCCGCAGCGACCCTGAACCAGTGGCCCACGCTGCTGGCGCGCTACCCGACGTCGGCGACGCTCGACAACTTCCTGGGCCAACTTGCGCTGGGCCGGCTCACTTGGGCGCTGTTCGTCGCCGCCAGCCTGTTCGCGGGCGCGCTGGCCGTGGATGTGTATCGCCAGCTCGCGCTGGGACACGCCGGCGTTCAGGCGGGTTCGGCGCGGCGGGCCGCGTTGGTGGCGCTGCTGGTCTGGGGCGCCGGCCGGGTGCTGGGCTGGGCCGGGCAGCAAGTGCCGGGGCCGCGACTGTCGCTGCCACTGGCTTCCTTTCCGGGGACCGAGGGCGCGTGGCCGGCGCTTTCCATTCTGAGCCAGTCGTTCTTCGTGGCGGCGTTGTGGCTGTGCGCGGGGGCGACGGGGGTCCTGGCCGCCGCCGGCCTGTTGAAGCGCCGCGGGCGGATCGTCCTGGCGGTCTCGCTGGCCGCGACCCTGGCGCTGAGCCGCGCGCAGAATGTGCCGCAGGCGCTGGCGGCGTTCGCACTGTACCTGGCGGCGGCGGGCGTACTGCTGGTGATCGCCCGCACCTGCGCCGCGGACCTGGTGTCGTTCGCCGTCGCGCTGTTCTGGCTGCACGCGGCGGAGTTGAGCCTGCGGCTGCTGCCGCAGCCGGCGGCGTTCTATCGCTGGAACGCGCTGGCGGCGATGGCCGTGGCAGCCGCGGCAGGCTGGCTCTTGCTAAGGTACTCGAAGAACACAAGTGGCGCACGTTCTTAACGTGCCGCATCGGCGCTCGTGTCGATGCCTGGAGTTTCTACGTGGCCGTGTCGGCAAACCGCGGAAGTTACCGCAACCGGATTGGGAACGAAAAGTCGGAATGGACCCCGGCCGGCGGGCGCCCCTTTTCGCTACGGCTGGAGCGCCAGGGTGACCTTTCCGGCGGGGCCGGCGTAAATCAGCTCGATCGAACGGATGCTCTGGGTCTTGCCCCGGTAGGAGAAGAAAATCAGTCCCGCCTGGGGCAGGGGGCGGTCGCCTTCCGGCAGCGCGGCCTTTTGAACCCGCTGAGCCATGGCGCGGCGCACTTCGATGGGGATCTGAACCGGCGCGGGCGGCGCGTTGGATTCACCCTGCTCGCCTCCTCCTCCGCCCATACTGGTCTTCGACTTCTTGGCGGGTGAAGCGGGCGGCTCCCACTCGGGATCTTTGAGAGAGCTCAGCACCAACCCGGAGGGCTGGCTGGGAAAGGGCCCTTTTCTCCCGTTGATGCGAAGCGAGAAATCGGCGGAGGAGAGCTTGACCCGCGCGCCGGGCGAGCCGAACAAACCCGTTTCAATCGCCACATAGTCTTCCGTGGAAAGAGGTCCTTGCAGCGTGGGGACCGAGTGCCCCTTGAACTCGGCCGCGAGCGTCACGGTGCCTGCCTGAGCCTGGGCCTGATAATCGGCCGGAGTCGCTCTGGGCGGCAAGCCCTTGGCTTCGCTTTGCGCGTCGCCGCTTTGGGCGTTTTGCCCCTGTAAACACACGCAGGCGGCGGCGATCAAGACGCCGATTCTCAACGCTGGGGAGAGTCGCATTCCAGCTAAGAAGCTAGCACACTCAAGGGTCTGGCTGGCGATGGCGTGGTGGGGCCTGCGAAAACCGTTGTTCGGCGAACAAAGCCGGATGTATAGTTGCTAAAGATAAAGATGACGCGACGAACTCCGTTCTGCGCCGGGTTCCTTCTGGCCGCCCTCGGTGCGGGGGTTGTCCTTCGCGCGCAGGAACGGAATGCGCGTCCTGCCGACTGGGTTCTGGAGACGCTGAAACAGTCCTCAGCGCAACT